>NZ_JBEXJT010000005.1:0-339641 GCF_040609255.1 Kitasatospora sp. NPDC004723 | reverse complement strand
CAGCCGTGACGGTGGTCGTCTACGCCCCCGAAGAGGAGAAGCCCGCAGAGGTCTTCTTTGACGGGATGCAGACGCTGCCGTTCACCATCCTGCAGTACTTCGTGGCAACTGTCGCCGCACAGCTACCAGGCACCGGGTCGTAGAGCAGCGACTCCGGAGGAACGGCAACGAACTACACCGACTTCACGAGTTCAAGTTCAGTAGCATCCACCGCAGAAGAACAAGCCAGTACCACCAACGATTCGCCCGTTCCACAGGGTGTATAGCCCCCTATACAACGACGGCTGAAGCTGCCGCCAGGAGACCCCGCGATGCCCCACGACACACAGCGAACCTGCCGACACCTGCGTTTGCTGATTCTGTCTATCCCCCTAGACTCTGTGTTGACTGGGGCAGACACCGGAGGGGACATGGCGGGAGAAACGCAGCGGATCGCCGCCATCAAGAACCCGTTCGAGCTGCTACGAGCAGCCACCGTGTGGCTGGCCGAGGCGCAGCAGGAGGTCACCGAGCTGTCGCGGCTGCGTCAGCGGGTGATCTCCGAGCTGCACGAGCAGGGCATGTCCTATGCCCAGATCGCGGCTGAGGCCGGACTCACCCGGGGGCGGATCCACCAGCTCAAGCAGTCGGCACCCGCGCCCGAGGGGGCGTTCCTGGGCAACGCGCGGCTGATCATCGCGACGCCGCTCAAGCAGGAGGCCGGCAACGCCAGGCCGGTCCTGGCCGCCGAGGACTTCGCAGCCGCCCAGCGGCTCGGCGACCTCGCCCGCTCCTACAAGCTCGAACCGAGCTTCGAGCACGTGCCGATCGGTGGCGAGATCGACCTCAACCGCGAGGACATGATCGTCATCTGCGGCCCCAGGCTCTCCAGCCACGTCGCTGGGGTGCTCGCCCAGGACCCGTCGATCTGCTTCGAACGCGCCCCCGACGGACCGTGGACCCTGCGCGACCGCGAGGCCGGCGTCGCCTACCGCTCCGGCATGGACTCCGAACCCGCCCTCAACTCCGACGTGGCCTACCTCGGCCGACTCCCGCGCCCCGACGGCCAGGGCCTGGTCATGGTCCTCACCGGGATCCACCCGCAGGGCACGCTCGGTGTCGTCCACCTGATCGTCAACGACCTCGCCGACCTCTACCAGCAGGCCGGCACCGGCCGGTTCTCCGTCCTGCTGAACGTCGACTACAACCCCCAGGACAACGAGCCCGTGCGCGTCCGCCTACTGTCGCCGTTCTACCGGCACGAGGCAGACTGACCGGGTGCATCTGGAGATCGCCACCGAACCCGCCCGCCAGGACCGCCCCAACGAGGACTTCGTCGCGGCCAGCCCGAGCGCCGTCGTCCTGCTCGACGGTGCCGGCACCCCGCCCGGATCCGACTGCGGCTGCTCCCACGGCGTGGCGTGGTTCGTCACCCGGCTCGGCGTCAACCTGCTGGCCAGCGTGACCAACCAGCCCGACCGCGCCCTGACCGACTGCCTCGCGGACGCCATCACCACCACCGCCGCACTGCACGCCGAGCGCGACCTCGCCCACCCCGGCACCCCGTCGGCCACCGTCATCGCGGTCCGTCTCACCGACCAGGACCTCCAGTACCTGGTCCTCGCCGACTCCACCCTGATCGTCGAACACACCGACCCCGTCACCGGACCCGTCGCCATCGCCGACGACCGCGAGGCCCTGGTCGGCGCCGCCCTCCGCAGCTCCATGGACGCCGTCCCCACCGGCACTGCCGAACACGGCGACGCCCTCCGCCGCTACGTCGAGGCCATGCGCGCCCACCGCAACCAGCCCGACGGCTTCTGGGTCGCCGCCGCCGACCCCACCGCAGCCCACGCAGCCCTCACCGGCACCGTCCCGCGCACCGAGGTCACCGGCTTCACTATGGTCAGCGACGGCGCCTCCCGCCTAGTCGACCGCTTCCACCTCGCCGACTGGCCCGAGGCCCTCAAGCTCATCCACGACCAGGGCCCGGCCGCCCTCATCCGCGCAGTCCGCACCGCCGAACTCGCCGACGCCGACGGCTAACGCTGGCCCCGCGGCAAGGCCCACGACGACACCGCCGTCGCCACCGTCACGCTGTAGTCCGCGAGCCCCGAAGCCCAACCCAAGTCACTGCCGAATTCCGCTCTACAAGGTCAAGGGCGCGCGCCCTGCGCGCGCCGCTGCCCCACCCCGGGCGCCCGACGCCGGGCGTGCGGGCTGGCGCCCGGTCCCGGCGCGACCGCCCGAACGGGGCAGCGTGATGGCTGGAGTTGGCGGCCGAATCGGCTGACTGGTGTCGTTACTGTGGTCGACGTGACGTCTCACGAGCACGAAGCGAAGATGGCGCGGGCGCGGATGGCTGCGGGGGCGCTCTTCTTTGATGCCGAGGGCCGGGTACTGATGGTGGAGGCCAGCTACAAGGACTACTGGGAAGTCCCCGGCGGGTATGTGGAGATCGGCGAATCGCCTCTCCAAGCGTGCGTGCGCGAAGTCCGTGAGGAGCTGGGCATCACGCCGCCGATCGGGCCGTTGCTTGCGGTGGACTGGGCCCCGAGTGATCGTGAAGGCGACAAGGTCTTGTACCTGTTCGACGGAGGACAGCTCGCGGCCGGCGACCTGGCGGCAATCTCCCTCCAAGCCCAGGAGCTCCTCCGCTTTGAGTTCTGCTCCGTTGACGTCGTCCCGAACCGCACGATTCCGCGCCTGGCCCGCCGGATCGTAGCGGCGGTGCGTGCCCGGGAGAGCGGTTGCCCGGTGTATTTGGAGCATGGGCAGCCCGTTGGTTCCAGTGCTGTCTGATCCGGGCATTGGAAGTCGACATGTCTCAACCCACACCACTGCATTCTGTCTCGGTCGCAGGAGTGGTCATTCGTGACGACGGCCGCGTGTTGGCCATCCGGCGAGCCGACAACGGCACCTGGGAACCGCCCGGCGGGGTCTTGGACCTGACCGAGAGCGTCGAGGACGGTGTGCGCCGCGAGGTCTTCGAGGAGACCGGCATCAAGGTGAGCGTCGAACGGCTCACCGGCGTCTACAAGAACGTGGCGCGCGGAGTCGTCGCCCTGGTCTTCCGTTGCCGCCCCGAAGGTGGCACCGAGCAGCTGTCTGACGAGTCGACCGCGGTCGAATGGCTCACGCCGGCCGACGTTGAGGATCGCCTGGGCGAGGTCTTCGCGGTACGCGTGCTGAATGCCCTCCAGGGCGACGCGGCCACCGAGCATCCGAACGCACCATGGCCAGCGCTTGCTGTGAGGAATGGGCGGGCGAATGTCTGCTCTGCCCCTTGCACGCTGCCAACCACCAGGTCCTGCGGAGCAGACGGAGGTGCGGAGGCCCCTGGCCCCTCGCTGTTGCTGCGGTCTTCGCTCCGGTGGCGGCCTGCCGTGCAGAGCGGCCACAAGCTGAGGAGGCCGAGGTCAGAACCTGCGGTGGCTGATGTGGGCGGCTCCGCAGTTTTACCCACCTCTCCGGACCGGGACCCGCGTCGAGCAAGACCGGGGGCCACTCGGCCAAACTGCGGTCAGGGCCAAAAGCCCTGACCGAGCCGCAACAGCTTACGGCCCCCCGATCATGCTCGACCCCAGAACGGACAGGACACCGGCTAAAACTGCTCCGCCGCCCTCTCGGTTTTTGGTTTCCCGCCGAGAGGGGCAACCCAGGAGCTGGTGTGATCTAAGCTGCCGCGAGTTGGTTTTCGATTTGGTGCTGCACCAGCACCGCAGAAACTTCGAAATGATCAGCGATCATCTCAACGGCTTCAAGAGAAACTGACCATGGATCGCCGTTGAGAAGTTGCATAATTCCCGCTGCAGGCGCAAGTAGCTCGGCAGAAAAGGCGCGTTCGACCTTCTGCTTCTCCGTGTAGGCGCTCGTGATAAGGAATCGCGAATCATTGTCGACGGCTGAGTGCCAAAGAGCCCTGCCGAGAAGGAAGTTCTTTGCCCTCGCAGGTGTCTGTGTCGATCCCACTACTAGAGCGGCGCCTGTGCCGTATCGTCGACCGAGGGCGTGAATGCGCGGCTCGGGGGAAGAGATCTCCTGAGTCGAAACATAGTCACGAACCGAAAACTTCTTTGTCGATCCTACGCCGGCAGCTTCGCGAGCAATCCTTGCTTGCTCCCAGCCAGTTTCCCATGGTCGAGACGACTTGTATGTCGACTGGCTTTGCAGTGCGGTGCGAATGTCAGCCATATGTGGACTCTTGGGAGTGGAAATGCCATCGACTCTGCCGGATGCTTTTGAGATCCATTTTTGGGATTCTCGGAGCATCGCCGGAGAGGCGGCGTCCACGAAATCGCTAAATAGCTCGGCAGGTAGACTCTCGAACGATCGGATGATCTCTTCTTCGAACTCGTGCGCCTCGGAATAGGGGTCCAGCCCCAAGCGTGCGGCCGTGCGGCAGTAATCGGCTTCCTCTGGGTCCGCGCTCGCAACGGCCGCCCACTCCTTGTGGAGAGCGGTGGATGTGAGGCCTTGCTCATCGAGCCTGGAAATGACAGAGTTAATGATGCGGGCCAGTTCCCCCCGCAGCTCTGCAGAGTCAGCGATGATGTCGCCGCGGCTGATGTAGCGAATTCTCCAGTTTGCTACGGGAGACGAGTAGGGGCGCCACGAGAGAGTTGTCTGTTTGCCTGCCGGGATTAGGGCCACATCTGGCCACGCGAAACCGTCACCGATGCGGCGAAAATTGTTCTGGCGTAGCTCTGGATTTGTTAGGCGGTACTGATCCAAGCGATTTGAAAGCTCGGGGCGGGAGAGTCGTGAATTATAGAGAAGCTTCCACCAGTTGAAGGCGAGCCACTCGGCTAGAGGGTAGAGAGGGGCATAGATTGAGCGCCGCGAACTTCCGGAATCGAGATCCTCGACGAGAGTGATGAGATCATCACCTGCGCGCATCTCAATGCGAGCCCATGTGGCCTTGTGTTCCGGTAGCCGCACGCCGGGGGCGGATTCCCACTCCCAGGAGACCTTGAACATTTCTGGCGCGTCCATTAAAGCCCTTCCGGAAATTCATTAGGCGCTAGCGGGTACCCCTTGTATTGACCCTGCTCCCTATTGACAAGTCTACCCTCGTATACTATGGTACCACGCTTAATCCAGACATATCTTGGGAAGTCCCCTTCGAAGAGTGTGCCGATATTCCCACAACAGATTCCTTCGCGGAGCCATTGGGTAATCTCGTCCGGGTCGGTTAGGGATGGGTCACACCTCGACGCGTCGGCCCGCAGACGCGGCTGCCCTGCGAACGATGGGTAGGACTTGTGCTCGGCGCTGCCGACATAGCGTGTCCGCTCAGCAAGCTGGGCTAGCCCCTCCAACTCCTCTTCGGAGACTGGGCGCTTGATGGCCCGGGTGAGTGGGCGCTGACGCTTGGTGGCACGCATGGTGTCAGTATGTCGGGTACAAGAGGCTCCCGTCACCGCTTCGAGGTAGCGTCCGGTTGGTTGGACACCGGGGAGCGTGGCCGGTGATCTTCATTCCATGCCACAACTGTGCCAGATCGGGCGGTACGTGGCGGCCAGTCACGAGTGCCGGTGGCGTGGTGACCGGGGAACTGGCAGGTCAGCCGGGGCGCAGGTCAGGACAGGTGGCGCACGCCAAGCCTTACAAAGCAGATGTCGGCGGTTCGAAACCGTCCGCGCCCACCCTGTTGAGAGATGGACCGAGGCCGTGGCCCGGGCCGGGACGGATGTTCCCGGTCCGGGCCGCAGTCGTTGTGCGTGGGGGTGGGGTCGGGCCTGGTGGGCCGGGGGTGGGCGGGAGGATCCTCGCTTCACCGGTGGGGCGCTCCTGGAGCTCGCGGAGCGCCACCGGCTGGCCCTCGACGGGCCGCCGGCGGACGCGGGGCACCGGGTGGTGGACGTGGTCCGGCCGACCGGGACCAGCCAGCAGTGACCGCCGGGCCAGCGGCCACCTCGATGGTCGCCGCCGGTCCGCACCCGGGTGCGGGCGGTGGTGGGGTGTGTTTGTGTGGGCACCAACCGCTTGGGAGAGGTGACCCTCCGTGACCATGCCGCCGTTCGGTTCGAACGACCCTTTCTCCGACCTGCTCAGCCGGTTCTTCGGGATGAGCCCGCTGGCCTCCCCGCCCGCCGTGCAGCGGGTGCCGATCGGGCGGCTGCTCAGCGAGTCGGCCCAGGAGTTACTGGCCTCGGCGGCCCAGCGGGCGGCCGAGGACGGGAGCAGTGATCTCGACACCGCGCACCTGGTGTGGGCGGCCACCCGGGTGGAGCCGGCGCGCCGGATGCTGGAGCGGGCCGGGATCGATCCGGACCGGCTGGCGGGTGATCTGGACAAGGTCCTGCCGGCCGGGGACGGGAGCGGGGCGCCGGAGGCCGACGGGCGGCCCGCGCTGACGCCGGCCGCCAAGCGCGCGCTGCTGGCCGCGCACGCCCGGTCGCAGGGGGCCGGGGCCTCGTACATCGGGCCGGAGCACATCCTGGGCGCGCTGCTGGAGGAGGAGCGCTCGGGCGCCGGCGCCGCGCTGCGCAACGTCGCGCCGTCGCAGGAGGCGCTGCGCACGGTGCTGGACGGTCGCGGCGTGGGCGGCGAGCGCAGCCAGGGCGGAGCGAACCCGAGCCGGACGCCGACGCTCGACGAGTACGGGCGGGACCTCACCGAGGAGGCCCGGGCCGGCCGGCTGGACCCGGTGGTCGGCCGTGCCGAGGAGATCGAGCAGACCGTCGAGATCCTCTCCCGCCGGACCAAGAACAACCCGGTGCTGATCGGCGAGCCCGGGGTCGGCAAGACGGCGATCGTGGAGGGGCTGGCGCAGCGGATCGTCTCCGGGGACGTGCCGCAGAGCCTCAAGGAGAAGCGGGTGGTCACCCTGGACCTCACCGCGCTGGTGGCGGGCTCCAAGTACCGGGGCGAGTTCGAGGAACGGCTGAAGAGCGTGATCGACGAGGTCACCGAGGCCGAGCAGAGCGTGATCCTGTTCCTCGACGAGCTGCACACCGTGGTCGGCGCGGGCAGCGGTGGCGAGGGTTCGATGGACGCGGGCAACATCCTCAAGCCGGCGCTGGCCCGCGGCGAGCTGAGCGTGGTCGGCGCGACCACCCTGGACGAGTACCGCAAGCACGTGGAGAAGGACGCCGCGCTGGAGCGCCGCTTCCAGCCGGTGCTGGTGCCGGAGCCGAGCGTCGAGGAGACGATCGAGATCCTCCAGGGCCTGCGCGACGCCTACGAGGCGCACCACCAGGTGCGGTTCGCCGACGAGGCGCTGGACGCCGCCGCCACCCTCTCCGACCGCTACGTCAGCGACCGCTTCCTGCCGGACAAGGCGATCGACCTGCTGGACCAGGCCGGCGCCCGGGTGCGGCTGCGCAGCCTGAGCGGCTCCACGGTCGCGATGCCGGTGCAGGACCGGATCACCAAGCTGCGCCGCGAGCTGGAGGAGGCGGTGGCGGACGAGGAGTTCGTGCGGGCCGCCAACCTGAAGAGCGAGCTGCGGCAGACCGAGGACGAGCTGGCCGCGATCGCCGAGTCCCGCGAGGAGGTCGTGGCGGTCACCGCGGACGACATCGCCCAGGTGCTCTCCAGCCGCACCGGCATCCCGGTCGCCGAGTTGAACGCGACCGAGCGCGAGCGGCTGCTGAGGCTGGAGGAGCACCTGCACGAGAAGGTGATCGGCCAGGACCAGGCGGTCACCGCGGTCGCCCAGGCGGTGCGCCGCGGCCGGGCCGGGATGGGCGACCCGGACCGGCCGACCGGCTCGTTCCTGTTCCTCGGCCCGACCGGGGTCGGCAAGACCGAGCTGGCGAAGGCGCTGGCCGCGCTGCTGTTCGGCGACCCGGACCGGATGATCCGCTTCGACATGAGCGAGTTCCAGGAGAAGCACACCGTCTCCCGGCTGGTCGGCTCCCCGCCCGGGTACGTCGGCTACGACGAGGCGGGCCAGCTCACCGAGGCGGTGCGCCGCAAGCCGTACAGCGTGCTGCTCTTCGACGAGGTGGAGAAGGCCCACCCGGACGTCTTCAACCTGCTGCTGCAGGTGCTGGACGACGGCCGGCTGACGGACGCCCAGGGCCGTACGGTCGACTTCCGCAACACCGTGGTGATCATGACGAGCAACATCGGCTCGCAGCGGATCCTCGACCACGCGGGCGACGTCGACGAGATCCGCGACGAGCTGATGCGGGACCTGCGCGGGCAGTTCCGCCCGGAGTTCCTCAACCGGATCGACGAGGTGATCGTCTTCCACGCGCTCACCCGCCGGGACCTGCTCCAGGTGGTGGACCTGCTGCTGGACCGCTCCCGACGCCGGCTCAAGGCCCAGGACGTCGAGCTGGAGGTGACCGGGGGCGCGAAGGAGTGGCTGGTGAACCGCGGCTACCAGCCGGAGTTCGGGGCCAGGCCGCTGCGCCGGACGATCCAGCAGGAGCTGGACAACCGGATCTCCAACCTGCTGCTGGACGGCACCGTGCGGGAGGGGGACACCCTGCTCGCCGAGGTGTCGGACGGTGAGCTGACGGTGGTGCTGGCGCGGCCGGAGCGCTCGGCGACCTTCGAGGAGGCGGAGGAGCGGGCGGGGGAGTAGCCGCCCGTTCCGGTCAGGCGCCCGGGAACACCTCGCGCAGCAGCGGGTCGGGCAGTCCGCGCTTGCCCCACTCGCGCGGGTAGCCGAGTGACACCTCCTCGAACGGCACCCCGTCGTAGGCCGTGCGCCGGGGGATGTGCAGGTGCCCGTAGATCATCGTGGCGGTGTTGAACCGGCGGTGCCAGTCCGCGGTCAGCTCGGTGCCGCACCACTGGGCGAACTCGGGGTACCAGAGGACCTCGGTGGGCTGCCGGACCAGCGGGTAGTGGTTCACCAGCACGAGCGGCAGCTGCGGGTCGTGCTCGGTGAGCCGCTTCTCGGTCAGCCGGACGCGCTCGCGGCACCAGGAGTCGCGGTCCGGGAACGGGTCCGGGTGCAGGAAGCGCTCGTCCGCGCAGACCACACCGGACGCGTAGGCGGCGGCCAGTGACTCCTCCTTGGTGGTGGTGCCGGGGGCCCGGAAGGAGTAGTCGTACAGCAGGAACAGCGGGGCGACGGCGACCGGGCCGCCCGCGCCGGTCCACACCGGGTAGGGGTCCTCGGGGGTCACCACACCGAGCTCGCGGCAGATGTCCAGCAGGTGCTCGTAGCGCTCGACGCCGCGCAGCTGGACCGGGTCGTTGGGGTGGGTCCACAGCTCGTGGTTGCCGGGGGCCCAGATCACCTTGGCGAACCGTTCGGCGAGCAGGCCCAGGGCCCAGCGGATGGTGACGGTGGACTCGGCCACGTCACCGGCGACGATCAGCCAGTCCTCCGGCGAGCCGGGCCGCAACTGTTCGACCAGGTCGCGGTTCTGCTGGTAGGAGACGTGCAGATCGCTCACCGCGAGCAGCCGGCCCCCGGCCGTGCCCCGTCGCGTGCCGTCCGCGTGGTTGTCACCGGCCATGTCGGCCCCCCAGATGGTCGTCGCTGCCGTCCCGGCCACAGTACCGGGGTCCGGCGGCCGGAACAGGGTGTCGGGAGTCGTAGCCACGGCCGAATCCCTTGACATGTCGTCATGTCCGCGCCAGCTTTGGGGCACCCCCACACCGAGAGGTCTCTCATGAAGAAGCCGCTCATAGGCACGCTGGCCGCGCTCCTGACCGCCGGGGCGACCGCCCTCGCCGGAGCCCCCGCCGCGACCGCCACCACCACCGCGACGCCCGGTGCCGCGGAATCGGTGCAGGCCGGAAAGGTCGCCGCCGTCAACTTCGCCGGCACCGTGGCCCTCAGCAACTGTTCCGGCTCGCTCATCCGGTTCCCCGCCTCGACGGCGAGCGACCCGGCGCTGGTGCTCTCCAACGGCCACTGCCTGGAGACCGGTATGCCCGGCCCCGGCCAGGTGGTCGTCAATCAGGCCTCCAGCCGCACCTTCACGCTGCTGAACGCGAGCGGCGGCTCGGCCGGCACCCTGCGCGCCACCAAGATGGTCTACGGCACCATGACCGACACCGATGTGTCGATCTACCAGCTGAACACCACCTATGCCGCGATCCAGTCCTCCTACGGCATCGCCCCGCTGACCGTGGCGGCCACCCACCCCGTCCAGGGCACCGCGATCAAGGTCGTCTCCGGGTACTGGAAGAAGATCTACTCCTGCTCGGCCGACGGCTTCGCCTACCGGCTCAAGGAAGCGGACTGGACCTTCAAGGACTCCCTCCGCTACACCTCCACCTGCAACGTCATCGGCGGCACCTCCGGCTCGCCGGTCGTCGACGCCGCCAGCGGCCAGGTGGTCGCGGTGAACAACACCATCAACGAGAGCGGCCAGCGCTGCACCCTGGACAACCCCTGCGAGGTGGACCAGAACGGCGTGGTGACGGTCCGCCCGGGCATCGGCTACGCGCAGGAGACGTACATCATCCCCGCCTGCTTCGGCCCCGGGAACAAGCTCGACCTGACCCGGGTCGGCTGCACCCTGCCCCGCCCCTGACCAGCACGTTCGTCCCCGATGGGCCATCCGCGACCGGCGGGTGGCCCATTCGGCCGTCCGTCCGCCGGACGGACGGTCCGCCCGGCGGCCGCGCACCGAAGGCCGCATACCGGCGGCCGGAGCGTGGTACGGACCATGGCAACACCCAGTTCCGTTGACCCGATGGAGAGTTGATGACCGCGACGATGAGAAGGCTGCTGGTCGCCGCCCTGCTGATACCCCTGCTCGGCCTCGGCCTCGCCCCGACGGCGTTCGCCCGCGGGACGGACGCGCCCGCGGCGGCCTCCGTCGCCGACGACCCGTCGGCCGACGTCAAGGACCGCCTGGCGGCGATCCGCGGCATGACGGTCACCGAGGAGCAGTCCACCACCACCGGCCACCGCTACTTCCTGCTCACCTACACCCAGCCGATCGACCACGACCGCCCCTGGCTGGGCACCTTCCAGCAGCGGCTCAGCGTGCTGCACCGTGGCTACGACCGGCCGACCGTCTTCTTCACCAACGGCTACACGCTGCGCACCACGCCCAGCCGCACCGAGCCGGCCCGGCTGGTCGACGGCAACCAGGTCTCCATCGAGTACCGCTACTTCACGCCCTCCCGGCCCGAGCCGGCCGACTGGTCCAAGGCCGGCATCGAGCAGGCGGCCACCGACGCGCACCGGCTGATCACCGCGCTGAAGCGGATCTACCACCAGGAGTGGCTGTCCACCGGCGGCTCCAAGGGCGGCATGTCCTCCACCTACCACCGCCGCTTCTTCCCGGACGACGTGGCCGGCACCATCGCCTACGTCGCGCCGAACGACGTCAACGACCGCGAGGACTCCGCGTACAGCCGGTTCTTCGAGAACGTCGGCACCCCCGAGTGCCGGGCCGCGCTGAACGGCACCCAGCGTGAACTGCTGGCCCGCCGCGACCGCTTGGAGCCCCGCTACGCCGCCGACAACGCCGCCGCCGGCTCCACCTTCACCACCGTCGGCAGCGCCGACCGCGCCTACGAGCTGGCCGTGCTGGACTCGGTCTGGACGTTCTGGCAGTACAGCCTGGAGGCCGACTGCGTGAACGTCCCGGGCGCCGCCGGCACCGACGACGCGCTGTACGCCTGGCTCGACTCGCAGTCCGGCATCACCGGCAACAGCGACCAGGCGCTCGCCGGGTACACCGCGTACTACTACCAGGCCGGCACCGAGCTGGGCTCGCCCTCCTTCGACGTCTCCCGGCTCAAGGGCCTGCTGCACTACGACTACAAGGAGCTGTACGCGCCGCGCACCTACGTGCCGCGCAGCATCCCGATGCGGTTCGACCCGTCCGCGATGCGTGACATCGACCGCTGGGTGCGCAACGACGCCGAGCGGATCATCTTCGTCTACGGCCAGAACGACCCGTGGGGCGCCGAGCCGTTCCGCCTCGGCCGGGGCAGCGAGGACAGCTACGTCTACACCGTGCCCGGCGGCAACCACGGCTCGAACATCACCAGGCTGCCGGCCGCCGAGTCCGCGGCGGCCACCGCCAAGGTGCTGGAGTGGGCCGGTCTCGGCTCCGCCTCCGCCCGCGGGCTGAGCGGCGGGTACCAGGTGCCGCCGGTCGGGCCGCTGGACGAGGAGGGGCTGAAGCAGGACCGCGTCCGGCTGTAGCCGCTTCCCGCACGACAGCCGCTTCCCGCGCGACGCGGCGAGGGCCGCCCGGCGACCGGGCGGCCCTCCGGCGCTCCCGGGGGCGGCGCGGCCCCTGCGGCGGGCCCGCGCACCCCCTCCCCGAAGCAGTGAATCAGTGCTTCAATGCTTGCATGGCCTACCGACGCACCCCCGCCGTGCAAGCCCGCCTGGACGCCCAGCGCGAGGCGGTGCTCCAGGCCGCGGTCGGCCTGCTCGCCGAGCGCGGCTACGGCGGCTGCAGCATGGCCGCCGTCGCCGAGCACGCCGGGATCGCCACCGGCTCCGTGTACCGGCACTTCGCGAGCAAGGCCGAGCTGTCCGTCGAACTCTTCCGCCGGGTGGTCACCCGGGAGGTCGCCGCCGTGCACGAGGCCGTCGCCCGCCACGACACCCCCCGGGAGCGGATCGCGGCCGTCGTCGAGACCTTCGCCGCCCGAGCCCTGCGCGCCCCCCGGCTCGCCCACGCCCTGCTGGTCGAACCGGCCGACACCGTGGTGGACGCCGAGCGCCTGGTCTTCCGCCGCACCTTCCGCGACGTGCTCGCCGCCGAGATCGCCGCCGCCCTCGCCGCCGGCGAGCTGCCGCCCCAGGACCCGCAGCTGACCGCCGCCGCGATCGTCGGCGCCACCGCCGAGGCGCTCACCGGCCCGCTCGCCGCCGCACCCCCGCCCGATCCCAGGACCGCCCCCGACGCGGTGGTCCCCGCCCTGGTCTCCTTCACCCTCCGTTCTCTGGGAGCACCCGATGACAGCGACGCATGAGGTCACCAACCAGGTCCCGCTCCCGTACGGGCACGACACCGCGGCCGACCCCGGGCTGCTCGCCGCCCTGCACCGGGCCGGCGCCGGCTGGGCCGAGCCCGAGCTGCACGAACTCGGCCGGCTGGCCGGCTCCGAGCAGGCCGCCGAGTGGGGCCGGCTGGCCAACGAGAACCCGCCGCTGCTGCGCACCCACGACCGCTTCGGCCACCGGATCGACGAGGTCGAGTTCCACCCGGCCTGGCACGAGCTGATGCGCACCGCCGTCGGCCACGGCCTGCACGCCGCCCCCTGGCGGGACGACCGCCCCGGCGCGCACACCGCCCGCGCCGCCAAGTTCTACGTCTGGGGCCAGGCCGAGGCCGGCCACACCTGCCCGGTCTCGATGACCTACGCCGCCGTCCCGGCCCTGCGCGCCACCCCGGGGCTGGCCGCCGAGTTCGAGCCGCTGCTCGCCGCCACCGCGTACGACTTCGGCCTGCGCGAGCCGCACGGCAAGCGCGGACTGATCGCCGGCATGTCGATGACCGAGAAGCAGGGCGGCTCCGACGTCCGCACCAACACCACCACCGCCGTCCCGCGGCCGGACGGGAGCTACCGGCTGACCGGCCACAAGTGGTTCACCTCGGCGCCGATGTCCGACCTCTTCCTCACCCTCGCCCAGGCGCCCGGCGGGCTCAGCTGCTTCCTGCTGCCGCGCGTCCTGCCGGACGGCACCCGCAACCGGCTCCGGCTGCAGCGGCTCAAGGACAAGCTGGGCAACAAGTCCAACGCCTCCGCCGAGATCGAGTACGAGGAGGCGTACGGCCTGCTGGTCGGCGAGGAGGGCCGGGGCGTGCGGACTATCATCGAGATGGTCAACATGACCCGCCTGGACTGCACCATCGGCGCCGCCTCCGGCATGCGGCTCGGCGCCACCCGGGCCGTCCAGCACGCCCTGCACCGGCGCGCCTTCGGCAAGGCGCTGGTGGACCAGCCGCTGATGCGGAACGTGCTCGCCGACCTGGTCGTCGAGTCCGAGGCGGCCACCGCGGTGGCGATGCGGCTCGCCGAGGCCACCGACGCCGCGATCGCCGGGGACGAACAGGAGGCGCTGGTGCGCCGGCTCGGACTGGCCGTCGCCAAGTACTGGGTCTGCAAGCGCGGCCCGGCGCACGCCGCCGAGGCCCTGGAGTGCCTGGGCGGCAACGGCTACGTCGAGGAGTCCGGGATGCCCCGGCTCTACCGCGAGGCGCCGCTGGTCTCCATCTGGGAGGGCTCCGGCAACGTCGCCGCCCTGGACGCGCTGCGCGCCATGGCCAAACGCCCGGAGACCGTCGAGGCCTTCCTCGGCGAGCTGGACGCCGCCGCGGGCGCCGACCGCCGGCTCGACGCGGCCGTCGCCGGCCTGCGCAAGCAGCTCACCGACCTCGACCAACTGGAGTACCGCACCCGCCGGCTGGTGGAGGCGATGGCGCTGGCCTTCCAGGGCTCGCTGCTCGTCCGGTACGGCGACCCGGCGGTGGCCGACGCGTTCTGCGCCTCCCGGCTCGGCGGCGACCACGGCGCGGCTTTCGGCACCCTGCCGCCCGGCCCGGACGCCGGGGCGATCATCGACCGCGCCCGCCCGGTGCCCGCGGCATGAGCCTGCCCGAGCCGGTGGCCGAGGCGGCCGGGGTGCGGGCCTTCTGGCAGCACCTCGGCCTGCCCGGCCTGATCGACGTCCACGTTCACTTCATGCCGCAGAACGTGCTCGACAAGGTGTGGGCGTACTTCGACGCGGCCGGCCCGCTGACCGGCCGCCCCTGGCCGATCACCTACCGCGAGGCGGAGGAGCGCCGCGTCGCGCGGCTGCGGGAGTTCGGCGTCCGGGCGTTCACCGCGATGCTCTACCCGCACAGGCCCGGGATGGCCGAGTGGCTCAACGCCTGGGGCGCGGACTTCGCCGCCCGCACCCCCGACTGCCTGCACACCGCGACCTTCCACCCCGAGCCCGGCGCCGCCGGGTACGTGGCCCGGGCGCTGGCGGGCGGCGCCCGGGTGTTCAAGGCGCACCTGCAGGTCGGCGGCTGGGACCCGCGGGACGGGCGGCTCGACGAGGTGTGGGGCCTGCTCGCCGACACCGGCACACCGGTGGTCACCCACTGCGGCTCCGGCCCCGTTCCCGGCAAGCACACCGGCCCGGGGCCGATCGGGGAGGTGCTCGCCCGGCACCCCCGGCTGGTCCTGGTCGTCGCCCACCTCGGGATGGACGAGTACGCCGACTTCCTCGGCCTCGCCGAGCGGTACCCCGGGGTGCGGCTGGACACCACCATGGCGTTCACCGACTTCGCCGAGCGGGACGCGCCCTTCCCGCGCACCGAACTGCCCCGGCTGCGGGCGCTGGGCGAGCGCGTCCTTCTCGGCAGCGACTTCCCCAACATCCCCTACCCGTACGGGCACCAGCTGGAGGCGCTGGACCGGCTCGGGCTGGGGGAGGAGTGGCTGCGCGCCGTCTGCCACGACAACGCGGCCGCCCTGTTCGGGATATGACCTCGGAGGTCATCGACGCCTCCGCCGCGCCCCGGCACAGTGGTGTGCACCCGGCGGCGGCGCCGACCGGGATCCCACCCCCCGTCCGGAGGTCGATCCGCCATGTCCGCGCACACCCTGACCACCGCCCGCCGCACCGCCCCCGGCTCCGTCAAGGCGCTGCGGGGCTTCCTCGCCCTCGACGCCGTCGTCAGCGGCGGCAACGGCCTCGCCTACCTGGCTTTCCCCGGTCCGCTCGGCGAGCTGCTGGGCGTCGGCCGCTCGACCCTGCTCGAACTCGGCGCCGTGCTGGCGGTGTTCGGCCTCGCGGTCGGGCTGCTGGCGGCCCGCCCGCAGCCGCCGGGGCTCGCGGTGCGGGCGGTGATCGACGTCAACCTGGTCTGGACGGTGCTCAGCGTGGTGGCGATGGAGCTGTGGCTGGAGCCGACCACCGCCGGCTACGTCTGGATCCCGCTCCAGGCCGCGACGGTGGCCCTCTTCGCCGCGCTCCAGTTCACCGCCCTGCGCCGGCTGCCCGCGTGACCGGGTGAGCGCGTGACCGGGTGAGCGTGTGACCGGCTGACCGCGTGGCCGCCCGCCCGGGTGGCTACCGGGCCGTCCCCACGGCCTCCTGCAGGAACGCGACGGTCTCCGGGTCGGCCGGGAGGAAGGTCTCCATGGCCAGCTCGGAGACGGTCACGTCCATCGGCGTGTTGAAGGTCGCGATCGTCGACAGGAAGGACAGCACCCGTCCCTCGTGGGCGACCCGCAGCGGCAGGGCGAACGGGAACAGCTCGGTGACGTCCTCCTCCTCGTCACCGTCCGCCGCCGTGCCGGGCGGCTCGGGGTAGGCCCGGACCTCCTCCAACAGGGCCCGCAGCGGCTCCGAGCGGACCAGCCCGAGCTGCTGCTCCATCCGCTCCAGCAGGTGCCGCCGCCACTGCCGCAGGTTGCGGATCCGCGGTGCGAGGCCCTCCGGGTGCAGGGTGATCCGCATCGCGTTGAGCGGCGGCTCCAGCAGATGCGGCGCGACCCCGGAGAGCAGCAGCCCGAGGGCGCGGTTGGCCGCGAGGACCTGGAAGGTCCCGTCGACGACCAGCGCCGGGTACGGGTCGTGCGAGGCGAGCAGCCGCTCCATCCCGGAGCGCAGGGCCGCCATCGCCGGGTCGTCCAGCCGCTTCTCCGGGTAGTGCGGCGCGTACCCGGCGGCCAGCAGCAGCGCGTTGCGCTCGCGGACCGGGACGTCCAGGTGCTCGGCGAGCCTGAGCACCATCTCCTGGCTGGGCCGGGCGCGGCCGTTCTCGATGAAGCTGATGTGCCGGGCCGAGGAGTCGGCCAGCAGGGCCAGCTGCAGTTGGCTGAGCCGGCGCCGCTCCCGCCAGCCGCGCAGCAGCGCGCCCACGCCCCGGCCGGCGGCTTCCGGTCCCATCCCCACCGTGATCGTCATGGCCGGGACAGTACTACCGCGGACGCGGACGCGGGGGCGTCAGGCGCCGGTGGTGGAACCCGGCCGGACGATCATCAGCACCACGACGACCGCCCAGAGCAGGTTGAAGACGCCCGCCGTCATCGGCAGCAGCTTGAGCCCGTTGACCGCCTTGCCGTGCTCCGCCGAGCCGCCGTCCAGGGCGAGCGCGTCCACCGCGGCCTGCTGCGCGGGCAGGACGAACAGCAGCAGCGACAGGGCCGCGACGGCGGTCAGCACCATGGAGGCGATCATCCAGGACTGGCCGAGCACGTCCATCACCTGGGCGAGTCCGATGCCGAGGACCGGAACGGCGATCCCGAGCAGCGCGTAGACCTGGGTGATCCGGTGCAGCAGCCGCAGCATGCCGGCGTCGGCGGCCTGCTCGGGCCCGCCCGCCAGCGCGGCCTTCGCCCGGCGCGGGAACATGCTGACGGCCACGGCCACCGGGCCGATGAACAGCACCGAGGCGAGGACGTGCAGGCTCAGCAGGAACTTGGCCATGGCGGGGCACCCTTGTGACTCAACGGGGGCGGCCCGTCGGCGGTCGCGGCGCGGGCAGCCGGGGCGGACGGATCTCCCGGCCCCGCCCAGGACGCTAACACCGCTTATCCGACCGTCCGACCGGCCCCCACCTGGGCAGCTCTAGAGAGCGCCCAGCTCGACCGCCCGCGGCGGCAGCTCGCAGACCGCCGCGACGGCCGCGCCGTGCGCCTCGTCCACCCAGTCGAGCAGCCGGAGCCCCTCGAAGGGGCTGAGCAGCGGCCGGCCGTCGGGCAGGTCGAGCGGGAGCCCGGAGAGGTCGACGGCGGCGAGGCCGTCCAGGGTGGTGCGGCCGATCTTGATCAGGGCCTCCTTGCGGACCCAGAGCCGCAGGAAGGCCCGCGCCGGGTCGGGGTGCTCCCGCACCAGCCGCAGCTCCGCCTCGGTGAGCACCCGGGGCGCGACGTCCAGCAGGCTGCCGCCGCGGTCGGTCAGCTCGACGTCGATGCCGATCGGCCGGTGCCCGGCGGCGGCCGCGACCACGCCCTTGGTGTGCGAGAGGCTGACCTCGATCCCGGGGTGGTCGGGCAGGTAGGGCTTGCCGTGGTCGCCCTTGCCGCAGTCGGGGCAGTGCTGGGCGAGGGTCAGCGCGGTGGCCGGGACGCCGAGCAGGCCGGCGGCGCAGAGCCGGACCAGGGCGTGCGCGGCGATGAAGTCGACCCGTCCCGACTCGTGCCGGAACCGGGCGGCGCGCTCCTTCTCCACGGGGGTGAGCAGGTGCTCGCCGGCCCCGGGGTGGCGCAGCACGTCGGCGCTGGTGGCGACGGTGGCGATGGCGTCGGAAGTCATGCCTCCAACCTAGCGGGGCCGCGGGCGGCCAGGGAGGAGACGGTCGATCCTTCCGTTCGGAAGATTTCCGGATCGACACTGATGGTCTGTAGGGTGCCGATTGCCCGATTTGATACCTGATATCCAAAATCTCTGGATTCTCTAGGTATCGGCCGGGATGATGCAGGATCAAACGGAACGAGGCGGGTGCCCTTCCACCTGCCTCTCTCTTCGCGGAGGAATGTGCAGATGAGTCAGGGAGCCGGTACGCCCGGTCACAGAAGAGCCAGCGCGGGACGGGTCCCCAGACCCCGCGGACGCCGGAACGTCAGGGTCGCGGCGGCGACGGCCACGGCCGTGCTGCCGCTCGCGGCGGTGCTGACGGTCGGTTCGGCCGCCCCGCTGGCGCCGCCGCTGGGCGCCTGCAGCGGATCGGACTGCCCGGCCACCTGGCCGGGCGTCAACAACGGCGACTTCCCGGGCCGGGACGCCGCCGTCAACGTCTTCACCGGCGGCAGCTACACGGTCGCCGGCCGGGCGGCCGAGGCCGAGGGCAAGATCGTCACCCTCGGCGACTTCACCGTCGACAAGAACGGCGGCGGCAACTTCAACGCGGGCGTGGTCGGCGTCGGTTCGCGGGTCGTCCCGCCGAACGGCAGCGACTTCCTCACGGTCGGCGGCAAGGTCACCGTCCAGCCCGGCAACAGCCTGCTGATCGGCGGCATCGACTCCAAGGGCCAGGCCTTCGGCAACCTGCGGCACGCGGGCACGCTCACCGGCTCGGTCTCCATCGACCCGACCGGCGAGGCGATACAGGACGCCGACGCCGCCGCGCCGTACCGCTCGGTGCTCAGCCAGATCGAGAACGTCTCCTCCTGTGTCGGCCGCACCGCCGCCACCGGCACCGTCGCGCTCACCGGCAGCGAGGCGACCTTCACCGGTGACGGGACCAGCATGAAGCAGGTCTTCAACGTCCCCGGGAACCTCACCTCGCCGACCGGCGGGCAGATCGGCCTGGTGTTCGCGAACATCCCGGCCGGTGCGACCGTCGTGGTCAACATGCAGTCGGCCGACCCGGTCATCAACACCTACACCGGTACCGGCCTGCCGGGCGACCAGACCACCGAGATGCGCTCCAAGCTGCTGTGGAACTTCCCCACGGCCACGGCGGCGCAGATCAACGGCAGCGCGCAGTTCCAGGGCGCGGTGATGGCGGGCAACCCGGCCGGCACCACGACCATCGACATGCCGGGCATGAACGGCCGGGTCTACCTGGCGGGCAACCTGGTCCAGACCGGCAACGGCGGCTACGAGATCCACAGCTACCCGTTCGACGGGGACCTGCCGGACTGCGCGGTCGAGCCGACGCCGACGCCGACGCCGACGCCGACCGTGACCCCGACCCCGACCCCGACGCCCACGCCGACCGGGACGGCGACCACGCCGGCGCCGACCTCCCCGGCGCCGACCGGGACCGCCACCTCGCCGGCCCCGAGCGAGACCCCGGCTCCGACCGGGACCCCGACCGGGACCCCGAGCGAGACCCCGAGCGAGACCCCGGCCCCGACCGGGACCACCACCGAGCCGGCGGTGACCGGCCCGACCGCCACGTCCAGCTCGTCCGCCGCCGCACCCACCGGCGACGGCCCCACGAGCCAGGGCCCGGCCGGGCAGCAGCCCGCGCCCAGCGGCGGCGGAGGCGGTGGCCTGCTGGCCTCGACCGGTTCCGGCAACGCCGTGACCTTCGGCATCGTCGGTGTGGTGCTGCTCGCCCTCGGCGGCGCCCTCGCCGTCGTGGCCGCCCGTCGCCGCGGTCGCCACAGCTAGCCGACGGCACGTCAAAGGCCGCCCGGTCCTCCGACCGGGCGGCCCCTTTGCGTTCGCCGGCCTCAGGTCACCTCGCCGCGCCGGGAGAAGCGCTCGTCCTTCCACTCGCCGCTCTCCAGCACCTGGGCCAGGTGCCGCGCCGCGTCCCACACCTCGGTGTGCGAGAGGTAGAGCGGGGTGAAGCCGAAGCGCATGAGGTCCGGGGCCCGGAAGTCCCCGATCACACCGCGGGCGATCAGCGCCTGCACCACCGGGTAGCCGTCGGCGTGCCGCAGCGCCACCTGGCTGCCGCGCCGGGCGTGCTCGCGGGGGGTCACCACCTCGATGCCGTCCAGGCCCTCCACCAGACCGATGAACAGATCGGTCAGCGCCAGGCTCTTGGCCCGTACGGCGGCCCGGTCGGCCCGCTCCCAGACGTCCAGCGAGGCCTCCAGCGCGGCCTGGCCGAGCAGCGAGGGCGAGCTGGTGAGGAAGCGGCCGATGCCGTCCTTCGGGTCGTAGCCGGGCTCGAAGGCGAACGGGCGGGCGTGCCCGAACCAGCCGCTCAGCGGCTGCGGCGCCCCGGCCGCCAGATGCCGTTCGGCGACGTACAGGAAGGCCGGTGAGCCGGGGCCGCCGTTGAGGTACTTGTAGGTGCAGCCGACCGCGAAGTCGGCGCCGCCGGCGGAGAGTTCGACCGGCAGCGCGCCCACCGAGTGGCAGACGTCCCAGATCATCAGCGCCCCGGCGGCCCGCACCCGGGCGGTGATCCCGGGCATGTCCAGCAGTTCGCCGGTCCGGTAGTCGACGTGCGAGAGGACGACCGCGGCGACGTCCCCGTCCAGGTGCGCGTCCAGCTCGGCCGGGTCGATCAGCACGCTGCGGGCGCCCGGGACCAGCCCGGTCACGCCCTCGGCGATGTAGAGATCGGTCGGGAAGGCCGCGCGGTCGCCCAGGACGGCGGAGCGGCCCGGACGCAGCCGCAGCGCCGCCGCCAGCACCTTGAACAGGTTGACCGAGGTGGTGTCGCAGACCACCAGCTCCTGCGGGGCGGCCCCGACCAGCGGGGCGATCCGCCGGCCCAGCCGGTACGGCTGCTCGAACCAGCCCGCGTCGTTCCAGCTGCGGATCAGCTCCCGGCCCCACTCCTGCTCGACCACCGCCCGCACCCGCTCGGGGGTGCGGACCGGCAGCGCGCCGAGCGAGTTGCCGTCCAGGTAGATCACCCCCGGCGGCAGGGCGAACTCCCCTCGGAACGCCGCCAGCGGGTCGGCGGCGTCCAGCGCCGCACACTCCTCGCGCGTGATCATGCCCAGCCCTTCCCTCGCCCTGTCCTCTTCCACTGCCCGTTCGTGCCCGCCGGTCCGCGGGGCCGTCACAGCCCGTCCCGGATCGCCCACAGCTCGGGGAAGACGTCCTGCTCGGCGGAGCGGCGCAGCCAGGTCAGACCGCTGGAGCCGCCGGAGCCGGGCTTGCCGCCCATCGCCCGCTTGACCGCCGCCAGGTGGCGCTGGCGCCAGCGGGTCACCCGCTCGGCGACGTCCAGCAGCGCCTCGGCCAGCGGCAGCAGGGCCGCGTGCTCCGGCTCGGTGTAGACCCGCCTCCAGGCGTCCGCGACCGCCTCGTCGGCCTGGTGGCGCTGCTCGGAGACGGTCGGCGGCACGGCCAGGCCGTGGTGGGCCAGCAGCGCGAGCGCGTCGTCGTAGAGGGTGGGGGAGCGCAGGGCGGCGGTCAGCTCGGCGTGCGTGCGCGGGCTGTCGCGGTACATGTTCAGCAGCGCGGCGTTCTTGTTGCCGAGCAGGAACTCCAGCTGCAGGAAGGCCGAGGACTGGAAGCCGGAGGCCTCGCCGAACAGCGGGCGGAAGGCGTTGAACTCCTGCGGGGTGAGCGTGGCCAGCAGGTCCCAGGACTCCACCAGCACGTCCTGGACGTGGGTGCCGCGGCGCAGCGCGGCCAGGGCGCCCGGCAGGTCGTCCGCGCGCAGGGCCCGCTGGGCGAGCGTCCACTCGTGCCGCAGCAGGCCGAACAGCAGTTCCATCACCTGGGTGGTGACGATGAACGACAGCTCCGCGGGCTCCTCGCTGAGCGGGTGCTGCAGGCCGTGCAGTTCGTCCAGCCGCACGTAGCGCGCGTACGGGGTGCCCCGCTCCGGCTCCCCGGCCCGGCCGAACGACAGGTTGGGCCTCTCCACCGTGTCGTGCCCCATGCCCGATCCCTCCTGAAGTCGTCGGCGAACCGAACCGCCGGACGGGCCCGGGATCCGCGCCGGTCGCCCCGGTCGTCGCCGGAGCCCCATTGTGCGGCGGCCCGTCCCGCATTTGAATGGGCGGCGGGCACGGCAACCGCGGCCGCGCCTGTCGTACGAGAGGTGTTTTCCCGATCCTCTTCACGATCGCAAAGCAGCGGTTTCCAGCCAACCGGACCACACCCTCAGGAGCCGCCGTGGACGCCGTCGACCGCCGCCTGCTGGCCGAGCTGCAGGCCGACGCCCGGCTCTCCTACAACGAACTCTCGCGCCGGGTGAGCCTGTCCGCACCCGCCGTGGCCGAACGGGTCCGCCGGCTGGAGGCCGACGGGGTGATCTCCGGCTACCACGCCCATGTCGACCTCACCCGCTCCGGCCTGCCGATCACCGCGCTGGTGCAGCTCCAGTGCTACGGCCCGCGCTGCGTGCTGCGCGACCCGGAGGTGGCCGGCTGGCCGGAGGTGCTCCAGTTGCACCGGGTCACCGGCGGCGCCTGCTGCGTGCTGCTGGTCGCCGTTCCGGCGATGGCCGATTTCGAGGCCCTGATCGACCGCCTCGGCGGCTACGGCCAGCCGGCCAGCTCGATGATCCTCTCCAGCCCCGTTCCCTGGCGGCCGGTGGTCGTGCCCTGAGCCGGCCGATAGGTTCCTGCCCATGCCGATCGACCGTCACATCCTGCTGCTCCCGGGCAGCCTGCGCGCCGGGTCCGTCAACGAGACCGTGCTGCGCACCGCCGCCGCCGTGGCGCTGGCCACCGAGGGGATCGCGACCACCTACTACACCGGGCTGGCGGGACTGCCGCACTTCAACCCGGACCTCGACACCGATCCGCTGCCGGAGCCGGTCACCGCGCTGCGGGCGGCGATCGAGGCCGCCGACGCCCTGCTGATCTGTACGCCCGAGTACGCCGGGACCCTGCCGGGTGCCTTCAAGAACCTGCTGGACTGGACGGTCGGCGGCATCGAGATCGCGGACAAGCCGGCCGCCTGGATCAACGCCGCCGGGACCGGCCGGGGCCTGGGGGCCGAGGCGACGCTGGGCACGGTGCTGCGCTACACGGGGGCGGCCGTGGTGGAGGGCGCCTGCGTCCGGTTGCCACTGGTGCGCGGGGACGTCGGGGCGGACGGGCTGGTCGCCGATCCGCTGGTGCGCGACCGGATCGGGGAGGCGCTGGTCCGGCTGGCCGCGGCCGCCTGAGCCGCTCCGCCGCGCTGCCGCGCCGCCCGAACCGCTCCGCCGCGCTGCCGCGCCGCCCGAACCGCTCCGCCGCGCTGCGCCCCGAGTCGCAGCGCGGCTCAGTACCCCTCGGCGCCCCTCAGTGCCCCGCGGGCAGGTGCACGCCGAGCCCGGCCAGCCCTTCGAGGAACAGCTCGGCGCCGACCGCCGCGAGCAGCAGGCCGAGCAGCCGGGCGATCACCTCCAGCGAGGTCCGGTGGGTGCGCTGCATCAGCGGGGCGAGCACGGCGACGCTGATGAAGTTGATCACCACCACGGCGACGTACGCGCCGGCCACGGTGGCGTGCCAGCCCCAGTCGTCCTTGGCGAGCGAACCGACCAGGACCGCGGTGACGGCGAGCGGGCTGGCCAGGTACGGCAGCATCAGCTCGCGGATGCCGTCCACCAGCGGGCCGGCGAGGTGCTCGTCCGCCTCGTCGGCGCCGGCGCCGAGGTGCACGCCGAAGACCAGCGCGACCGCGTAGACGAAGAAGATCAGTCCGCCGGCGAGCTGCAACGACTGGTCGCTGATGTGGAACAGCGAGGTGACGAAGTCGGCGCTGAAGGCGAGGCCCGTCCCGATCACGGCCGAGATGACCGAGCTCCAGGCCGCCAGCCGCCGCAGCTCCCCGGTGCTCCGGGTGCCGGCCAGCCGGGCGAAGGACAGCAGGACCTTCGGCGGGCCGACCACGGCGAAGAAGGCGATGAAGGCGCTGCTCAGATCGAAGACGAACATGCGCCAAGCATGGCCGCGGCGATCGGCCCCGCCCGGCTGCCACGCCTGTCCGAATTATTCCCGTTCGCACCCTGATTCGCCCGAACGGCCGCCCCGGGTCGAGCCGACCGGCGCTTTCCGCTGCCATGGAAGCCGGACCACCCCTCCGCGCGGCGGAGGGCTCCCGAGGGGACTTCGACATGGCTCTGAACCGTAGCGACCTGGGCCTGCTGGCCCTGCGTGGTGCCGTCGGCGGGGTGCTGATCGCCCACGGCACCCAGAAGCTGTTCGGCTGGTTCGGCGGTGGCGGCCTGGACGGCACCGCCAAGGCGATGGAGGCGATGGGCTTCCACCCGCCGCGACAGAGCGCCCTGGCCGCGGGCCTCGGCGAGGCCGGCGGCGGCGCGATGCTGGTGGCCGGGCTGGCCACACCCGCGGCCGGCGCGGTGGTGGCCGGGACGATGGCGGGCGCGGTCGCGGTGCACGCCCCGTCGGGCTTCTTCGCGATGGGCGGCGGCTACGAGTACCCGGCGTTCCTCGGCGCGACCGGTCTGGCGCTGGGCCTGGCCGGCCCGGGCCGGTACTCGCTGGACCACCTGACCGGGCACGCCTTCAACCAGCCGTGGGCCGGCCTGCTGGCCTTCGCGGCGAGCGCGGCCTCGGCGTACGGGGTGGTGGCCCGCCGCCGGCACGCCCTGCGGCTGGCGGAGGAGCGCGCGGCGGTGGAGGCGGAGACCCAGGAGGGCGCCGGGCTCTCCTGACCCGGCGCACCTGCCGGGGCGGGGTCACCCGAACGCCCCGGCCCTGGTGGCGAACGCCGCGCGCTCCCCGGAACGTGGGCGGGGAGGCCCGCCGGGCAGCCCGGCGCCGGCCGGACCCGACGGCCGGAACCCCGACGGCCAGAATCGAGGACCCCGATGGACCGCCAATCGATCCGCCGCCCCGCGGCCCCGTCCCGGCCGACCGCCGCCGACCCCTGCGCCCCCGTCGTCCGCCGCCCGCACCGCGTGCTGACCGCGGCGGTGGTCGCCGCCCTGGTCGGCGGGGCGGCGCTGGCGGGCTGCTCCTCGTCCAGCGAGGGCAAGACCGGCGCCGCGGCCAGCACGGCCGCCGCGCAGGCGGGTTCGGCGATCGCCGGCGCCGCCTCCGCCGCGGCCTCGGCCGCGAGTTCGGTACTGGCCTCGGCGGCCGGCGGGCTGCCCTCGGCGGCGGCCTCCGCGGTCTCCTCGGCGCAGGCGAAGGCCTCCTCCGCGATCGCCGGCATCAAGGGCGGGCTGGACGCGAAGGGCGACGTCGCGCTCGGAGCGGTCTCGTTCGCGAACGGCAAGGCCGAGACGACGCTGACCGTCACCAACCACGGGCAGGACACCAGTCGGTACGTGATCCAGGTGAACTTCACCGACGACAGCGGCAATGTGCTGGACGTGACGGCGGTGACCGTGCCGGACCTGGCGGCTGGTCAGAAGACCGAGGCGAAGGCGACCAGCAACCGGGACCTCTCGGGTTCGGTGAAGGTCGCAGTCGCCAATGCCGTTCGGTACTGACCGCGTACGGCCTTCCCCGCCGCGTCCCGGCCACCCCCGCTGATCCGCAGGTCAGCGGGGGTGCTTCGGTTCCCGGCGAACCTTAAGGGCGGCTCAAGCGTCAACATCACCCCTTGACGGGGTAGTTGGTCTAGTCCATTTTAGTGCCCAGGTGCAGGGAGCCCCTGAGCCGGCGTCAGCGGTTCGCCGCTGACGCCGGTTCGGCTTATCCCGGCGTCCGTCAAGGCATGTTCCGCTCGATTCCCCCATCCTGTTCTGTCATGTCCCGGTCGTACGGCCCCACCCCGTACCTGCGCCCCGGGGCGCGTCGGAATCCCCCACACCCAGGAGTCACGCACCCATGCTCCGTTCACGCATCGAAAGGGCCGGGGCCCCGGTTCAGGAGGGCGGCCGCCGCAAGCGGTCCAAGTCCCTGACCGCGATCGCCGCCGGTACCACGGCCTCCCTGCTGCTCGGCGCGGGCCTCGCGCTCAGCGGCGGCGCCACCGCCAACGCCGCCGTCGGCAACAGCACCGGCGCGCCCGCCACCAGCGGTGGCATCAAGGTCGCCTACTTCGACCAGTGGTCGATCTACTCGAACGCGTACTACCCCAAGACGATCCAGGACACCGGCGTCGCCGGGAAGCTGGACTACCTGATCTACTCGTTCGCCAACATCCACCCCACCAACGGCACCTGTTTCCAGGCCACCAAGGCCGCGAGCCAGGACGAGAACAACCCGAGCGCGGGTGACGGTGCGGCGGACGCGTTCGCCGACTACCAGAAGAGCTTCGGCCCGGACATCTCGGTCGACGGCGTCGGCGACGTCTGGGGCCAGCCGATCGCGGGCAACTTCAACCAGCTGAAGAAGCTGAAGGCGAAGAACCCGAACCTCAAGATCCTGATCTCGCTCGGCGGGTGGACGTACTCCAAGTACTTCTCGTCGGCGGCTGCCACGGACGCCTCGCGCAAGAAGCTGGTCTCGTCCTGCATCGACATGTTCATCAAGGGCAACCTGCCGGTCGACGCCGGCTACGGCGGCCCGGGCTCGGCGGCCGGCATCTTCGACGGCATCGACATCGACTGGGAGTACCCGGGCGGCGGCGGCCACCTCGGCAACCAGGAGAGCCCGAACGACAAGCAGAACTTCACCCTGCTGCTGAAGGAGCTGCGCGAGCAGCTCGACGCGCAGGGCAAGGCCGACGGCAAGACCTACCACACCGCGGCCGCGGTGGGCGCCGGTCAGGACAAGATCAAGAACGTCGAGACCGACAAGATCGGTCAGTACCTGTCGTTCCTCGACATCATGACGTACGACATGCACGGCGGCTGGGAGGCCAAGGGCCCGACCAACCACCAGGCCCCGATCTACAGCGGCCCGAACGACCCGATGAACCCGGTCCCCGGTGGCACCGGCAAGTACTCGGTCGACAACGCCGTCAAGGCCTACACCGTGGGCGACCCGCAGTACGGCATCCCCGGCGGCTTCCCGGCCAAGAAGATCAACGTCGGCGTGCCGTTCTACTACCGCGGCTGGACCGGCGTCCAGAACAACGGCAAGAACGGTCTGTTCCAGGCCGCCACCGCCCCGGCCCCGGGTGCCCCGCTCTCGGGTGGCGTCGCCGGCATCCAGATGTACAAGGAGCTGGCCGGCTTCGTCGACAACCCGGCGAAGACCTACTGGGACGAGGACGCCAAGGCGACCTACTTCTACGACGGCAACGTCTTCTGGTCCGGTGAGGACGCCCGCTCGATCCAGGCCAAGCTGGACTACGCGCACTGCAACGGCCTCGGTGGCTCCTTCGCCTTCTCGCTGTACGACCTGGGCAACAAGACCGCCCTGTTCGACAAGATGGTCGAGGCCACCAACGGTTCGGCCGCCGGCTGCCCGGCCCCGCCGGTGACCACCCCGCCGACCACCCCGCCGACCACGCCGCCCACCACGCCGCCGACCACCCCGCCCACGACCCCGCCGACCACGCCGCCGACCACCCCGGCCGGCTGCGCGGGCGCCCCGAGCTGGGACGCGGCCGCCACCTACGCGACCTCGACCAAGGTCTCCTGGAAGGGCCACTACTACACCAACAAGTGGTGGACCAAGGGCGACGACCCGAGCGCCAGCGGCGCCTGGGGTGTCTGGACCGACAACGGCCCCTGCTGATCCACCACTGATCGGATGAGGGCCTGACGGACCCTCGCACCACCGCACGAAACGGTCCGGCCCGCCGGGGGAGTCCCCCGGCGGGCCGGACTGCTGTCCGTGCGCCCTCAGTTCAGGTCGGCGGTGCGCCCGAGGGCGTCCGGCTGGCTCTCCTCGATCCGGCGCAGCATCCGGGCGAGCATCCCGGAGAGCACGGTGCGGTCCTCGCCGACGAGGTCCTGGAGCAGCTCCTCCTCGAAGACCGCGGCCATCCGCATCGACTCCAGCCACTTGTCCCGGCCGAGCTCGGTGAGCTCGATGATCACCCGGACCCGGTTGGACTCGTCCCGCTCCCGGGTGACCAGTCCCTCGGTGACCATCCGGTCGATCCGGTGGGTCATCGCGGCGGGGGTGAGTCCGAGCCGCTTGGCCAGCTCGCCGGGCCCGAGCCGGTAGGGGTCGCCGGCGACGACCAGCGCCTTGAGCACCTCCCACTCGGCGGAGGTGATTCCGAGCACAGTCAGCTGGCGGTCGTAGGCGACGCTCATCCGCCGGGCGACCCGGGAGAGCGTCTGCACGATGGTCTCCACCTGCGGGTCGACGGTGGGGAATTCCCGCTGGTAGAGGGCCACCTGCTCGGCGATGCCCAGCTCGCGGGGGGTGGCCGGCGCGGGCTTCTCTGCAGTCATGCGGACCAGTCTCCCATGCGAAGTGCACTCCTTAAGCCTTTGACTCAGCACTCTTCGGGTGCTAAGACTTTAGAGTCAAACTTTAGCTCTTAAGTCTTCTTCCCTTAAGAGTACGCAGCGAAACTGACGGAGCCCTGACGGGGCCCGTCCGCAATGAAGGGGTGTGCACGGTGACCGGCACGGTGAAGCAGCAGAGGCAGCAGCGACGCGGGGCGGGCGGCCCGCTGCGCCGCGTCCAGATCGGAAACGCGCTCAGCGCGTTCGGCAGCGGATTCACGATGCCGTACATGTTCGTGTACGTGGACCAGGTCCGCGGGCTCGGTTCGCTCGCCGCCGGGATGGTGTTCACCGTCTTCGCGCTGGCCGCGCTGGCCGTCCTGCCGTTCACCGGCCGCGGCATCGACCGGTACGGGCCGCGCCCGGTGCTGCTGGCCGGCACCGCGCTGGCCGCCACCGGAGCGTTCGCCTTCGGGCACGCCACCGGCACTCCGGCGCTGCTGGTCTCCTCGTTCCTGTTCGGCGCGGGTGTCACCACCTGCCAGCCGGCGCTCGCCACGATGATCGTCCGCTGCTCCACCGCGGCGACCCGCTCGCACGCCTTCGCGCTGCAGTTCACCCTGGTCAACCTGGGCATGGGCATCGGCGCGCTGGTCGGCGGGCAGATCGTGAACGTCACCGACCCGGCCAGCCTGACCCGGCTGTTCACCATCGAGGCCGCGACCTTCCTCGGCCTCGCCCTGGTGACCGGTACCGCCCGGATCCCCAAGGCCGCCCCGCTGCTCGTCCAGGAGCAGAACGACGGCCCGCAGGGTCTGCGCGCCCTGCTCGCCGACAAGGCCATGCTCCGGCTCAGCATCCTCGCCGGGCTGATCTTCTTCACCTGCTACGGCCAGTTCGAGTCCGGCGTCGCCGCCTTCGCCACCGACACCGTCGGCACCGCCCCGTCCACCCTGGGCATCGCCATCGGCGCCAACGCGCTGACCATCGTGGTGCTGCAGATGTTCGTGGTGCGGATCACCGCCCGTCGCCGGCGCACCACCGCGATGGCCGCCGCCGCCGTGGTCTGGCTGGGTGCCTGGGCGATGGCCCTGGTGGCCGGGCTGATCCGGACCGAGGCGATGGCCGCCACGGTCGCGATCGTCTCGATCTACGCCCTGTTCGGTGTCGGCGAGTCGCTGCTCGCCCCCACCATGGGCCCGATGGTCGCCGACCTCGCCCCGGCCCGGCTGCTCGGCACCTACAACGCCGGGTACGCCCTGGTGAAGCAGATCGCGATCGCGGTCGGCCCGGCGGTGGGCGTGCTGCTGGTCGGCTCCGGCACCTGGCCGCTCTACCTGGCGGCGATGGCCGGCAGCACCGTGCTGATCGTCGTCCTGGCGCTGCGCCTGCGGCCGTACCTCACCGCCGCCCAGGACAACGCGGTCGACGGCCCGGCCGGCGAGGAGCAGGCCCCCGCGGCCCCGGTCCGCGCCCCGGCCCGACCGGTCCGGGAGCTCCAGGCCGCCGCCTGATCCCCGGGCCGCACCGCCCCGACGGGCGCCGGACAGGTCACCTGTCCGGCGCCCGTCGCGCTTGGTTTCACGCTCGGCGGCACATAGTGTCAGTGGCTGTCGACCGTCCGGCCGGCCCCGGGGGGCACCGGCCGGCCACGACCGGCACAGGCGAGACAGGCGAAATCGGCGAGGCTATCCACACCATGACCCAAGCGGCGCTCACCCACCCCCCGGCGGAAGCGGCACCCGCCGACCCGGCACCGGAGCGGCGGGGGCTGCTGCGCCGGGCGGCGGACCGCTCCGACTGGCTCGGACCGATCGCCGTGGCGGTCTTCGCCGGGCTGCTGCGGTTCTGGAACCTCGGCTACCCCAACGCCTTCGTCTTCGACGAGACCTACTACCCCAAGGACGCCTGGTCCCTGCTCCAGCAGGGTTACGAGGGCACCTGGCCGGAGCACGCCAACGAGCAGATCCTGGCCGTCCCGCAGCAGGTCCCGCTGACCTCGGCGCCCGAGTTCATCGCCCACCCGCCGCTCGGCAAATGGGTGATGTCCCTCGGTGAGTGGGCCTTCGGCCTGCACCCCTTCGGCTGGCGGTTCATGACCGCGCTGCTCGGCACCGTCACCGTGCTGATGCTCGCCCGGATCGGCCGCCGGCTCTTCGGCTCCACCCTGATCGGCTGCACCGCCGCCCTGCTGATGGCCGTCGACGGCCTCCAGCTGGTGATGAGCCGGGTGGGCCTGCTCGACGGCATCCAGATGTTCTTCGTCCTGGCCGCCTTCGGGGCGCTGCTGATCGACCGCGACCGCACCCGCGCCCGGCTCGCCGCCGTCCTGCCCGAGCGCGGCGGCGACACCGTGCGGCTCGGCCTGCGGCCCTGGCGGATCACCGCCGGGCTCTGCCTGGGCGCCGCCGCCGGGGTCAAGTGGAACGGCGCCATGGTGCTCGCCGCCTTCGGCCTGCTCACCGTGCTGTGGGACCAGTCGGGCCGCCGCTGGGCCGGCGCCCGCCGCCCCTGGCGCGCGATGCTCCGCCTCGACGCGCTGCCCGCCTTCCTCGCCATGGTCGGCTCCGCGTTTCTCGTCTACCTCGGCGGCTGGTCCGGCTGGCTGTTCACCCGCGGCGGCTTCGACCGCCAGTGGGCCGACGGCCGGGCCGGGCTCTCCCCGGACAGCGTCCTCGGCATCGGGCTGCCGCAGGTGTCGATGAGCTGGGTGCCCGCGCCGCTGCGCAGCCTCTGGCACTACCACGCCCAGATGTACGACTTCAATACCGGCCTGAGCAGCCCGCACACCTACCAGTCCAACCCGTTCAGCTGGCTGGTCCAGGGCCGGCCGGTCTCCATGTACTGGGAGCAGGTGCCGGCCGGACAGCGCGGCTGCACCGACTCCGGCGGCTGCGCGGCGCAGATCCTCGGCCTCGGCACCCCGCTGCTCTGGTGGACGGCCTGCATCGCGCTGGTCTACCTGCTCTGGCGCTGGGTCTTCCGCCGGGACTGGCGCTCCGGCGCGGTGCTGTGCGGTGTGGCCGGCGTCTACCTGCCGTGGTTCCAGTACCAGGAGCGGACGGTCTTCTCCTTCTACATGGTGGTGCTCGTCCCCTTCCTCTGCCTGGCCGTGGCGCAGATGCTGGGAGCGATGCTGGGGCCGCCGGGGTGCCCGCCCGAACGGCGCCGGATCGGTGCGATCGGCGCCGGGCTGATCGTGCTGGCGATCATGGCCTGCTTCGCCTTCTTCTACCCGCTGTACACGGCGGAGGTGATCCCGATGTCGTCCTGGCAGGACCGGATGTGGTTCACCAGCTGGATCTGACCGGTGCCCGGCCGGTCGGGCGCGTCGTCGCTCGCCGACGCGGGGCAGCTGCTGCCGGTCACCCCGGGGCTGGGCGTGGTCACCGCCCTGCTGCTGCTGGCCGGCGTGGCCGTCGCCGGGTGGGGGCGGCTCGGCCAGGGGCACGCCGTCCTGCGGGCCGGGCTGCGCGCGGTGGTGCAGCTCGCCGCGGTCGCGCTGGTGATCACCTGGGTGGTCGGCTCGCGCTGGTGGTCGGCGCTCTTCGTGCTGCTGATGTTCACGGTCGCGGTGCGCACCGCCGGGCGGCGGATGGTGCCGGCCCCCGGGCGCGGCTGGCTGTGGGCGGCCGCGCCGATCGGGGCCGGGGTGCTGCCGGTGCTCCTGCTGCTGCTCGGCAGCGGGCTGCTGCCGTTCGAGGGCCTGTCGGTCATCCCGGTCGCCGGCATCCTGATCGGCGGCGCGCTCAGCGCCACCTCGCTGTCCGGGCGGCGCGCCCTGGACGAGCTGCGCCAGCGGCACGGCGAGGTCGAGGCGGCGCTGGCGCTCGGCTTCGAGGACCGGGACGCCCGGATGGAGATCTGCCGCACGGCCGCCGCCACCTCGCTCGTCCCGGCGCTCGACCAGACCCGCACGGTGGGCCTGGTCACCCTGCCGGGCGCCTTCGTCGGCATGCTGCTCGGCGGGGCCTCGCCGGTCCAGGCGGGCGCGGTGCAGCTGTTCGTGCTGGTCGGGCTGCTGGCGGTGGAGTCGGTGGCGGTCGTGGTGGTGCTGGAGCTGGTCGGCCGGGGGCTGGTGAGCGCCGGTCGGCCGGGGGACGTGATCGGGTAGGCTGAGCAGCGTTGAAGGGGAGTAGCCCTCCACCGGACCGTCGACATACTGGCCCCTCGGGCCCGGCGCCCGGGGCACCCGCGGTTCGCGGCCGGTGCCGGCGAGACCTTCGGCCGCAGTGCTGTGTGGACGGACGCGCGTCGTGCGCGTGCCGTGGATTGCCAACCAGTGCTGTCGGGCCGGAGCGACCCCTGACGGAGCTGCTGCGGGCCGGCAGCCCGAACCCGAGGGACACCACCCCCGATGAGCCTGACCGTTGCCGTGATCACCTTCGGCATCATTTTCCTGTCCGAACTGCCGGACAAGACCGCCCTGGCCAGCCTGATGCTCGGCGCCAAGTACCGGGCGAGCTACGTCTTCGCCGGCATCGCCGCGGCCTTCGCCCTGCAGGTGGGCATCGCGCTGGTCGCCGGGCACCTGCTCTCGCTGCTGCCGCACCGCTGGGTGGAGGGCGTCACCGGTGTGCTGTTCCTGGCCGGCGCGGCGATGCTGCTGTTCCACGGCGGGGGTGACGAGGAGGACGGGCACGCCGCCAAGGAGCCGTCCGCCAACAGCTTCTGGAAGGTCGCCGGGGCCAGCTTCGTGGTCGTGGCGATCGCCGAGTTCGGCGACCTGACCCAGATCATGACCGCCAACCTGGCCGCCAAGTACGCCGACCCGCTCGCGGTGGGCCTGGGTGCCTGGCTGGCGCTGTGCGCGGTGGCGGGGATCGCGATCCTGGGCGGGCAGAAGCTGCTGAAGCACGTGCCGATGAAGATGATCATCCGGTTCGCGGCGGGTGTGATGGTGCTGATGGCCGCGTTCAGCATCTTCCAGGCGATCAAGGGCTGACGCGGCCGGGCGGTCCGGTGCGCCCCCGGCCGTTCAGCAGCCGGTTCGGGCCTCCAGGGCGGCGCGGGTGCTCGGGCCGTAGACACCACGGGCGTCGCCCCGGATGCCGTTGATGTCCTGGAAGTACATGACGATGAGCTTGGTGCGGTCGTCGTACTTTCCGGTCGGGGGCACCTTCTCCCAGCAGATCACGACGGAGAGTTTCCGCTGGAGCTCCTGGACGTCGGGCCCCTCCATCCCGTACTCCAGGACCCGGATCGTCGGGGTCGGCGTCGGTGTCTGGGGGGCGGTCGGGGAGGGGGCGGCCGGGGTGGGCGCCGCGGTGGTGGGCGCGGGCGGCGGGGCGGTGGGGAGCGGCGCCGGCGGTGCGGGTGGGGCGGTGGAGGCCGGATCCGGATCCGGCGCCTTCACAGGCGGGGCGGCGGCCACCGTGGTGGCGGGGGCGTCCGCGGGCGGGGTGCCGGTCGGGGACTTGCTCGGCGACGCCTTGGCGGTCGTCCGGGACGGGGTCGGTGTCGGCGCCGGGGTGTCCTCGGTGGGTGACGGTGCGCTCGGGCTCGGCTGGGCCGGCGTGGTCGGGTCCACCGGCGCCAGGCCGAGCGTGGCGGTCGGCACGGGGGCGGCCCCGTCGGGCGGTGCGGAGGAGGGGGTGATGGCGTAGGCGAGTCCCACGGTGACGGCCAGCAGGCCGGCGCCGGCCGCGATCAGCAGGCCCTTGCGGCGGGCGAGCGGGCCGCGGGCGCTCTTCTGCTCGGCCGCGCGCCGGGCGGCCCGGCCGCCGGCGGCCGGGGTCTCGGGTGCGGCGGCGGCGTGGGCGAACGGGAACACACCGAGCTCGTCCTCGGCGGGCGCGGCCGGTGCGTCGTGCGGGTGCGGCGGCCGGGCCGGCGGCGGGAACTGCGGGGCGGCGGCGACCGGCGGCAGCACGGTGGTCGCGTAGGCGTCGGCGTCCGGGCCCAGCGGGGGAGCGGCGGGCGGCAGCACGGTGGTGCCGAACGGGTCGCCGGCCGGTGGCGGCGGCACCGCTTCGTAGGCCGCCCCGGGCGGCGGGCCGTCGACGACCTGGCCGACGGCCAGCGGCACGTACGGGCGGACCAGCGGCGGGCCTTCCAGGTGCGGCAGGACGGTGGTCTCGTCGAGGCTGCCGTCCGGGACGAGGCAGCCGCACCCGGTGGAGCGTGCGGTGCCGCACGTCGGGCAGTGCTGGTCCGGCATCGGCCGGCCCTCCTGGGTATCTCGGTCGGTGGCGGTCTCGGACCCGGGCTCTGATCGGGCTCCGGTCGGACTCGTGTGCGGACGTCGGACGGGCCTGATTATGCAGGACGTCCCCGAGGGGGGACAGGGGCGTCCGGCGCGTTGTGGGGGTCTTGTGCCGGTTGGTGGGGGTTTGCGGCCGGTGGACGGTCGATGTGTCGACGTGGAGGTCGCGACAGCGTCCCGACCGCGCGCGCCCTGACGTTCGGTTCAACGGAAAAAGTGCGAATCGTCGCATTTCTGACAGCATGGTGAGCCGGGAGTGATCACCGCAGAGCTGCTGCTACGGATACGGAGACGCCATGACGGATCCGACCGCCGCGTCCGACCGGGTCCCGGCGGGCGAACCGGGCCCGCCCCAGCCCGCGCCCGGCAACCTGTGGGTGCCGATCGGGGCCCTGCTGCTGGCGATGCTGCTCGCGGCGCTCGACCAGACCATCGTCTCCACCGCCCTGCCCACCATCGTCAGCGACCTCGGCGGCCTGGAACACCTCTCCTGGGTGGTCACCGCCTACCTGCTCGCCTCCACCGCGGCCACCCCGCTCTGGGGCAAGCTCGGCGACATGTACGGCCGGAAGGTCTTCTTCCAGGCGTCCATCGTGATCTTCCTGCTGGGCTCGGTGCTGTGCGGCATCGCCCAGAACATGGGCGAGCTGATCGCCTTCCGCGCCCTGCAGGGCCTGGGCGGCGGCGGGCTGATCGTGCTCTCCCAGGCCATCGTCGGGGACCTCGTCGCCCCCCGGGACCGCGGCAAGTACCAGGGCGTCTTCGGTGCCGTCTTCGGCGTCACCAGCGTGCTCGGCCCGCTGCTCGGCGGGCTGTTCGTCGACAACCTCAGCTGGCGCTGGGTGTTCTACATCAACCTGCCGATCGGCGTGGTCGCCCTCGCCGTGATCGCGGCCGTGCTGCACGGCACGCAGACCCGGCGCCGGCACCGGATCGACTACCTCGGCACCACGCTGATCGCCGCCGTCGCCACCTGCGTGGTGCTGGTGACCTCGCTCGGCGGCACCACCTGGGCGTGGGGCTCCTGGCAGATCATCGGCCTGGCCGTGCTCGGCCTGGTCCTGCTGGGCGCCTTCGTCCTGGTGGAGCGGACCGCCGCCGAACCCGTGCTGCCGCTGCGGCTGTTCCGCTCCCGGACGTTCAGCCTGGTGGCCGTCATCTCCTTCGTGGTCGGCTTCGCGATGTTCGGCGCGCTCACCTACCTGCCGACCTTCCTCCAGATCGTGATGGGCGTCTCGCCGACGATGTCCGGCATCCACATGCTGCCGATGGTGATCGGCATGCTGATCACATCGATCGGATCCGGGCAGATCGTGGCCCGCACCGGTCGCTACCGAGTCTTTCCGATCGCCGGAACGGCCATCACCGTCGTCGGCCTGCTGCTGCTCTCCACGCTCGACGAGCACACCAGCACCTTTGTGATGAGCTGCTGGTTCCTGGTCTTCGGGCTGGGCCTCGGCCTGGTGATGCAGGTGCTGGTGCTGATCGTGCAGAACTCGGTCGGCTACCAGGACCTCGGCGTCGCCACCGCCGGCGCCACCTTCTTCCGCTCCATCGGCGCCTCGGTCGGGGTCTCCGTCTTCGGCACGGTCTTCGCCTCCGGCCTCAACCGCCGCCTCCACGACGCGCTGGCCGGCATCCCGCTGCCGCCCGGCTTCGAGCCGGGGACCATCGCCTCCGACCCGCGCGTCATCGGGCAGCTGCCCGCCGCCGCCCAGGCCGGGATCCACCACGCCTACGCCGAGTCGATCACCCGGGTCTTCCTCTACGCGGTGCCGGTGGCCGTGGTCGCCTTCGTCCTCTCGCTGTTCCTGCGGGAGCAGAAGCTGCGCAGCACCGTGACCGCCCCCGACCTGAGCGAGTCGATCGGCGTCAACCCGGTGGAGCGCTCCTCGCTGGACGAGATCAGCCGGGCCCTGTCGGTGCTGAGCACCCGTGAGGCGCGGCGCGACCTGTTCAAACGGATCACCGCCACCGCCGGCCTCGACCTCAAGCCCGCCTCCAGCTGGCTGCTGCTCCAGATGCACCACCACGGCTCCGTGGAGCCGGCCGAACTGGCGGAGCGCCGGATCATCCCGTTCCCGGTGGTGGAGGAGGCGGTGCGCGAGGTCGAGGGCCGCGGTCTGGCCGCCCGCACCGGCGGGCTGCCGCTGCGCCTCACCGAACCGGGCGAGGCGACGGCCCTCCAGCTGGTCGCCGCCCGGCGCACGCAGCTGGCCGAACTCCTCGGCGACTGGGACGAGAAGCAGTACACCGATCTCGCCGACCTGCTCACCCGGATGGCCTCCACCCTCTGCGCCGACGCCCGCGACCGCCCCGACCCGTCCGGCCACGAGCCCCCGTACCACGGGGAGGGCCGCTCCTTCTGACCGCGCCGCCGCCGGCGACACCCTGGTGCTGCCCGCCGGAGCCCCGCGCCGGCTGCGCTCCGACGGGGGCTTCACCGCCGTGGTCGCCTCCCCGGCGCCGTCCACCGCGCACGACCTGGAGACCGGGAACAGGGTCGCCCCGCCGTGGATCGTGTGAGGTGTAGCAGACTGCCTTCTCAGAACAACCCCGAGGAGGTACGGCGTGTCCGTCGTCAAGATCAATGTCCTGACCGTCCCCGCTGAGCAGCGGGAGGAGCTGGAGAAGCGTTTCGCTGCCCGGGCCGGCGCGGTGGAGAACTCGGACGGCTTCGAGTACTTCGAACTGCTGCGCCCGGTCGAGGGCACCGACCAGTACCTCGTCTACACCCGCTGGCGCGACGAGGAGTCCTTCCAGGCCTGGCTCACCGGCCCGATGCGCTCGGCCCACCGCCCCGCCGCCCCCGAGGGCGAGGCCCCGCAGCGCCCCGCCGCCACCGGCTCGACCCTCTGGTCCTTCGACGTCGTCCAGGCCACCGGCCCCAAGGCCTGAGCCCGACACGCACGAGGCCGCGCCCACGCGGGGAGCGTGGGCGCGGCCGTCGGTGTCCGCCGTGCGGGCGTCGTCCCTACGGGACTCAGCGGGTGCGGCGGGCCCGGATCACCAGGAGCGCGCCGGCCGCGACGGCGCCGAGCGCGGCGAGCCCGACGAGGGGCAGCAGCCGGGCCGTGTCGCTACCGGTCTCGGGGAGGTGGCCGCCGTGGTGCGGGGGACCGGTCGGGCCGGGCTCCGGGCTGTGGCTGGGGTTCGGGTTCGAACTGTGGCTGTGGCTCGGGCTCGGGCTGGGGCTGGGGCTCGAACTGTGGCTGTGGGTCGGGCTGGGGCTCGGGCTCGGACCGTGGCTGTGGGTCGGGCTGGGGCTCGGGCTGTGAGTCGGACTGTGACTGTGGCTGGGGCTGTGGGTCGGGCGCGGGCTGTGGGTCGGACTGTGGCTGTGGGTCGGGCTCGGGCTCGGGCTCGGCACGGTGACCGGAACCTCGGCACGGCAGCGCGGGTCGGTCGATCCCGGCGGGCAGTTGTTCGGGAAGGTGCCGGAGGTGACGGCGTTGCGCAGCACCGCGTCGGCGGCCAGCGGGGAGTGCACGGTGACGGAGTAGTCGATCGTCGCGTTGGCCCCGGCGGGCAGGTCACCGGTCCAGGTCAGCGTGGTGCCGGCGAAGTTGACGCTCCCGCGGTCCGCGACGGCGTCGTTGTTGTACGCGGCCGAGTTCAGCAGACCCGACAGGTCGTCGGTCAGGGTGACGCCCGGGGCGTCGGCCTGGCTGGTGTTGGTGACCTGGAGCCGGTAGCGGACGGTGTCGCCGGGCCGGGCGGTAGCCGGGGTGGCGGTCTTGACGATGGTGTAGCCGGGGACCTCGGCGACGGTGTTGCGGACGGTGTTGCTGGTGCGCTCCTGCTCCCGCTGGGTCTGGCTGCCCCGGAAGTGGAGTGTGGCCGTGTCGTCGAGGTGGGTGCCGACGGCGGTCGAGTCGTCGACGGTGACCTGGAAGGCGACCGTGGCCTCGGCGCCGGGTGCCAGGTCGGCGACCGTGCAGGTGACGGTCTGTCCGGAGGCCTGGCAGGCGGGGTTGGACCCGGCGACGAAGGTGGTGCCGACCGGGATCCGGTCGGTCACGGTGACGCCGGTCGCGGTGTCGAGGTCGCTGGAGCTGCCGTCCTGGTGGCGGTTGGCCACCGTGAACGAGTAGGTGATGGTCTGACCGGGGCCGACCAGGCCGGGCGGGTTGTCGTCGGGGCTGCCGGGCGGCGTGTTGGCCTTCGAGACCTGGAGGTCGGGTTCGAGGGCGTCCAGGGCCAGCCAGAGCGCCTGCGGCTCCAGCGCGTCACCGGCGCCGCTGATGCGGACCAGGGCCTGGTGGCTGCCGGCCGGGATCTTGCCGGTGACGTCGATCATCCGGGCGTCGTAGCCGTAGTTGTTGACCGGGTCCGGATCGCGGGTGGTGATGTTGGTGCCGGTCCCGTCCGTCGCGACGTGGTCGATCCGGCTGGTGAAGGCGTTGTCCGTGCCGATCCCGGTGGGGCCGGGCATCGGCAGGAGGGTCAGGTTGTCCGTCGCGGAGCCGACGGCCAGGGTGTCGCCGGCGATCGGGGCGTCACCGTCGCCCACGGTGATCCCCATGATCGCCTTCGGGGCCGTGGTGGCGGGGGTGCGGATGCCCCCGAGCGTGATCGTCGTCGCGTTGTTCGGGTCGCGCAGCAGCTGGTAGCCGTCCCAGACCTGGAGGTAGCGCAAGGGCTCCGCCTGGTCCTCGTAGGCGACGACCAGCGACCAGCCGCCCCAGCAGCCGACGTTGTTGCCGCCGAAGTTCTGCGCGGAGGACCGTCCGGCGCACGCCTGGATGTCCGCGACGGTGTAGCTGCCCGGGCCGGCCGCCTTCACCTCCGCGGTCACGTCCTTGACCGCCCCGCCGGCCAGCAGCGGCTCCGGCGGGGTGCCGCCGACCATCTGGTCGAACCAGTCGTAGGTGTCGGCGGTGAGCTGCTCGTAGGAGGCGCCGCCCGGGACCTTCCAGAAGACCTGGTTGCCGGTGTTGATGTCGCCCGAGGTGCCGCCCATGGTGCTGGTGTTGGTCGGGTTGAACTGCCAGTACAGCCGGGCCGACAGGACGTTGGCGCCGGCCGGCAGCAGCAGCTGCGCGGAGGAGGCGTTGGGCCCCGGCGCGTTCGGGTCGACCTTGACGAACTTGGTCCGGCCGTTGTTCGACCCCTCGGTGTCCGAGCAGACCGTGCCGTCGCTGTCGTCGCAGGTCAGCACCGAGTTGGAGGCCATGGTGAGATTGCCGTGCGCCAGGAGGTCGACCACCGGGTCCGGGCCGATCGGACGTTGTGTCCCGGCCCCCCTCGGCCTCGGTTCGGCGGCCCTGGCCGCCGGTTGCGCGGCCGGCCGGACGTGGTCGGCGCTCGCCGCCTCCGCCTGGGCCACCGGGGCCGGATCGGTCAGTGCGGCGGCGCCCGCACCGAGCACCACCGCCAGCAATGCGGACAGGACGTACGGCGGCCGCGGCCGCAGTCTTCGGACAGGGGACACGGGAACCTCGCTGTCGGGGGGCGACGCTGACAGCAGAACCTCGTACCTGTATCGACCGGCGCCGAATCCCGACCGGCGGGACCTTCATACGGCTGGGGCAGTCGAAGGCGGCGGACCGCCGTCAGGGGCGGGCGGTGTGGTTCACCCCTTCGGCCGGCGGGGTGCTGCCGGCTGGGCGGGGCGGCGGGCGGAAGGCGATCGGGGCGGTGAAGGCGGCGCGGCGGGTGGCCCGGCGCAGGGCGCGCAGCAGCGGGGTGCCGAGGGTGAGGCAGAGGACGACGGTGAGCGCGGCGCGCGGGAGGTCCCAGCCGAGGGAGGTGGTCAGGCAGTAGGCGGCGAAGCGGACCAGGTTGTCGGAGAGCGGATCGCCCGGGACGAAGGAGATCGAGCTCGCCAGGCCCGCGATGTAGGGCCAGCCCTGGAGGTTCATGATCACGCCGTAGAGGAGCGAGGCCACGGCTCCGTAGCCGGCGAGGACGACGAGTTCGCGGCGACCGCGCAGCCGGGCCGGGCCGGGCAGGAGGCCGGCCCCGAGGCTCACCCAGCCCATCGCGAGCATCTGGAACGGCAGCCAGGGCCCGACGCCGCCGGTCAGCAGGGCGGAGGCGAACATCGACAGCGCGCCGAGCACGAAGCCGAAGCCCGGCCCGAGCACCCGGCCGGCCAGCACCATCAGGAAGAACATCGGCTCCAGCCCGGCGGTGCCCGCGCCGAGCGGGCGCAGCGCGGCGCCGGCGGCGGCCAGCACACCGAGCAGGGCCACCGACTTGGCGTCCAGGCCGGGCGCGCCGCCGCCCGCCGCGCGGCCCTCGGAGATCTGGGCGACGAGCACGGCGAGCAGCAGCGGGAGCAGGAGGGCGAACAGCCAGGGGGCGTCGGCCGAGTGGCCGACCAGCGCGGAGTCCGTGGCGGCGAGCAGCGGCCAGCCGAAGCCCGCCACGCCGACCAGGGAGACCAGGGCGAGGGCGAGCACCGAGCGGCGGCCGAGCGGGACGGGGCGGGCCAGCGGGGCGTGCGGCGGGTTCACTCGGCGGCCTCCGCGAGGGCGTCGGCCACCTGGTGGACGGTCAGCCACGGGCCCGGCGCCAGGATCTTGGCGACCTGCGGGGCGAAGGCCGGCGAGCCGAGCACCACCTCCGGCGTCGGCCCGTCCGCGACGATCTCGCCGTCGGCCAGGACGGCGGTGCGGTGGGAGAGTTCGGCCGCGAGTTCGACGTCGTGGGTGGCGAGCAGCACCGCGTGGCCTGCGGCGGCGAGGTCGCGCAGGATCTCCACCAGCCGGGCCTTGGCCGCGTAGTCGAGTCCCCGGGTGGGCTCGTCGAGCAGGATCAGCGGCGGGCGGGCGGTGAGCACCACCGCCAGGGCGAGGGTGAGGCGCTGGCCCTCGGAGAGGTCGCGCGGGTGGGCGGTGTCGGCGAGGCCGGGCAGCAGCCGTTCGACCAGGGCCCGGCAGGTGCCCGGCTCGGCGCCCGCGTCGCGGTCGGCGGACGCGCACTCGGCGCCGACGCTCTCGCCGTACAGCAGGTCGCGCGGGTCCTGCGGGACGAGGCCGACCTGGCGGATCAGCTCGGCGGGCCGGGTGCGGTGCGGGGTGCGGCCGCCGACGGTGACCGAGCCGGCGGTGGGCGGGTGCAGGCCGACCAGGGTGCCGAGCAGGGTGGACTTGCCGGCGCCGTTGCGGCCCATCAGGGCGGTGACCTCGCCCGGGTGGAGGGTCAGGTCGACCCCGCGCAGGGCGGGGACGGGGCCGCGGCGGACCACCAGCCGGGAGGCGGTGGCGAGCGGCTCGCCGTGCCGGACGGCGGGCGGGGCGGGCGGGCGGTGCTCCGCCAGACGGTCGCGCAGTCCGGCGGCCCGGCGGCGGGCGTCGCGGACGGTGAGCGGCAGCGGGCGCCAGCCGGCCAGCCGTCCGAGTCCGACCACCGGGGGGTGGACCGGCGCGTTCGCCATCACCTCGGCCGGCTCGCCGAGCACCGGCGGCGCGCCGGGGGTCAGCAGCAGGACCCGGTCGGCGTACTGGACCACGCGCTCCAGCCGGTGCTCCGCCATCAGCACGGTGGTGCCGAGGTCGTGGACCAGCCGCTGGAGCACGGCCAGCACCTCCTCGGCGGCGCCCGGGTCCAGCGCGGAGGTGGGCTCGTCCAGCACCAGCACGCGCGGGTGGACGGTGAGCACCGAGCCGATCGCGACCCGCTGCTGCTGACCGCCGGAGAGCGAGGTGAGGGCGCGGCGGCGCAGGTCGGCCAGGCCGAGCAGGTCGAGGGTCTCCTCGACGCGGCGCCGCATCACGTCCGGGGGCAGGCCCAGGGACTCCATGCCGTAGGCGAGTTCGTCCTCGACGGTGTCGGTGACGAAGTGTGCGCGGGGGTCCTGGCCCACCGTGCCGACCAGGTCGGCGAGGTCGCGCGGGCGGTGCTCACGGGTGTCGCGCCCGCCGACGGTGACCCGGCCGTGCAGGACGCCGCCGGTGAAGTGCGGGACGAGGCCGCTCACCGTGCCCAGCAGGGTGGACTTGCCGGAGCCCGACGGGCCGACGAGCAGGCAGAGTTCGCCCTCGGGGATCGTCAGGTCGACGCCGCTGAGCGCGGGGGCCGCGGCGTCGGCGTACTGGACGCCGACCTGTTCGAAGGTGATCACGAGGTCCTCCGGGGCTGGGCCGGGTCGGTGTCGGTGGTGGCGGCGGTGTCGGTAGCGGTGTCGGCGGCGGCCGTGGCGGCCGGCGGGGGCGGGGCCGCGCATGCGGGGACGAGTCCGAGCAGGACGGCCGCCGCGGCGGCGACCGGCAGGACGGGCGCGGTCGGCGGGACGACGGTGGGGGCGAAGGCGAGCGGGTCGAGCGCGGCGAGCCAGGCCGTCGACGCGGCGACCGCGATCCCGGACCCGGCGGTGAGCCACTCGGGCAGCGCCCACGGATCCGGCCGGTAGCGGGTGCGGACGGAGCGCCGGCCGCCGAGCAGGAGCCCGGCGAAGGCGGCGGCCAGGCCGATCACGAGCACCGGCAGCGCCCATCCGGCGCCGCCCGCCGTCAGCAGTCCGTACGCGGCCAGGCAGACGCCGAGCAGTCCGGACAGCGTGAGCACCGCGGTGAGCACGGCCATCCGGCGCGGGACCGCGGCGGTACGGCCGAAGCCGCGGGTGTCCATCGCGGCCGCCAGCGCCACCGAGCGCTCCAGCGCGCCCTCCAGGACGGGCAGGCCGACGCTGAGCACGGCGGCGATCCCGCGGTCGGTGCGTCCGCGCAGCCGGCGGGCGGCGCGCAGCCGCTGCACGTCGGCGACCAGGTTCGGGGCGAAGGTCATCGCGACCACGACGGCGACGCCCGCCTCGTAGAGCGCGCCGGGGAGCGTGCGCAGCAGACGGGCCGGGCTGGCGAGGGCGTTCGCCGCGCCGACGCAGACCAGCAGGGTGGCCAGCCGCAGCCCGTCGTACAGCGCGGCGAGCAGGCCCTCGGCGGTGACCCGGCCGCCGATCCGCACGCCCTGCGCCCAGGCGGGCAGCGGGACTTCGGGGAGGGTGAACAGGACGTGGGTGCCGGGGACCGGCGAGCCGAGGAGGACGGCGAAGAGCAGGCGGATGCCGAGCACGAGGAGGCCCAGGCGCAGGAACGCGCCGTAGGAGCGCGACCAGGGGGCGTCGCCGCGGCGGGCGGCGACGACGTAGCCGGCGACGGCGGCGAGCAGCAGCAGGACCAGCGGGTTGGTGGTGCGGGTGGCGGCCGCGCCCAGGCCGAGCGCCCACAGCCACCAGGCACCGGGGTGCAGGTGGCGCGGGCCGGCGGGGGGCCGGCGACGGGCGGCGCGGGATGTGGGCACGGTGGGGTCCAGGGGTGGGACGGTCGGTGGGGAGCGGGAAGTCGGACGGGCCGGCTTTCCATGCCGGGCGTTCTGCCTCGGGCCTTCCGGGGCGGGGCCGCGCGGCGTGGGGCTCATCGGCGGTGGCGCACCTGCCAGGCGGCGCCCGCGCCGAGCACGACGACGAGCGCGAGGCCGGCGCCCACCCCGAGGGCGGGCCCGCTCGGGGAGGTCCGGGCGGCGCTCGCGCTCTCCGTGGGGCGCTCGCCGCCGGCGGGCGCGCCGGCCGCGCCGAGCTGGTCGGCACACCCGGCGCGCGGGAACCCGGCGATGGCGCAGAGCAGGCCGTTGCCGTCGTACCGCAGCGGTGGCGCGACGGTGGCCAGCACCTCGGCGGAGCTGGCGCGGGGCGCGACGACGGCACACGCGGTCCGCGGCGCGGGCGGGCTCTCGCCGCCCGGCGCGTCGGTGGCGCCGCCGAAGTCCAGGACCACGGCCACCCGCTTGCGCCCGTCCTGGGCCGGGGTGCCGGCGCAGAGGGCGGCGAAATCCCCGGCCGCGGCGGGCCGGGCGGCGTCCCGCCCGCCGTCCGGGCTGACGGCGAACCGCCAGCCCTCCACCGCGCCGTCCGCCGGGACGTGCACGGCGGGCCCCTGCTGCTGGTACGCCCAGCCGCCTGCGGACCACTGCCAGAACGACCAGTACCGGTACCCGGCGGCCTGGGCCGGGGCAGCCGCGAGCACCAGCAGGATCAGCAGCCCGGTGATCACCCCGGCCGCGAACCGCACGGCCGCCCGCACCACCCGCCGCCGCGCCTCGGACCCGGGTCCGGACGCGGCGGGGTCCGGCGGGGCCGGCGGCTCCGGCCGCGGGGCCCGGCCGGGGGTGGTCACAGCTTCGCGCCGCGCTTGCGCTGGAGGCTCAGCAGAAGGCCGCCGCCGATGCCGATCAGCAGGCCGATGCCGAGCAGCCAGTACGTGTTGAGGCCGCCCTTGTCCTCCTTCTTCGCCGGCGCGCTCGCCGGGGCGGACGCGGCGGCGGTGGCCTTCGGCGCCGGGCCGAGCGCGGTCAGCTGCTGGACCAGGTCGGTCCCGCCGAAGGCGGCCGGGTCGCGCTGCGCCGCCTGGGCGACCAGCAGCAGCGTGGCGGTGGCGGCGGCGTCGGTGCCGCCCTTGGTCCAGCTGCCGCCCTCCTTGGCCAGCCAGTCGACTGCGCCCGCGGCCTGCTGCGGGTGGCCGCCCTGGACCAGGCCCAGCGCGCCCCAGGCGGTGGCCGCGTAGTCGGGGGCGGGCGCGGCGCCGGGCAGGGTCAGCGTCAGGTGCTGCCCGCCCGCCGCGAGCTGCGCGGTGAGGTACGCGCTCGCCGCCTCGCCGGAGTCGGCGCGCGGGACGGCCGTGGCGGTGGCGCCGCCGTCCGGGCAGGCCAGGGCCTTGGGGGCGGCGTCGGAGCGGGTGGTGCTCACGACCGGCAGCCGGCCGCCGGTCGCGGCGAGCGAGGCCTGGCCGCCGGCCAGGCCGTTGGCCTCGGCGGGGGTGCCGTCCGGCGAGGTCTGGTAGACGAAGCCGCCGCGCTGCTCGGCGGGAGCGGCGCAGCCGAGCTGGAAGGCGGCGAGCCCGTCGAAGGCGCTCCGGCCGGCCTTGGCGACGGTCGCCGGGTCGGTCCCGGCGGCGAGCAGCGCGCTGACGGCGAGGGCGGTGGAGTTGGCGTCGCCCGGGTTGCCGGGGTTGTAGGCCCAGCTGCCGTCCGGGTTCTGGTTGGCCCTGAACCACTGGACGCCCTTGTCGACCGCCTCCTGGTGGCCGCCGAGCGCGACGAGCGCCTGGACCGCGACGGCGGTCGCGTTGCTGTCCTCCGTCTTGGCGTCGCACGCGGCCGAGGCGTCGGCCCGGTACGAGGGCCAGCCGCCGTCCGCGCACTGCTGGCCGGTGAGCCAGGCGACGGCGGAGTCGGCCGGGGTCACCTTGGCGGTGGTCAGCGCGGTCAGGGCGAGCGACTGCCGCCAGACGCCGTCGTAGGTCGGGTCGCCCTTGCCGTACAGGCCGTCGGGGACCGCGGCGGCGGGGGCCGTTCCGGCGCCGGGGGTGTCGGCCAGGGCCGGGGCGGCGGCGGTGCCGGTGAGCAGCGCGGCGGTCAGGGCGGCGGCGCCCAGACGGGCGGCGGTCAGCATGATCGGAGGTGTGCCTTTCGATGAGCGGTGCCGGCCCGGGCGGGCCGTCCCGTAGTCCTCGACGGTGCCCGGCGGTGGTCCGCCGGGCGTGGGGCCGCTCGCCCCTCCCCGGGCACTCCGGCTCGCCCGGCGGACGGGCGCCGGGCTCACGGTTGCGGGGTCAGCGCCGGATTCGCACCGGCTTTCCCCGGAGGAGGAACGGATGGAGTTGTCCTGCCCGTCGACTTTAGCCGCCGGTCCGGGCGGACCGGAGCGGGCCGGGTGAGAACAGGTTCCAGTTCGGCCGGTCGCGGCGCGGTGGAGGCGCCGGTCTCAGGGCAGCGTGAGCAGCCGGGCCGCCGTGTGCAGGTCGGCCCGTACCTCGGCGAGCGAGGCGCGGCCGGAGAGCCAGGCGACCAGCGCCGCGTGCCAGGTGTGCTCGATCACCCGGACGGCGGCGCGCTGCGCCTCGGTGGGTGGTCCGGACTGCCCGATGGCGTCCAGGATGAGCTGCCCGGTGGCGGCGGAGACCTGGTCCACCTCGGCGCCCACCGAGCGGTCGGCGAAGGACAGCGCGCGGACCATCGCCTCGGCCAGCAGCGGTTCGCGCTGCAGCGCGTGGAACGCCCGGGTGAGCGTCTCGGCGACCCGCGGCGCCGGCTCGGACTCGACCGGCGGGTGCCGCCGGACCTGCTCCTGGAGGCCGCGCAGCTGTTCCAGCATCACCGCCACCAGCAGGTGCACCTTGGAGGGGAAGTAGCGATAGAGCGTGCCCAGGGCCACCTGGGCGCCCTCCGCGACCTCCCGCATCTGGACGGCGTCGTACCCGCCGCGCGCCGCCAGCGCGGTCGCGGTCCGCAGGATCCGCCGCCGCCGCTCCGCCTGCCGGGCGGTGAGCGGTGACTCCGGCGGCCGGGCCGGCGGGGACGGCGGGGGCGGGGGCGAGGGTGGTGACGACGGTGACGGCAAGGACACTCCCGGGCGTGGCGCGAATCACCAGCCCTGGATCCTGAGCGGAAGCTACGGGCCGGTATCTTCGAGGTCTCTCATTGTTCACATGGTCACCGGTGGACTCCACACCCACTGAAACCTGATCTACTTTACCGACCGGCAGCACAGACAGCAGCAGAGATGAGGGCCGACGATGACCGCGCAGCCGCTGCGGATTGCCCTGCTCTCGTACCGCGGCGACCCGTTCTGCGGCGGCCAGGGCGTGTACGTACGGCACCTCTCCCGTGAGCTGGCCCGCCTCGGCCACCACGTGGACGTGATCGGCGCCCAGCCGTACCCCGTCCTGGACGAGGTCGAGGGGCCGGGCTCGGTCCGGCTGGTCGAACTGCCCAGCCTGGACCTCTACCGGGCCGACGACCCCTTCCGCACCCCGGCGCGCGAGGAGTACCGGGGGCCGGTGGACGTCCTGGAGTACCTGACGATGCGCACCGGCGGTTTCCCCGAGCCGCTGACCTTCTCGCTGCGGGCCCGTCAGTACCTGGCCGCCCACCGCGGCCGCTACGACGTCGTGCACGACAACCAGACGCTCGGCTACGGCCTGCTCGGCCTGGAGCGCCACGGCTTCCCGCTGGTCACCACGATCCACCACCCGATCACCGTGGACCGCAAGGTCGAACTGGACGCGGCCACCGGCCGGCTCAAGCGGCTGTCGCTGCGCCGCTGGTACGCCTTCACCCGGATGCAGCGCCGGGTCGCCGCCCGGCTGGACCACATCATCACCGTCTCCGGCACCTCCAAGCGCGAGATCACCGAGCACCTGGGCGCCGCGCCGCACACCGTCTCGGTGGTGCCGATCGGCGCCGACACCCGGCTCTGGTCGCCGTCGGACGAGGTGGCGCGGGTGCCCGGACGGATCGTCACCACCTCCAGTGCGGACGTCCCGCTGAAGGGCCTGGTGCACCTGGTCGGGGCGCTGGCCAAGGTCCGCACCGAGCGGGACGCGCACCTGGTCGTGGTCGGCAAGCCGCAGAAGGAGGACGGGCCGATCGCCCGCGCCGTGCGCGCCTTCGGGCTGGAGCGGCACATCGAGTTCCGGCACGGCCTGACCGACCGTGAGCTGGTGGACCTCTACCGCTCGGCCGAGGTGGCCTGCGTGCCCTCGCTGTACGAGGGCTTCTCGCTGCCCGCCGCCGAGGCGATGGCCACCGGCACCCCGCTGGTCGCCACCACCGGCGGGGCGATCCCGGAGGTCGCCGGACCGGACGGCGAGAGCTGCCTGGCGGTGCCCCCGGGCGACCCGGACGCGCTCGCGTCGGCGCTCGGCCGGCTGCTGGACGACCCGGAGCTGCGCGCGACGCTCGGCGCGGCGGGCCGGGAGCGGGTGCTGGCGCGGTTCACCTGGGAGCGCGCCGCCGAGCTGACCGTCGAGGGCTACCGGGCCGCGATCGCCACCGGGGCCGGGAGCGCGGCCCGCTCCGGACCGGGCTGGCGCTACGTGGCCTGACGGCGTGCGCCGGCGTGCGGCCGGACGGCGGTCGGCCGCACCCGCTCGGACGGCGCGCGCCGCCCTGCCCCCGCCCCGTACGCGCGCCGAACGCCCCCGCGATGTCTCTGACCCGGCGTCAGGAACCTTGGGTACCGAAGGAATGGGAGTCCGCAGTGCTGACCGTTGATTTCTCGCGCTTCCCGCTCGCCCCCGGCGACCGGGTGCTCGACCTGGGCTGCGGCGGGGGGCGGCACGCGTTCGAGTGCTACCGGCGCGGGGCCAACGTGGTCGCCCTCGACCAGAACGCCGAGGAGATCGCCGAGGTCAGGAAGTGGTTCGCCGCCATGGAGCAGGCCGGCGAGGCGCCCGAGGGCGCGTCCGCGGTCGCGATGGAGGGCAACGCGCTGGCCCTGCCGTTCGAGGACGACCACTTCGACAAGATCATCATCTCCGAGGTGATGGAGCACATCCCGGACGACAAGGGCGTGCTCGCCGAGATGTTCCGGGTCCTCAAGCCCGGCGGCCTGCTCGCCGTCACCGTGCCGCGCTGGCTGCCCGAGAAGATCTGCTGGGCGCTCTCCGACGAGTACCACGAGGTCGAGGGCGGCCACATCCGGATCTACCGGGGCGACGAACTGCTCGACAAGCTCAAGGACGCCGGCCTGGAGCCGTACGGCACCCACCACGCGCACGCGCTGCACTCGCCGTACTGGTGGATCAAGTGCGCGGTCGGCGTCGACAACGACAAGGCGCTGCCGGTCAAGGCCTACCACCAGCTGCTGGTCTGGGACATCGTCGGCACGCCCGTCATCAGCACCCTCACCAAGGCCGCCGAGCGGGCGCTCAACCCGGTCATCGGCAAGAGCTTCGTCGCCTACGCCGCCAAGCCCCACCGGGCCGGGGCGTCGCGCGGCACGGCCGACCGGGCAGCGGGCGGGGCGGAGTGACCGCCGCCGTCCCGGAGGTCCTGCTGCTGGAAGGGGTGCTGGACGCCGAACAGGCCGCCGACACCGTCCGCAGCATCCTCGCCGAGCAGCAGCCCGACGGCGCCGTACCGTGGTTCCGCGGCCACCACCTCGACCCCTGGGACCACACCGAGGCGGCCATGGCGCTGGACACCGCCGGCGAGCACGCCGCCGCCGAGGCCGCCTACCGCTGGCTGGCCGGGCGTCAGAACCCGGACGGATCCTGGTACGCCGCCTATGCCTACGGCCGGCCGGACCACGCCGACGGCGAGGTGTGCAACGCGGCCAAGGAGACCAACTTCTGCGCCTACGTGGCCGTCGGCGTCTGGCACCACCACCTCTCCACCGGCGATGACGCTTTCCTGGACTGGATGTGGCCGACCGTCCGGCGCGCGCTGGACTTCATCGTCGCCCAGCGGCTGCCCGGCGGGCCGATCGCCTGGCGGGTCGACGAGCACGGCGCGGCCACCGACGAGGCGCTGCTCACCGGCTCCTCCAGCATCCTGCACGCGCTGCGCTGCGGACTGGCCGTCGCCGACTACCTGGAGGAGCCGCAGCCCGACTGGGAGCTCGCGGCCGGCCGGCTGCGGCACGCCGTCGCCCACCACCCCGAGCGCTTCCTGGACAAGGACCGCTACTCGATGGACTGGTACTACCCGGTGCTCGGCACCGCGCTGCGCGGCCCGGCCGCGCTGGAGCGGATCGCCCGGGACTGGGACCGCTTCGTCGTCCCCGGCCTGGGCGTGCGCTGCGTCAGCGACCGCCCCTGGGTCACCGGCGGCGAGAGCGCCGAGCTGGCCATGGCGCTCTGGGCGGTCGGCGAGTCCGACCGCGCGGTGGACATCCTGCGCTGGATACAGAAGCACCTGCGGCACGTCGACGGCTCGTACTGGACCGGGTACGTCTTCGAGGACGACGCGATCTGGCCCGAGGAGCGCACCACCTGGACGGCGGGGGCGCTGCTGCTGGCGGTCGCGGCGCTCGGCGGCCACCCGGCGACGGTCGCGGTCTTCGGCGGCGAGGAGCTGCCGGCCGGGCTGGTCGTCCAGGACTGCTGCTGACCGTCCGGCGGCAGCGACGCCGATGGGGCGGGACCGGAGAGATCCGGTCCCGCCCCTTTCGGTGTGGTGGCACGGGCGTCACGCGTTCCGCGGGCCGGCCGGGCCGGCCGGCTCCGCGGGTCAGCCGCGCTGGATGCCCGAGGTGTCGGCCAGCACGCCCTGGGTGCCGTCCTGCAGCTGGGCGACCAGCGCGGTGCCGCGCTGCTCGACCGCCAGGTACCAGGTGCCCGGGACGAGTTCGCCGACCGGCGCGCCGGCCGGGCTGTCCTTCGGGGCCAGCTGACGCGGCGCCGGGACGGCGAACCAGAACGGCGCGAAGTCGGCCGCCGGGGCCGGCTGCGGCTGCGCGGCCTGCTGCGCGGCGGCCCGACGGGCGGCCTCGGCCTCGGCGGCCTGTGCGGCCGCGGCCTGCTGGGCGGCGACGTCCTGCGGCTGGCCCTGCACCGGCTGACCGGGCTGGCCGGCCTGCGGGGTCGGGTAGCCGTAGCCGCCGGGCTGGCCGCCGAACGCCGGGGCCGGCGCCTGGCTCGGGTCCTGGCCCGGGCCGGGGTAGCCGTACTGGCCGGGCTGTCCGGGCTGGCCCGGGGCCGGGTAGCCGCCGGCCGGGAAGGCGGCCGGGGCGGCCGGACGGTCGGTGACCAGCGGGGTCTTGAGCACGGGGAGCAGCTGGCCGCCCGCGGCCGCACCGGCCAGCACGATCAGCGCGATGACGGCGAGCCAGGCGCCGATGCCGTGGTTGATGCCCTTCAGGCCGCCGCCGAGCGACCACAGCGCCGCCCAGAGCGCGGCCACCGAGAAGGCGATGCCCCACTGGTCCAGGCGCAGGCCGAGGATCTGACGGTTCGCGGCCGCCTGGCCCTGGAAGCGCTGGACCAGGATGAGGGCGGCGGCGAGGATGCCGAGCAGGAAGACCGAGGGCAGGACGGGGAACAGGACGCTGTCCCAGGCGTTCGTCGAGGTGTCGCCGCAGTACTTGCCCTTGCAGTCGACGGTCCAGTACGGCAGGAAGGAGGCGATGAAGAGCAGGACGGCCGCACCTGCGACGGCGGCGTCTCCCTTGGTGAGAGCGCGCAGATTCACTAACGTTCCCCTCGTTGGTGTGTCGTGGTCGGCGGTTTTCGATTTCGGCGCTGGGCCGGTCTGGTGTCGGCGCCCGCCGGTCGGCTGACCGGCCGGAAAACCCCGAACGGACCAGAAGCCTAGGGCCAACGGCCGCGCAGGTGCACGGCAGGGCTCGGGAAAGGGGCGAAGTCGTTGCAAACTGCGCGCTTCCGGCCCTCGGGCGCCGCACCCCGGCGGGCTCCTACCGGGTGGTGAGGAAGGTCGTCAGCGCGTCGGCGATCCCCTGGGCGGCCTGCTGGCGCCACTGAGGATCCGTCATCCGGCGGGCGTCCGTCGGGTTGCGCATGTTACCGCACTCGATGAACACCTTGGGCACGGTCGAGAGGTTGAGCCCGCCCAGGTCGGAGCGGGTGTCCAGGCCCTGGCTCGCGGTGTAGTCGGCGTACGGCTCGCCGGTCGCCGCGTGGAAGTTCTCGCGCAGCAGCAGGCCCAGCCGGTGCGAGGGGTCGACGATCGCCGCGGTGTTCGCCTTTCCGGCGACCACCTTGGCGGGCATGATCACGTGGAAGCCGCTGCCGTTCGCGGGCCCGCCGTCGCCGTGGACGGAGACCGCCGCGTCGGCGTGGGCGGTGTTGCCGATCCGGGCGCGCTCGTCGATGCACGGCCCCCAGGGGCGGTCGCCGTCGTGGACCAGCACGACGGTGGCGCCGCGGGCGGTGAGGAGCGCGCGGGTCCGGCGGACCACGTCCAGCGAGTACTCGGCCTCGGTGTAGCCGGCGTTGGTGCTGGTACCGGTGGTGTCGCACTCCTTGCGGGCGTTGCCGATGTCGACCTGGCGGTTGATCTCGGCGGTGTGGGAGGAGTTCCCGGTGTTGTGGCCCGGGTCGAGCACGACGGTGCGGCCGGTCAGGGTGGTGGCCGCGGGGGCGGCGGGGAGCGGGGCGGGGAACGCGGGGTCGGTGGGGGCGGTGGACGCCGTCGCGCTCGGGGTGCCGGTCGTGCCGGTCGTACCGGTGGGGCCGATCGGGCTGGTGCTCGCCGGGCCGACGGCCGGAGGTGCGGCGTCCGGTGTGCTCCGGTCGGGGTTGCCGACGGCCTGCCAGCCCAGCCAGCCGGCCACCCCGAGCGGGGCCAGCACGCCGACCACGGTCACCGTGCGCAGCAGCGTGGACCGGCGCCGGGGCCGGGGCCTGTCCTGCTCCGCCCGGCGGGGCGGGGCGGCGGGCGCGGGGTCGTCCGTCGCGGGGGCACCGAGGGCCGTGGCGTCGTCGACCGGCTCGACCGGCTCGACCGGTTCGGCCGCTTCGAAAGGTCCGGCCGCTTCGGTCGGTTCGAGGGGCTCGGTGGGGTGCTGGGTGGTGCGTGTCACGGGTGGGTCAGATCCGGTCCTGGGTACGGGCGGTGAGTCCGAACTGGTCGGCGATCGTCTTCCACTTCGCCACGAAGTCCTTCTTCGCCTGGGTGGCCTGCGGGTTGAGCTCGTCGGCGCGCTTCTTGTCGGCGGTGTTCGGGGCGGTGCCCGAGCAGCCCTGGGTGGCGACGGTCCGGGCCCAGCTCGCGTACGCCCGGTCGATGTCGGCGGACAGCTGCCAGGCGGACTTCAGCGACTGTACGGCGTCCGCGCCGCCCGGCAGGTCGGTGACACTCAGGGTGGCCAGCTTGGTGAGCAGCTGGTCGCGCTGCTTGGCGCCGCTGTCGAAGACCTGGGCGGCGGTGTCGATCTCGGGCTTGGCCGGGCAGCTGTTCACCTTGGCGACCGCGTTGCCGATCGGGGCCTTGGCGCTCTCGCCCTGGCTCAGCAGCTCGTCCAGTGCCTTCGCCTGGGACTGCGCGTTGGGTCCGCCGGCGGAGTCGGTGGGGCTGGGCGTCGCGCTCGCCGCCGCGGTGTCGGAGGCGGCCGGGGCCGGCGCAGCGGCGGAGCCGTTGGGGGCCGGCGCGGGCGGCGGGTTCCCGGAGGCGTCGGCGCCGGCCGTGACGGAGGCGGACGGGGCCGCGGGGCCGGCCTGGTCGGTGCTGGAACCCTTGTCGCGGACCGCCCAGAGGATGCCGCCGCCCAGGGCCAGGACGAAGAGCAGCGCGAAGGCGATCAGCAGCGGTGCGCGCTTGCCGCCGCCGCCGTCCTCGTCGTCGGGCTCCGCGTAGCCGGTCGGGTAGTCGTGCTGCGGGTAGGTCTGCTGCGGGTAGGTCTGCTGGGGATAGGGGTGCTGGGGGTAGTCGGGCTGGGCGTAATCGGGCTGCGGGTAGCCGGGCCGGCCGTGGGTGGGCTGGCTGTGGGAGGGGTGCCCGGGGTGCCCGTACGGGGCCTGGTCGCCGTAGCCCCGCTGGGGCGGGGGCAGGAACGGGGCCGGCTGCGGGGGCTGCGGCTGCTGCGGTGGGTGGTGGGGCGCGCCGTAGGACGGGCCGGCGCCCGAGGTGGCCTGCGGGAACGCCGGGGCGGTCGGGGGCGGCAGCGAGCCGGGTGCGGCGGGCCGCGGCGGCACCGGCTGCGGGATGACGGCCGTCGGGGCGTCGTCGGCGGGCGGCCCGGCGGGGGCGGTCGGCGGTGCGGCGGGAGGGGTGGGGGCGCTCGGGGCGGGAGGCTGCTGGGGACCGCGCACCCAGCCGCCCGCACCGCCCCGGGCGGTCGGGTCCCAGACCGCCGGTGCGGTGTTCTGCTGGTCCGTCATCTGTGCTGGCCCCCACGGTCGGCCCGGGTGCGCTCCGCCCGGATGTTCTGCTGGTGTCATGCGGCCGTGCCGCGACGCGGGCGTCCGCGATCGCGATCGCGCGGACACCGTACCGTTCGCGCTCCCGCCCGGCAGCCCCGGCACGACGTTAGAGCATCCGTGATCGCCCGTGGGGCCGGTCGGCCGATTCCGGACACCCGTGCGGGGGCGGCGGGCGGAGCGCGGTCGGGGCCGGGGATCAGCCGGTGGTGGCGCGGCGGCGCAGGACGCGCAGCGACCCGGTCACCGAGACCTCCTCGAAGCCCTCGGCCAGCGCCCGCAGGTACACCCGGTACGGCGCCTGGCCGCCGTCGGCCGGGTCGGGGAAGACGTCGTGCACCACCAGCAGGCCCTCCGGGGCCAGGTGCGGCGCCCAGCCCTCGTAGTCGCCGGTGGCGTGCTCGTCGGTGTGGCCCCCGTCGATGAAGACCAGGGCGAGCCGGCCGCCCCACAGGGCCGCGATCTGCGGCGAGCGGCCGACCAGGGCGACCACGTGCTCCTCCAGACCGGCCGCGTGCAGGGTGCGGCGGAACCGGGGGAGGGTGTCCATCCGGCCGACCTCCGGGTCGACCAGGGTCGGGTCGTGGTACTCCCAGCCGGGCTGCTGCTCCTCGGAGCCGCGGTGGTGGTCGACGGTCAGCGCCACGGTGCCGGCCTCCCGGGCGGCGGCGGCCAGCAGGATCGCGGAGCGGCCGCAGTAGGTGCCGATCTCCAGGACGGGCAGCCCGGTCCGGCGCGCGGCGGTCACGGCGGCGGCGTACAGCGCGAGGCCCTCGTCGACGGGCATGAACCCGGTCGCGCCCTCGAACGCGGCCAGCACCTCGGGCTGCGGGCGCGTGGTCTCCAGGAGGTCGGACATGGTGCTGCTCCTCGGCGGGTGGTCTGGTGTTCCTGCTCGCCGTCGGACCCTACTCGACGGTACGCCCCCGCCCCACCCCGTGCCCCGGGCCCCTCTGTCTGCCCGAGCCCCCGTGATCGGTGGACCGGGCGACGTTTTCCAGCCTCCCGACCGCCCGCTGCGGAGGAGCCCGGATCAGGAAGTCGGCCGGTCCGACTTCCTGATCCGGGCGGCAGCGGCAGCGGCAGTCAGCCGGCGAGGAGGGTGCGGGCGATGCGGGTGCGGTGCGGGGCGAGCTCGGCGGCGATGGCGGCGGCCTCGTGCGGCGCGCAGGTGACGGCCGCCGGGAGCGTCGCACGCCGGGAGAGGAGCGCCAGCCGCAGGTGGGTCGGCGGGTGCGAGGCGTCCACGGTGTGGCCGTCCCGCCGCGAGCGGCGGAGCAGCCGCTCACGCTCCAGCGGCGGGATCGCCGCCAGGTGCTCGCGCAGCTGCGGCCAGAGCTCGGTGACGTCCGGCCCCGGAGCGGCGTCCCGCCGGCCGGAGCGGGGCCGCGACTGGATCTCGGCCCGCAGCCGCATGGTCACCGTCGCGGTCGCCGGGCCGAGCAGCAGCGCCCCCAGCATCCCGCGCGCCGCCGCGGTGGACGCGACCCGGGCGCCGAGTCCGTCGGCCCGGTACTCGGCCTGCTGCCCGGCGCGCGCCGTCAGCCGGTCGAGCAACAGGTAGGCCCGGTAGGGAAGTTGGCTGACAAGGTACAGAAGGGCGTTGGCCAGGAAGTCCCCGATCAGCGACAGCAGCGCGATCACGCCGTACCCTCCCCGGGACCGGTCGGCGGGCCGGGCGAGCTCGTACCAGTGCGCCAGCGCCCGCATCGCCGAGCCGAGCCACAGGCCGCGCCGGTTGTCGCCGTTGACCCGGTGGGCGAGTTCGTGCCCGAGCAGCGCGAGCCGCTGCCCGTCGTCCAACGCCTCCCAGAGCGGCAGGCCCAGCGTGAGCACCGACGTCCGGCGCAGCCCGAGCACCGCCATGCCGGCGTTGAAGTCCTCGGTGATCCGGATCACCCCGACCGGCGGCGCCCCGAGTTCGGCGGCGACCCGGTCGGCCAGCCCGTACAGCGCGGGGGCCTCGGACCGGCTCAGCACGCCCGCGCCGGTCGGCACCCGGCCGAGCCGCGGACGGAGCAGGAAGGCGACGGCGAGGAGGAGGGCGCCCAGGCAGCGCACCGTCGTGTTGCCGGTGACGAGCAGCCAGCCGGCCGCCCCCGCCACGACGACGGTGACCGCGTGGACCGGGAGGGCCAGCGCCGAGGCGGCGAGCCAGTCCCGTCGGGTGGTGTCGGTGCGGCCGTCGGCGACCTCCTCGAACAGCCGCTCGGTCCGCTCGGCCGCGGCCCGTTCCCGGGCCAGCTCCTTCGCGGACTTGGCGCAGTCCTCGGCGGCCTCCTCGGCGGGGACGAGGTTCCACTCGCACGCCGGGCACCAGGCGGTGAACCGGGGGTCGGGGTCGATCGGGCCGGAGCACGTCGGGCAGGAGAGGGGACGGACGGCGGAGGCGGACGGCGCCGGCGCCGGCGCTGTCGTCAGTGCGGCCGACGACGGTGGGGGAGCAGTGGGGTTGGGCACGGCGGATGATCATGCCAGGCGCCACGGACATGGGGAACCCTCGGAGTTCGGAGCGTTCCACCGGCCGGGGAGGCGTGGTGGAACACGTTCCACCCGCCCCTCGGGCGCCGTGTCAGAATCGGCCGACCAGCGATCCGAGACGGACCCGGGAGCAGCCCCATGCGCGCAGCCATCCTGCACGAGACCGGCCAGGAGGCGCTCGACGTCCGCGACGACGTCGAGGCCGTGGGCTTCGGCCCCGGCAAGGTGCGGGTCCGGCTGCGCGCCGCCAGTCTCTGCCACTCCGACCTTTCCGCGATGAGCGGCGTCCTGCCCCAGCCCGCGCCGTTCGTGCCCGGGCACGAGGGAGCCGGGGACGTCGTCGAGGTCGGCGAGGGCGTGACGGACATCGCCGTCGGCGACCGCGTCGTGCTCTGCTGGATGGCGCCCTGCGGCCGGTGCGCGCATTGCGAACGCGGTCGCTCGCACCTCTGCGTGGCCAGCCTGCGGCGGCTCGGCGCGCCCGGCTTCCGCTACGGCGCGGGCCCGAACGGCGCGGGCGGAGGTGGTGAGGCGTCCGGCTTCTACGGGACCGGAACCTTCGCCGAGGAGGTCGTGGTCGAGCGCGACGCGGTTCTCCCGGTGCCCGCCGACCTCCCCTACGACCTGGCCGCGCTGATCGGCTGCGGCGTCACCACCGGCATCGGCGCGGCCGTCCACACCGCGCGGGTCGAGCCGGGCGCGTCGGTCGCGGTGATCGGCGCGGGCGGTGTCGGCGTCGCGGCCGTGCAGGGCGCCCGGGTCTGCGGCGCGGGCCGGATCGCCGTCGTCGACCCGGTGGTCTCCCGCCGGGAGCGGGCGCTGGCCTTCGGCGCGACCGAGGCGCTCGCCCCCGAGGAGCTGAAGGCGGTGGCGAAGGGCCTGCCGGGCGGGGGCTTCGACTACGTCTTCGAGGCGGTCGGCCGCTCGGCCACCGTCCGGGCCGGGTACGGAGCGGCCCGGCGCGGCGGCGCCGTCGTGGTGATCGGTGCCGGGGCGCAGGACGACCTCGCGAGCTTCAGCATGGGCGAGCTGTTCTTCAACGAGAAGCGGCTGCTGCCCTCGCTGTACGGCGGCGCGCCGCTGACGCGCACCGTCGCGCTGGTGGTGGAGCTGTGGCGGGCCGGGCGGATCGACCTGGCGGGGATGATCACCCACCGGGTCGCGCTGGCGGACGTCAACGACGCGCTCGCGCAGATGCGCAGCGGCGAGGCACTGCGCACGGTCGTGACGCTGGGCTGAGTGGCCGCCGCCGGGTACACGACGAGGCCCGCCGGAGGGTTCCGGCGGGCCTCGTCGGGTGGTGGGGCTCAGCCCCGGCCGTTCCCGGCGGCACGGTGGCGGCCGTGCGGATCGGCCTCGGGGCTGTCGTCGGCGGCGGACCGGCCGCGGTGGCGGCCGTGCGACGCGGTGTCCTCGGCCGTGGTCTCGTCGGCGTCGGTCCCGCTGGCGGGTCCGGTGGTGTCGGTGAGGGTGTCGGACATCAGAATCGTCTTTTCCTTGCGAGGGTGCAGGTGTATCGGCGCCCGGCCGGCACATCGCGGGCGTGGTCGGGGCATGGCCGGTGATCGCGCCCGCACCCCGGCCGCCACCCTAACCGCCGACCGGGCGAGATCCTATCGAGATCATGACGGCCATCCGGGGAACGGCACGGCCCCGAACGGTCCCGAACACGCCGGTGCCGCGCGACCCGACCACGGCCGGGTCCGGCCCGGTGGACAGCGGCTCGGAGTGCGAAGTCGGCGGGGCCGACTTTCCACTCCGGGCATGGGAGGGGCGGGGGGCTAGCCCGGGCGGCCGGTGCGCAGGAAGGCGGCGAGCAGCTCGTGCAGGACCGCTCCGCCCTCCTCGGCCAGGACCTCGTGTCCGGCGCCCGCCGCCTCGACGTAGCGGAAGTCGGTTCCCTCCGTGCGCCCGATGCGCAGCAACTCATCGCGCAGTGAACGCGATTGGCTCACCGGGACGACCTCGTCGCGGTCGCCGTGCACGATCAGCAGCGGTGCGCCGATCCGGTGCGCCAGCTGGAGCACGTCGCGCGGCCCCCGGGCGTCCGTGATCGGCTCGCCGCCGCCCAGCCGGGTGGTCAACGCCCGTACGGAGGAGGACGCTTCGGCCAGGAGCCGGCTGCCCGAGAGGAACGGTGCGACGACCGCGCAGCGCGTCACCTGGCCGGCCGGAGCGTGTGCCGCGGTGAGCAGGGCGAGGAACGCGCCGTAGCTGACCCCGAACAGGGCCGGCGGCTCCAGGCCGAGCGCCGCGCGCTGACCGGCGACGGCCTCCAGCAGGTGCAGCACGTCGTCGAGGTCGGGCCCGCCCCAGGTGCCCCGGATGGCCATCGCGTGCGCCAACCCGTAACCCGTGGAGCCGCGTTGGTTCGGTGCGAGGACGGCCAGGCCCTCGGCCGCCATCCGTTGCAGGGCTGGGTCGAACTCCAGCCGCCAGGCGTCCGCCGGGCCGCCGTGCAGGGCCAGTACCAGGTGCGGACTGCTCAGCCAGGCGTCCCCGCCGTACACCACGGCCTCCAGCGGGCCGGCCGGGCCCGCGAGTTCGATGCTCTGGGCGGAGCGCCACCGGCCGCCGTCACCCGGCTCGGCCGATCCGTCCAGTCGCCAACCGGTCGGCGGCACCGACGTGTTGGCGCGTCCGACGGTGCCGGGCCGCCAGGGTGGCACGGTGTCCCGCCACGGTCCGGGCAGCCCGGAGCCGAGCGGCGCCAGTTGCAGCGGGAGCGGCACCGGCACGGGGCCGGCCGCGGTGGTGGCCGGGTCGTGCGCCAGCAGCGCGTCCACGTCCAGGGTGGCGAGCGCGGCCGGGTGGTCGGGCGCCGAGTACGGCACCCGCAGCCCGCCCGCCGACCAGCTCCCCACCGCGCCGAGCCGCCCCGGCGGGACGGGCAGCGGGTCCAGCCGTCCGGCGGCCGGCCGCCACAGGGCGAGCGAGCAGCCCGCGCCGTGGTCGACCTGGACGGCCACCCGGGGCCCGTCCGCGTCCGGCCGCAGCGCCACCGGCCGCAGGAACATGCCCGCGACGTGCAGGGCTTCCGGGAACCGCAGCGGTTCGCCGCCGCCCAGCACGCCCCAGCCGATCCGGTCGGCGCCGGGTGCGTCGCTGCGCACCATCGCGAACCGGCTGTCCGGGTCGAACAGCACCAGCCGGTCGTTGCTGTGCCCGCCGATCTCCAGCAGCGGGGTGACGGTGCCGCCGCGCAGGTCGAGCACCACGGTGCGGACCAGGCCGTCGCGCACCCGGTCGAGCGCCAGCAGCGCGCCGGTGCGGTCCAGCCAGACGCCGCCGCCGTGCAGGCCCGGGATCTCGGCGACCTGCTGCGGCGCGGATTCGTCGGCCCGTACGAGCCAGACGGTGGTGGCCGGCCGGGTGTCGCTGCCCAGGGCCACCGCGACCGGTGCGCCGGGGCCGGACGGCGCGCCCTCCGGGAGCGGCAGCAGGCGCAGGCCGGGCATCCTGAGTGTGGTCAACGGCCTTTCGACGGTGACGGGTCGACCGCCCGGGTCGGTGCCGGGGCGGAGTGTTACCAGCTGCTGCCGTTCGCCGTCGTGCCGGCAGACCAGCACCGAACCGTCCGGCAGGGCGACCAGTTGTGAGCGGAAGCTCTCGAAGCGGTTGCCCGGCAGTCGCAGGCCGGTCGGGACGGCGGGGCCGTCCAGTGGGAGGCGCCAACTCTCCACGTACCAACCGCCGTCGGCGGCGGAGGCGAGGCAGGCGGCGTGGTTGCCGTCGGCGGCGAAGGTGAAGCCGAGTCGGCGCAGCGCCTGGGCGGCGGCTCGGGTGGCCACGGTCATGTCGTCACCCCCGACCTCGGCCCGTACCCGCCGCGCGCCCCCGCCCCGGCCCGTACCCCTCGCGCGCCACCGACCCGTCGACGGGCCGGCGAGGCGGCGCTGACGTGCGGCTTCCAGCCCTCGTCGGGGAGGTCGCCCGCGGACGGCCCGGCCGGGCACCAGAAGCCCTCGACGGTGACCCGCCGGTCGACCTGCCCGTCGACCCGCGCGCCCCCGCCGCCTCCCCGGCCTCCGGCGGCGGCCGGCGCCGTCCGCGTCAGCTCGGGCCACCGGTCGGCCGCATCCGGCCCGTGGCCCGCCGAGTCCGTTCCCCCGGCCGTACGAAGCGATGTGCCCGCCCCCATTCGCCACCACATCCCTTCGTCTGGTGCCGGCGCGCCCCGTCGGTGCCCACTGCTCCGGCACCGGGGCGCGCGGCCACGGCCTGACATCGGTTCCTCGGAACTGCCCGGTGTGCTGCCCCGGCGGCGGCCGACACCGTCGGCACCGCCCCGGCCGCGTCCGCCGCGGGCCCGGTCCGTCCTGCCTCACCCGGGCCCGTACCTCCGGCGGAGCGCCTCCCCGGCCCCCCTGGTCGGGCAACTCCCGTTCGCAGAGGAGAAGTTACTTTCGGTAGCGAGGGATGCTCAATCCGAAGCCGGTCACTTCACTCGTAAGGGTGATCCCGATGCGGTTTCGAATTCGTGCGAACGGCCGGGTGTGCCCGGCGTACGCCCCGCCGTCCCGCGCGAACCGCCCCCGCGCGCCGGTCGAACGGGGCCGCGCCGACCGCCCGCGCACGCCGTACCGCGGGTTGACGCGCATCCGTACGCCCCGCCCGCCGAGGGGCACCGCCCCGGCGCGGGCCGTGGCGGCGAACCGGGCGGACCGCCGCCACCCCCGCGCACGGTAGTCTCGACAGGTGCCGAAACTGTCCGACGTCATCACCGCCCTCGAAGAGCTGTACCCGCCGCAGTGGGCGGAGTCCTGGGACGCCGTCGGCCTGGTCTGCGGAGACCCCCAGGCCGAGGTCCGCCGCGTGCTCTTCGCCGTCGACCCCGTGCAGGCGGTCGTCGACGAGGCCGTCGAGTGGGGGGCCGACCTGGTGGTCACCCACCACCCGCTCTATCTGCGCGGCACCACCAGCGTCGCCGCGACCACCTTCAAGGGCCGCGTCGTGCACACCCTGATCCGCAACGGGATCGCCCTGCACGTGGCGCACACCAACGCCGACCACGCCGACCCGGGCGTCTCGGACGCGCTCGCCGAGGCGGTCGGCCTGAGCGTCACCGGACCGCTGGTGCCGGACCCGACCGACCCGCTGGGCCGGCGCGGCACCGGGCGGATCGGCCTGCTGGAGCCCCCGCTGACCCTCGCGGCGTTCGCCGCGAACGTCGCCAAGGGGCTGCCGGCCACCGCCGCCGGCGTGCGGGTCTCCGGCGACCCGAACCGCCTGGTCAGCCGGGTCGCGGTGTGCGGCGGCTCGGGCGACAGCCTGTTCGCCGAGGTGCGCGCGGCGGGCGTGGACGCCTACCTGACCGCCGACCTGCGCCACCACCCGGCGTCCGAGGCCGCCGAGGCGGCGTCGGTCGCCCTGGTCGACGCCGCGCACTGGGCCACCGAGTGGCCCTGGCTGCCGCTGGCCGAGCGGGCGCTGCACGGCGCCGCCGAGAAGCACGGCTGGACCGTGGAGACCCGGGTCTCCCGCACGGTCACCGACCCGTGGACCGCGCACGCCCCCATGTCCTTCCCCGCCTGACCCGATTCACAGGAGCTCTCCGCTTGAACGCCGCGCCCGCCGACCAGATCCGCCTGCTCGACCTCCAGGCCATCGACTCCAAGCTCGACCAGCTGGCCCACCGGCGGCGCAGCCTGCCCGAGCACGCGGAGATCGACAAGGTCAACGCCGACCACACCGCCCTCAAGGACCTGGTGGTCGCCGCCCAGGCCCAGCACGGTGACACCACCCGCGAGCTCACCAAGGCCGAGCAGGACGTGGAGCAGGTCCGTACCCGGGCCGCCCGCAACCAGCAGCGCCTGGACTCCGGTGCGATCACCTCGCCCAGGGACCTGGAGAACCTCCAGCACGAGATCGGGTCGCTGGCCAAGCGCCAGGGCGACCTGGAGGAGGTCGTGCTGGAGATCATGGAGCGGCTGGAGTCCGCCCAGACCCGCACCACCGAGCTGTCCGCCCGCCTGGAGCACTCCACCGTCGTGCTGACCGAGGCCGAGGGCCGCCGGGACGCCGCGTACGCCGAGATCGACGCCGAGGCGGAGAAGGTCAAGCGCGACCGCGAGGCCGTCGCCGCCGTCATCCCGGCCGACCTCATGAAGCTCTACAGCAAGCTGCGCGAGACCCAGGGCGGCGTCGGCGCGGCCCGGCTCTACCAGCGCCGCTGCGAGGGCTGCCGCACCGAGTTCTCGATCACCGAGCTCAACTCCATCAAGGCCGAGCCAGCCGACAAGGTGGTCCGCTGCGAGAACTGCTCGCGGATCCTGGTCCGCACCGCCGACTCCGGCGTCTGAGCCGGTGGCGGCGCGCAGGTTCGTCGTCGAGGCGGACGGCGGCTCCCGGGGCAACCCGGGGCCGGCCGGCTACGGCGCGGTGGTCCGCGACGGCGACACCGGGCAGCTCCTCGCCGAGGCGGCCGAGTTCATCGGGCACGCGACCAACAACGTGGCCGAGTACAAGGGGCTGATCGCCGGGCTGCGCGCGGCCCGGGAGATCGACCCGGGTGCCTCGGTGGACGTCCGGATGGACTCCAAGCTGGTCGTCGAGCAGATGTCCGGCCGCTGGAAGATCAAGCACCCGGACATGCAGCCGCTCGCCGCCGAGGCCCGCGAGGTCTTCCCGCGCGGGCGGGTCCGGTACACCTGGATCCCGCGCGAGCAGAACAAGGACGCCGACCGGCTCGCCAACGAGGCGATGGACGCGGGCAAGGCCGGCCGCCAGTGGGAGCCCCGGCCCGTGGCCGCCTCCGCGCCCTCCCCCGTGGAGCTGCCGGAGACCGAGCCGCTGGGGACCGAGTCGCTGGGGACCGAGCCGCTGGGGACCGAGCCGCTGGAGACCGCCGTGCCCAAGACGGGCTGGGCGGCCCCGGCGGACCTCGGCACCCCGACCACTTTCGTCCTGCTCCGGCACGGCGAGACCCACCTCACCCCGGAGAAGCGGTTCTCCGGCAGCGGCGGCACCGACCCGGAGCTCTCCGAGAAGGGCCGCTGGCAGGCCGAACGGGTCGCCGAGGCGCTCGCCGCGCGCGGTTCGGTCCAGGCCGTGGTGGCCTCGCCGATGCGGCGCGCCCGGCAGACCGCGGAGACCGTCGCCGCCCGGCTGGGCCTGGAGGTCCGGTACGAGGAGGGGCTGCGCGAGGTCGACTTCGGTGCCTGGGAGGGGATGACCTTCGCCGAGGCGCGCGAGCGGTACCCGGACGACCTCACCGCCTGGCTCGGCTCCACCAAGGTGCGGCCGACCGGCGGCGGCGAGAGCTTCGCCACGCTCACCCACCGGGTCGGAGTGGCCCGGGACAAGATCCTCGCCCGCCACCCCGGCCGGACCGTGCTGGTGGTCTCGCACGTCAGCCCGATCAAGACGCTGGTCCGGCTGGCGCTCGGCGCCCCGCCGGACGCGCTGTACCGGATGGAGCTGTCCGCCGCCTCGCTCTGCGCCGTCCAGTACTACGCGGACGGCAACGCCTCGCTGCGGCTGCTCAACGACACCGGGCACCTGCGCTGAGAAACGCCGGGCGCCGGTCGGCTGATCCGACCGGCCCCCGGCGCGCGTGCCTGCCCGTGCACCTGTCCGCTCAGTGCACCTCGGTGACCACCACGTCCAGCTGCCACGGCTTGCGCGCGGTGCCCTCGGCGGCGACCTCCACCCGGTGGCCCAGCCCGGTCAGCGCGTCCAGCAGCTCACCCGGCGTCTTCGGCTCGGCGCCCGCCGCCAGCAGATCGCGGACCAGCCGCCCCTTGGTGGCCTTGTTGAAGTGGCTGACGACGGTCCGCCGGCCGTCCCGCTCCTGGAGCACCCGTACGGTCGCCGTCCGGGCGATCACCTCGCCGGCCGGCTTCCAGGCCGCCGCGTAGGCGGAGGAGCGCAGGTCCAGCACCAGGCCGTCGGCGACCTCCGGCAGCACATCGGCCATCGCCCGCCGCCAGTACGCGCCGAGCGCCCCCGGCCCGGGAAGTTTCACACCCATCGAGCAGCGGTAGGGCGGGATCCGGTCGCCGATCCGCACCGCGCCCCAGAGGCCGGAGAAGACCAGCAGGCTCCGCTCGGCCCGGCCGTACGCGGCCTCGTCCAGCGTCGCCAGCCCGAGGTTGTCGAACAGCACCCCGGTGTACACCTGCCCGGCCGGGAGCGCCCCCGCCGTCGGCAGCCCCGCGTTGCGCGCCACCTCGCCGCGCAGCCCCGGGCTCAGCCCCAGCACCCCGGCGGCGGCGTCCTCGTCCCCGCGGCAGAGCGAGACCAGCGCCTCCAGCACCTCCGCCCGCGCCGCCGTCAGCCCGGGCAGCGACAGCCCGTCGAGCGCCACCGGCACGCCGTCCCCGGACGCGGCCTTCCCCTCCGAGGGCGGCAACAGCACCAGCACGACGGACTCCTCCACACTCCACGGCCACCGACCACGCCACCCTACGCAACCCGCCCCCGCCCCGGGAAACGGCTGGTCACCCCACCCCGTCGAGCCCCGCGCGCTGCCCGGACGCCGAAGCGCCCGGCGCGCGCCACACCGCCCGGCACACCGCGTGGCCCGCGGCCCGGCGCTCGGCTCGTGGTGGCCGGCCCCGCCACCCGGACGGGCCGCTTCGACACCCGTCGACGCCCGCCCGGGTGGGAGGATCGACGCGTGCGCGAAGCGACCCCCATGAGTCCGCCGTCCGCCGATCCCGGGCGGCGTCGCCGGCAGCTCATCCTGGCGATCTGCTGCCTGAGCCTGTTCATCGTCGGGCTCGACAACACCGTCGTGAACATCGCCCTCCCGCAGATCCAGCGGGACCTGGACGCCCCCGCCTCCGGGCTGCAGTGGATCATCGACGCCTACACCCTGGTGCTGGCCTCGCTGCTGATGCTGTTCGGCTCGCTGGCCGACCGCATCGGGCGCCGCCGGGTGTTCCAGACCGGCCTGCTGGTCTTCGTGCTCGGCTCGCTGCTCTGCAGCCTGGCGCCCGGCCTGGGGTGGCTGGTGGCGTTCCGGGCGGTGCAGGCGGTCGGCGGCTCGATGCTCAACCCGGTGGCGATGTCGATCATCACCAACACCTTCACCGAGCCTCGCGAACGGGCCCGGGCGATCGGCATCTGGGGCGGTGTGGTCGGCATCTCGATGGCGCTCGGACCGCTGCTCGGCGGCTTCCTGGTGCACGCCGCGGGCTGGCCGGCGATCTTCCTGATCAACGTTCCGGTCGGCCTGCTGGCCTGCCTGCTGACCGCCCGTTACGTCCCCGAGTCGCGCGCGCCCCGGGCCCGCCGGCCGGACCCGGTCGGGCAGCTGCTGATGATGGTGCTGCTCGGCTGCGGCACCGGCGCGATCATCGAGGGTCCCGCGCACGGCTGGACGTCCCCGCTGATCCTCGGCCTGGCCGCGGCGGCGCTCGCCGCGCTGGTGGCCTTCCCGCTCTGGGAGCGCCGGGTGGCCGAGCCGCTGGTCGACCCGAGGTTCTTCGGCAGCGCGCCGTTCACCGGCGCCACCGTGACGGCCGTCTGCGCCTTCGCCTCGCTCGGCGGCTTCCTCTTCCTGAACACCATCTACCTGCAGGACGTCCGCGGCTACAGCCCCGTGGAGGCCGGCCTGTGGACGCTGCCGATGGCCGGGATGATGCTGGTCTGCGCGCCGCTCTCGGGCCGGATCGTCGGCGCCCGCGGCCCACGGGTGCCGCTGGTGCTGGCCGGCCTCGGCCTGGTCGCCAGCGGTCTGCTGCTCACCCGGCTGGCCGCGGACTCCCCGCCGGGCCTGCTGCTGGCCGCGTACGGACTGTTCGGCTTCGGCTTCGGCTTCGTGAACGCGCCGATCACCAACGCCGCCGTCTCCGGCATGCCGCGCGCCCAGGCGGGGGTGGCGGCGGCCGTCGCCTCCACCAGCCGGCAGGTCGGCCAGTCGCTCGGCGTCGCGGTGATCGGCACCGTGGTCACCTCGGCGGTGGTCGGCACGGTCGCCTCCGGTTTCGCCCCGGCCAGCCACGCGGGCTGGTACATCGTCGCGGGCCTGGGCGCCACGATCGGGCTGCTCGGCCTGGTCACCACCTCCGCCTGGGGCACCGCCACCGCCACCCGGGTCGCCGCCCGCCTCGGCGGCGACCCGCCGCTGACCCGCCCCGGGGTTCGGGAGGCCCCGCCCGAGCGGCTACCATGACCACTACGGCGGAAGAGCCGGCCGGGCGGTCGCGACGGGTCCTCAGGACCCGCCGAGGAACGTCCGGGCTCCACAGAGCAGGGTGGTGGGTAACGCCCACCCGGGGTGACCCGCGGGACAGTGCCACAGAAAACAGACCGCCCGCCGCTTCGGCGACGGGTAAGGGTGAAACGGTGGTGTAAGAGACCACCAGCGACCGGGGTGACCCGGCCGGCTCGGTAAACCCCACCTGGAGCAAGGTCAAGATCGGTGCCTCACGGCGCCGTGCGCGGATGCTTGAGGGCTGCTCGCCCGAGTCCGCGGGTGGACCGCACGAGGCTGTCGGCAACGGCAGCCCTAGATGGATGGCCGTCTCCCCGGGCCGCGCGAGCAGCCCGGGTGACAGAACCCGGCGTACAGGCCGACTCTTCCGCCCCCTTCCCCCTTCGACCGGGCAAACCGCCCGGTCAGGGGGTTTTTTCGTACCGCGACAGCCTCCGGGCCGGGTCAGCCCGGGTGGGTGCCGACGGCGTCGCGGACCTGGGCGCCGAGCCCGCCGTTGACGCGGGCGCAGTGGGCGCCGCAGAAGAACATGCCGGCCACTTCGACGCCGTGGCCGACGATCCGGACGTTGCACTGCTCGCAGTGCGGCGCGAGCTTCTCCATCGCGCACTCGAAGCTGTCGAAGGTGTAGACGTCGCCGGTGACCGTCTTGATCTCGAAGGCGAGCCAGTAGTCGTTGCCGCAGGTGATGCAGATGGCCATGGCGGCGTACTTCCTTCCGGGCGCGGGGGAGGGACCGGGCCGGGTGCCCGGTCCCTCCAGTCTCCGAGGCCCCCGGCGAGGCGGCCACCCGGACGCGTCAGGCGAGGTCCTCCAGGACGCGGACGGCCCGGTCGGCGTCGTCGGCGGCGACGAACAGGTGGTCGTGGTGGTAGCCGGCGACCACGTTGCAGCTGATCCCCTCCTCGGCCAGCCGGGTGGCGACGGCGGCGGTCAGGCCGACGGCCTCCAGCGCCGAGTGGACCCGCAGGGTGATCCAGGCGGCGACGTACTCGTAGGGCAGGCCGAGGGCGTCGGCCTCCTCCTGGGCGACCACCACCGTCACCCCCTCGGGTTCGGCGACGGTGGCCACCGGCCGCAGTCCGGCGGGCACCTTGGTGGGCAGTGTGCAGTAGACGTACCGCCCCGGGTTGAGCTGGGGGCGCAGGTCGCGCAGCAGTGTCGTGAGGTCTCGTTCTCCGGCCATGCCCGCACCGTATCGGCCGGGCACCGGACGGTGGTGGACGGTGTATCGGAAGGCGTTGACGGTCGACAGTCACCGATATATCGTCGAGATATCGGGACAGTGACTCGACTGTCTCGAACGATCGTCTGGTGATCGACTAGTGGGCCGCCCCGGAGCGGCCCGATCGGGAGGTGGGTGCGATGCGCCCAGGACGATTCCGTGGAGAGGGAGGCCCCGGCGGTTGCCGCGGGCCGGAGTTCGCCGGGATGCCCGGTGAGCGCCCCGAGGGCCGGGGGGCGTTCGGCCCCTTCGGTCCGCCGCCGTTCGGCGGTGGGCCGGGTGGGCGGCCGGGTCCGCCGTGGGCCCGGGGCGGTTTCGGCGGGCCGCCGCCGTGGGTCCGCGGCCGGCGCGGTGGCCGGGCCCGGCGCGGGGACGTGCGCGCCTCGCTGCTGGCGCTGCTCAAGGAGCGGCCGATGCACGGCTACGAGATGATCGCCGAGATCGCCGAGCGGTCCGGCGGGGCGTGGCGGCCGAGCCCCGGCTCGGTCTACCCGACCCTCCAGCTGCTGGAGGAGGAGGGCCTGGTCACGGCGGAGGAGACCGGCGGCAAGCGGCTGGTCTCGCTCACCGAGGCGGGCCGCGCCGAGGCCGACGCCGGGCCGGACGAGCCGTGGGCCGAGGCCGGCCAGGAGATCGACTGGGCCGCGGTCCAGGAGGTCGGCCAGGCGCTCGGCGCCGTGGAGCACGCCGTCCGGCAGGTCATGGCGACGGGCACCGAGGCGCAGCGGGCCAAGGGCCTGGAGGTGCTCAACGAGGCCCGTAAGAAGCTCTACCTGATCCTGGCCGAGGACGCCTGACCGCAGGCGCGGGCGTCACCGGCCCGGCCGGCGACGGGGCGCAGGGGTGCTGCTGCTCAGGGGTGGACGACGAACAGTGCCACGCACGCGAGCAGCAGCACCGCCCAGCCGAACCAGAGCCAGCCGCTGGAGCCGAGCACCGCGCTGTAGACGCTGACCACCACCAGCAGGCCGACCGTGACCCCGGCCACCTGCCGGTTGTGGTGCGCCACCGCCTCGGCGCGGGTCCTCGGGTGCCGTACGGTTCTCGCCATCGCCGTCCTCCCGCGCGGGGAGGCGGCCGTCACCCGGAAGCGCGGACGGTGGCCGCCTCGTCGTACTCGTAGCGCCAGTACCAGCGGGCGCCCCGCTGCTGCTTGGCCCGGACGTACACCAGTGTGCGCGCCGGGGTGTCCCCGTGCGAGGGGACCGGCACGGTGTACTTCTTGGGCACGCCGTACATCGGCCCCAGCGGGACGGGGAGGATCCGGCCGTCCAGGGGGCCGCCGACGAATTCGGTGTCCGCGCTCTTCACCCCACCAGGGTCTCACCCCGCGGCGGCGCGGCGGAGACGGTGTGGCGGCCGGGTGCCGGGAGTGTGACCGGAGAGGCACCGCCCCCGGTCATCCACAGGGCCCGCGCACCCTTATCCTTCCTGTTACGCCCTCGGGTCCACCCGGGTCAGCGGGCCCGTACGGGCCGGGCTAGGCGCACCTCACCGTGCCCGCCGGGCCGCCGAGCCGCAGCCGTCGTGCCGCAGTGACTCCGTACCGTGACCCCGGCGTCGGCCGCCCGGTTACCCCGGCTCCGGCCGGCAGGGCGCGGGACTGCAGGGCCGAGCACCACCCGGGGAAGCAGCGGGGGGCGCCGTGCGTTGCGTCGGAGTGGTACGTCGAACGCTGTGTCGCACCAGGCACGGCAATGCGCGGAAGGGGCCCGATGGAATCCGGCGGCAGGTGGACGGCCTGGTGGCAGAAGCGTGATCGTGAGCGGGGCCGGTCGGCGGCCACCGACAGCCCTGCGGCCAGACTGGACCAGCTGCTCGGCGCGGTCCGCGCCGGGTTCCCGCTCGCCCCCGCCGCCCATCCGGCCGGCTACCGCTGTTCCTGTGACCGGGTGGCCTGTCCGGCCCCCGCCCAGCACCCGGTCTCCTTCGCCTGGCAGACCCAGGCCACCACCGATCCCGAGCAGCTCGCCCGCTGGCTCTCCCGCGACCCGCTGGCCAACTTCGTCACCGCCACCGGCCGCGTCCACGACGTGCTGGACGTGCCGACCGAGGCCGGGCGGCTCGCCCTGGAGCGGCTGACCGCGCTCGGCGTCGAGGGCCCGGTGGCCGCCGTCGGCGAGGACCGCTACCTGTTCTTCACCGCCACCCGGGGCACCCCGGTGGACGAGGACGAGTGGTGGCCGAGCGCCCTGGACTCCACCCCGGACACCATGTCCGAGCACCCCGGCCTGCGCTGGCACTGCCGCGGCTCGTACACCCTGCTGCCGCCGGCCGCGCTGCCGGACGGCTCCGAGGTGCGGTGGCTGCGCGGCCCCGAGCAGCCGCTGCCGGACCCGCTGCGCGTCCTGGACGTGCTGACCGACGCCTGCACCGAGGTGGGCGCCGTCGCCGAGGAGCAGTGGCTCATCGGCTGACAGCGCCCCCGGGGCCGGGCCGCCGCTACGGCAGGGTGAGGATCTCCGCGCCGTCCGCCGTGACGACCAGGGTGTGCTCGAACTGGGCGGTGCGCTTGCGGTCCTTGGTGACGACGGTCCAGCCGTCCGGCCAGATCTCGTAGTCGTAGGTGCCCAGGGTGAGCATCGGCTCGATGGTGAAGGTCATCCCCGGCTTGATCACCTCGGTGGCCCGCTCGCTGTCGTAGTGCGGGACGATCAGGCCGGAGTGGAACGACGTGTTGATGCCGTGCCCGGTGAAGTCCCGCACCACGCCGTAGTCGAAGCGCTTGGCGTAGGACTCGATGACCCGCCCGATGACGTTGATCCGGCGGCCGGGCTTGACCGCCTTGATCGCCCGGTCGAGCGACTCGCGGGTCCGCTCGACCAGCAGCCGGGACTCCTCGTCCACGTCGCCGACCAGGTAGGTGGCGTTGAGGTCGCCGTGCACCCCGTGGATGAACGCGGTGGCGTCGATGTTGACGATGTCGCCGTCCTGGAGGACGGTCGAGTCCGGGATGCCGTGGCAGATGACCTCGTTGATCGAGGTGCAGACCGACTTGGGGAAGCCCCGGTAGCCGAGGTCGGACGGGTAGGCGCCGTGGTCGCACATGTACTCGTGGGCGACCGCGTCCAGCGCGTCCGTGGTGACGCCGGGCGCGATCAGCTCGGCCGCAGCGGCCATCGCCCGGGCGGCGATCCCACCGGCGATCCGCATCTTCTCGATGGTCTCGGCGGTCTGCACCTCGGGCCCGGTGTACGCCGCCGGGGCGGGCCTGCCGACGTACTCGGGGCGCGCGATGTGCGCCGGGACCTTGCGGGTGGGGGACTGGATGCCGGGAACGAGTGCCATGGCGGCGAGTCTAGTTGGCGGGGCCGCGGCGCCGTGGCCGGTACAGCGGCGCCGGGGCCGGTACCGCGGCGGGCGCCGACGCGGGGTCCGGGTGTGCGGACGGCGCCGGGGCGGGGAATGATCGGGACGACGCGACGCCGCACCGGGAACGCGAGCCGCGACAGCAGACACGGAGGTGACCACACCATGCCCCTGGGATTCCGCCGCAACAAGCCGACCGGCCTGCCCGGCGAGTGGTTCTACTGCATCAAGCACGGCAAGGTCGAGGAGGGCCCGGAGTGCCCGGCGAAGGACCGCCTCGGCCCGTACGCCACCCGCGAGGAGGCGGCGCACGCGCTGGAGACCGCCGAGCTGCGCAACCGGGAATGGACGAACGACCCGCGCTGGAACGACAAGCCCGAGGACGAGCGGGGGAAGTGAGCCGGGGGGCGGGGGCGGTGACGGGGGAGCGGCGCGTCAGGACGCGCCCGCCGCCTGCTCCGCCGCGGCCCCCTCGGCGGCCTCCCGCTCCGCCGCCGCCCGCTCGTGCTCGGCGCGGACGGCGGCCGCGTTCGGGTCGGTGCGGTCGTCGTAGGAGAGCAGCCGCGGCAGCGCGGTGGCCAGGGCCAGCACGCCCACCACGCAGGCGACGCCGCCGATCCACACCGAGGCCCGGACGCCGACCACCCCGGCCATGCCGCCCGCCCGGACCTGGCCGAGCTGCGGCCCGACCGAGTAGCTGAGCAGCTCGACGCCGGCCATCCGGCCGCGCAGCTCGTCCGGGATCGACTGGTTCCACAGCGTGGAGCGCGCGATGCCGCTGACCTCGTCGGCGCCGCCGGCCAGGGCCAGGCAGAGCAGCACCGGCCAGACCGAGTCGGCCAGGCCCGCCAGCGCGATCGCGGCGCCCCAGCCGAGCGCGGCGGCCAGCAGCAGCCGGCCGTGGCGGTGCACCCGGGACGTCCAGCCGCTGGTCACCGAGACGAGTATGGCGCCGACCGCCGAGGCGGCGTACATCGGGCCGAGCGCCCAGTCGGCGTGCAACTCGGAGGCCAGGAACGGGAAGATCGCGACCGGGAAGGCGAACAGCATGGCGCACAGGTCGATCGCGTAGGTGCCCAGCAGGTCCTTGCGGCTCCAGGCGTACCGGATCCCGGTGAGCACGGCCCGCACCGAGGGCTTCTCGGCGCCGGTCGGCGGCGGGACGGCGCGGATCCGGGCGAGCAGCAGCAGCGAGGCGCCGAAGGTGGCGATGTCCAGCGCGTAGGCGGTCTGCACCCCGGCGAACGTCACCACGACGCCCGCCAGCGCCGGGCCGGCCACCGAACCGACGTTGCGGTAGAGCGAGTTGAGGGCGAAGGCGGCGGCCAGCTGATCGTGCCGCACGACCCGCGGGGTGAGCGCGTCCAGCGACGGGCGCTGCAGGCCGTCGGCGGCGGCGACCAGGGCGGCCACCAGGTAGACCGGCCACAGCACCGGCGTCGGCAGCAGTGCGTTGACCAGCAGCAGCACGCTCAGCAGGCCGAGGGCGGCCTCGGAGAACAGCACCAGCCGGCGGCGGTCCAGGGCGTCGGCGAGGGCGCCGCCCCAGAGGCCGAAGACGATCAGCGGGACCAGCTCGAAGGCACCGACCAGGCCGACCGCGAAGGAGGAGCCGGTCAGGTCCTTGATCTGCAGCGGCACGGCGACGTAGGTGAGGAAGCTGCCGAAGCTGGTGACACAGCCGGAGAGCCAGAGCAGGCGGAAGTCCCGCGAGGAGCGCCAGGGGGAGAGGTCGGGGATGACCGCGCGCAGCAGGGAGCTCGCCCGACCGTTCGGGGGTGGGTCGGCGTCGTTCACGAGCGACCATCCTGACGGGGCGTTCGGCCGGGCCGCAACGCATTTTCGCGGCCGGGTCCTGTGGCCGTGCCGTCACCGGTGCCCTACCAGCGGTTGATCGTCGGCCCCGCCGTGAGCCGACCGGCCAGCGCCGCCAGCCGTTCCAGCGCGGCCGAGCGCCGTGCGGGCCGCTGCCCGGCGGCGGCGCTGACCAGGTGCTGGGCCAGGTCGAACGGTTCCTCCTCGGCCGTGCCGACGGCCAGCCGCCGGTGCGCGAGCCCGGCCAGCTCACCGAGTCCGGCCGGCTCACCGGGCCCGCCCGACTCGCCGAACCCGCCCGACTCGCCGAACCCCGCCGGGCCGCCGGGCCCGGTGCCGTCCAGCGCCAGCACCGTCGCGCCGTGCCGGCGGGCGTCGTGCACCCGCTCCAGCAGTACCTCCCCGGCCGCCGCCGGGGCGACCACCAGGACGGTCGCCCCCCGCCCGGCCTCGGTCAGCCGGCGCAGGCCGTGCGCCAGATGGGCCGGAGCCTGCGCCGGGACCCGGTGCCGCAGCAGGGTCGGGGCCAGCCGGGGCACGGCCGACCAGGCGGCCTCGTCCTGCAAGTGGGCGGCCAGGTGCCACGGTTCGTACGCCTCGGTGCCGACCAGCAGCAGCCCGTCCGCGCCCCGCCGGGAGACCGCCCGCCGCAGCTCACCGGCGAAGCCGCCGACGGCCTCCAGCCAGCCCGTCCCGGCCAGTTGCTCCCGTAGTGCCGAAACTCTCACCGCGTCCATGGCGGACAGGATGACGCGAGGGGCCCCGGGTTTGACAGGATCAGCCCATGACTTCCCTCGATTCAGCGACAAACCCGGCCCATGACCTGCCGGACGTCTCGCAGCTCGTGGTCGGCGTGCTCGGCGGCACCGGCGACCAGGGGCGGGGGCTGGCCCTGCGGCTGGCCAAGGCCGGCCAGCAGGTGATCATCGGATCGCGCGACGCTGCCCGCGCGCAGGCCTCCGCGGAGGCGATCGGCCACGGCGTGCGCGGCGCGGACAACGCCGCCACCGCCCGGGAGAGCGACGTCGTGATCGTCGCGGTGCCCTGGGACGGCCACGCCGCCACGCTCACCGCGCTCCGCGAGGAGCTGGCCGGCAAGATCGTGGTGGACTGCGTCAACCCGCTGGGCTTCGACAAGCAGGGTGCCTACGCGCTCGTCCCGGAGGAGGGCAGCGCCGCCCAGCAGGCCGCCGCCCTGCTGCCGGACTCCCGGGTGACCGCCGCCTTCCACCACCTGTCGGCGGTGCTGCTCCAGGACGAGTCGATCGAGCGGATCGACACCGACGTCATGGTGCTCGGCGAGGAGCGGGCCGCCACCGACACCGTGCAGGCGCTGGCCGGCCGGATCCCCGGCATGCGCGGCGTCTTCGCCGGCCGGCTGCGCAACGCGCACCAGGTGGAGTCGCTGGTGGCCAACCTGATCTCGGTCAACCGCCGCTACAAGGCCCACGCGGGTCTGCGGATCACCGACGTCTGATCACCGCCGTCTGATCACCGGCTCCGATTCCCGTCCGACCACCGGCTCGCCGGCCTCACCCCTGGACCCGGTCCGGAGGTGAGGTCGGCGACAATGGAGGCCGTCCGTCCACCGGCCCCAGGAGTCTGCCGCCATGCCCCGCACGTCCCTCCTCGCCTCGATCGTCGCCGTTCTCGCGCTGGCCGCCGCCGTGGTCTCCGCGGTCCAGGGCTGGTGGATCGGCCTCATCTGGCTCCCGATGGCGGGCATCGCCAGCAATGTGCTCTGGATGAACCTGCGCCGGGAGAAGCTGACCCGGGCCGCCGCCGAGCAGTCCTGAGCCCCGGCCCTGAGCCCCGGCCCTGAGTCCCGGCCCCGAACCCGGTCAGTTCTTCCAGAACGTGAACAGCTCGTGGCCCACCTGCGCGTAGGCGCGGTCGACCCCCAGCAGCTCCATCACGCCGTACACGGCCTCGAAGAACCAGTGGTTCACCTCCGGCTGCCAGAGCAGCGCGAAGACGGCCAGCATGCCGTACGGCGCGAACGGCTCGATCGCCCGCCGGGTCTTGTGCGACAGCCAGGGCTCGACGATCCCGTAGCCGTCCAGGCCCGGCACCGGCAGCAGGTTGAGCAGGGTCGCGCTCAGCTGCAGCATGCCGAGGAAGCCCAGCGCGAGCGCGAACGGTGAGACGTTCAGCTCGATGCCGTTCCAGTCCGCGCGCACCGAGGGGTTGTCGAGCCAGCCCGCGCCGACCGGGATCAGCAGCAGCACGGCCGCCAGCAGGTTCACCAGCGGTCCGGCGGCCGAGATCAGGCTGTGCTTGAGCCGCCCCTGCACCCGGTGCCGCTCGATCCAGACCGCGCCGCCGGGCAGGCCGATGCCGCCGAGCAGCACGAAGACGATCGGCAGCACGAAGCTGAGCAGCGCGTTGGCGTACTTGAAGGGGTTGAGGGTCAGGTACCCCTTGGCGCCGACCGAGATGTCGCCGCCGTGCAGCGCGGTGCGCGCGTGCGCGTACTCGTGCAGGCAGAGCGAGACCATCCAGCCCGCCACCACGAACAGGAAGATCCCGAACCGCATGTTGCCGTAACCCTGGTAGACGGCCACGGCGGAGGTGACGAGGATCGCGAGCAGCGCCCAGAACACCGGACTGATCCGGCGGTCCTCGCTGCGGGAGCGCTGCGTGGCGGCGAAGGTCATGGTGTGGGTGCTCCGGTGGTCGGGGTCGCATGGGGACTGGGCAGAGGCCGATCATGCCGGGCGCGCCCGCGGCGGACAAGCCGCCCCGGGTGAACGTAGGGAACCGCGCACCGGTTCCTGCGCGGCCGCGGAATCAGGGTCCGGTCAGGGTAAGGGACAGGACAAATCCGAGTGGGCGGCGGCGCCGATCCACCAGAATGGTGCAGTGCACTACGGCATCCTCGGTACCACCACCGCCCACCACGACGACGGCACCCCGGTCCCGCTCGGCGGCGCCCGGCTGCGCGCGCTGCTCGCCGCGCTGGCCCTGCGGCAGGGGCGGCCGGTGCCGGCCGACCTGCTGGTCGACGAGGTGTGGGACGCCGAGCCGCCGCAGGACTCCTCCGCGGCGCTGCAGACCCTGGTCGGCCGGCTGCGCCGCACCATCGGCCGCGACCGGGTGGGCTCCGGCCCGGCCGGCTACTGGCTGACCGACCCGGTGACCGACCTCGCCGAGTTCCAGCGGCTGGCCACCGAGGGCCGCGGGGCGCTGGAGCGGGGTGACCACGCCGAGGCCGCCGAGCGGCTGCGGGCGGCGCTCGCGCTGTGGCGCGGCCCGGCGCTCGCCGACCTGCCGGACCGCACCGGCCCGGCCACCCGGCTGGAGGCGCAGCGCGAGGAGGTCCGCCGGCACCGGATCACCGCCGACCTCGGCCTCGGCCGGGCCGCCGACCTGGTGGCCGAGCTCGCCGAGCTGTGCGAGCGACAGCCGCTGGACGAGTCGCTGCAGTACCTGATGGTGCGGGCGCTGCACGAGAGCGACCGGACGGCGGAGGCGCTGCGCCACTACGAGCGCACCCGGCGCGCGTTGGCGGAGGAGCTCGGCGTCGACCCGGGCCGTCCGCTGCAGTCCCTCCACGCCGAGCTGCTGGCCCCCGTCGACGCCCCCGCCCCGACGCCCGCCCCGACGCCCGCCCGGGCCCCCGCACCGCCCGCCCCCGCCCCGGTGGCCGCCGCGCCCGCGCCCTCCGCCCCGGTGCCGCCGGCCCGCGCCGCGGGCAACCTGCGCGGCCGGCTCACCAGTTTCGTCGGCCGGGAGAGCGACCTGGCCGCCCTGCGCTCGACGCTGGCCGCCAGCCGGCTGGTCACCCTCACCGGCCCCGGTGGCTCCGGCAAGACCCGGCTCTCGGTCGAGGCCGGCCGCCTGGAGCAGGGCGCCGGGCACTGGCCGGACGGCGTCTGGCTGGCCGAGCTGGCCCCGCTGGAGCGCCCGGAGGCGGTGCCCGGCGCGGTGGTCTCGGCGCTCGGCCTGCGCGAGACCGTCCTGCACACCAGCGGCAGCATGGTCGCCGACGTGATCGACTCCCGCACCGACGACCCGGTGCGCCGGCTGGTCGAGTTCTGCGGGCACCGCCGGATGCTGATCGTCCTGGACAACTGCGAGCACCTGATCCAGTCCGCCGCCGACCTGGCCGAGACCCTGCTCACCGAGTGCCCCGGCCTGACCGTGCTGGCCACCAGCCGGGAGCCGCTGGGCGTGCCGGGGGAGACCGTGCTGCCGGTGGAGCCGCTGCCCGACCCGGTGGCGCTGCGGCTGCTGGCCGAGCGGGCCGCCGCCGCCCGCCCCGGCTTCGACCCGCGCAGCGACCCGGAGGCCTGCGCCGAGATCTGCCGCCGGCTGGACGGCCTGCCGCTCGCCATCGAACTGGCCGCCGCCCGGCTGCGGGTGATGACGGCCCGGCAGATCGCCGACCGGCTGGACGGCCGGTTCGCCCTGCTCACCGCCGGCAGCCGCACCCTGCTGCCGCGTCAGCAGACGCTGCGCGCGGTGGTCGACTGGAGCTGGGACCTGCTGGGCAAGCAGGAGCGCGCGGTGCTGCGCCGGCTGGCGGTGTTCGCCGGCGGCTGGACGCTGGAGTCGGCCGAGGCGGTCTGCGCGGACGGCACCGAGGTGCCCGGCGAGGACGTCGCGGACCTGCTGCTCTCGCTGGTCGACAAGTCCCTGCTGGTCGCCGACCTGGACGGGGACGGCCCGCCGCGCTACCGGATGCTGGAGACCATCCACGAGTACGCGGTCGAGCGGCTGGCCGAGGAGGGGGAGACCGGGGAGACCGAGGGGCGGCACGTCCGGCACTTCCGCGAGCTGGTCCGCACCGCCGAGCTGAACGTGCACGGCCCGGCGCAGCTGCACTGGCTGGCGGTGCTGGAGCGGGAGCACGACAACATCCGGACCGCGCTGCGCCGCGCCGTCGACCGCCGGGACGAGGACGGGGCCCTGGTACTGGCGCTGGGCATGAGCTGGTACTGGTCGCTGCGCGGCTACAGCCGGGAGGCCCGCGGCTGGTACGAGGCGGTGCTGGAGATAGGCCCGGACCCGTTCGGCCCGGACGCCCTCACGCTGCCGCTGGACCGGCGGGTGCTGGAGTACCCGTCGCCGATGCCGCCGGAGGTGGCCGCCGAGGCCCGCCGGGCGGTGGTCATCTTCCGGCTGGTCAGCCTGTTCGAGGGCAACCTGGACGTGCTGGCCGATCCGGACGCGGTCGGCACCGCCCGGAAGGTCATCGCGGCCTACCGGCCGGACCTGCCGCAGGCCTACCGCTTCCCCGGGCTGATGAGGGTCTTCGGCACCTTCCTGGTCGGGGAGCTGGACGCCGTGAAGGACCTGATGGACGAGGCGGTGGAGGGCTGCCGGCGGCACGGCAGCCCCAGCGACCTGGCGTTCATCCTCCAGATCCGGGCCAAGATGATGAACGACTGGCCGGACGGCGCGGAGCAGAGCACCGTGGACGGCGAGGAGTCGCTGGAGCTGTACCGGCGCTCCGGCGACCTGTGGGGGATGTCCCAGGCGCTGGCCGCGCGCGGCGAGTCGCTGGCCAACCAGGGGCGTTCGGCGGAGGCCGTCGAGGCGTACCGGCGGGCGATCGAGCTGGCCGAGGAGCTGGGGGCGCCGCAGGAGGTGCCGATGCTCCGGGTGCACCTGGGCCTGGCGATGCTGGACGAGGACCTGGACGAGGGGGAGCGCCGGATCCGCGAGGCACTGGCGGAGATCCGGCCGGGCGAGAACCAGGCGACCAACGGCGCGCTGCTCTTCGGGCACCTGATGCTCTGCGGCATCCGGGCCCAGCGCGGCGAGCACGCGGCGGCGCTGGCCGAGCTGGACGAGCTGCGCTGGACGCGGGTCGGCGGGTTCGCCCCGGACGTGGTGGGCGGGATGCTGACCGTCACCCGGGGCTGGGTCACCGCACGCGCCGGCGACCCGGAGCGCGGGCTCGACCTGGTCGACGAGGGGCGGGAGCTGCTGCGCGCGATGCCGCACAGCGCGGGCGGGTTCATCGAGCAGATGTCGGTGATGCTGCTGCCGCCGGTGATCGGGGTGCTGGAGGCCTTCGCCCTGCGCGACGGGGACCTGGACGCGGCCCGCCGGGCCGCCGTGCTGTTCGGTGCGCACGCCGGGATGAACGGGCCGCGCGGCGGCTACCTCGACCGGGTGGAACGCGAGCGGGCCGAGGAGAGCCTGCGCGGTCTGCTCGGTGACGCGGTGTTCGAGGCGGCCCTCGTCGAGGGGCGCGGGCTGTCCGTGCTGGAGGCCAGCGCGCTGCTTGACCGGCTGCTCGACTGACCGGGGCGCCGGCCGCCCGGCCACGGCGGATCCCGGGACGCCCCCCGCGCGCCCCGGGATCCGCCGTGCGGCCACGGCTCAGGTCCGCTTGCGGAAGCGGGCGACGGCGAGCGGTGCGAAGACCGCGGTGACGCCGACCGACCAGGCCAGCACGACGAGCGTCGGGTGCGCGACGGCGCCCTGGCCGTTCATCAGCGCCCGGCAGGCGTCGGCCAGCGCGGACAGCGGGTTCACCTTGGTGAAGGCCTGCAGCCAGCCGGGCATGGTGTCGGTCGGGGCGAAGATCGAGCTGCCGAACTGCATCGGCATCAGCACCAACATGGCGACTCCCTGGACGGCCTGGGCACTGCGCAGGGCCATGCCGAGCAGCATCGAGATCCAGACGATCGACATGCCGAACACCAGGGACAGGCCGATCGCCGCCAGCAGCTCCAGCACGCCGCCCTTCAGCTCGAAGCCGAGGATCAGCGAGAACACGATCAGGATGCTGAAGGACAGCATGGCGCGGCAGGTCTCCGCCGCGATCTTGGACAGCAGCACCGAGGAGCGGCCGATCGGCAGGGTGCGGAAGCGGTCCATCACGCCGGTCTGGAAGTCGCTGTTGAGGCCGGTGCCGACGGCCATCGCCAGGGTGAGCCCGGTCTGCCCGAGCAGGCCGGGGATCATGTACTGCTTGTAGGCGTCCTGGCCGCCGGAGATGGCGCCGCCGAAGACGTAGACGAACAGCACCGTGAAGATGATCGGCATCAGGACGGCGTCGAACATCGACTCCGGGTCGGCCTTGATCCGCATCAGGTTGCGGCGGGTCAGCGCGCCGACGTGCCGCAGATGGCCGGCCAGGCCGATCCCGGTGTCCTCGGCCCGGACGGGGGCGAGCGTGGCGGTGGTCATGCGACGGGCTCCTTGGCGAGGCTGGGGGCGGTGTCCGCGCTCGCGGGACGGTCCGCGGGCTTGCCGGTGATGGCGAGGAAGACCTCGTCGAGGCTGGGCAGCTTGGTGTCGATGCCGGCGACCGCGAAGCCGCGGGTGCCGAGCACCCCGATCACGGTGGTCAGCTGCTCGTCGGCGGTGATCGGCACCGAGAGCAGGCCGGTGTCGGCGGAGAAGGTCGCGCCGACGCCGGTGTCCTGCAGGCAGCGGGCCATCTCGGGCAGCTCGGCCGGGTGCGCCGGGCGGACCTGCAGGGTCCGGCCGCCGACCTGGGCCTTGAGCTCGGATATGCCGCCGGCCGCGATGACCCGGCCGCGGTCGATGACGGTCAGCTCGCCCGCGAGCTGCTCGGCCTCCTCCATGTACTGGGTGGTGAGCAGCACGGTGGAGCCCTCGGCGACCATCCGCTGCACTTCGTCCCAGACCTCGTTGCGGGTGCGCGGGTCGAGGCCGGTGGTGGGCTCGTCCAGGTAGAGCACCCGGGGGCGGCCGATCATCGAGGCGGCCAGGTCGAGGCGTCGGCGCATGCCGCCGGAGTAGGTCTTGGCGGGCCGCTTGGCGGCCTCGGTGAGCGAGAAGCGCTCCAGCAGCTCGGTGGCGCGGGCCTTGGCGTCCCGGCGGGAGAGGTCGAGCAGCCGGCCGATGAGGTAGAGGTTCTCGTAGCCGGAGAGCAGTTCGTCGACCGAGGCGTACTGGCCGGTGAGGCCGATGGTGCGGCGCAGCTGCTTGGGCTGGCGCAGCACGTCGTAGCCGCCGACGAAGGCGGTGCCGGCGTCGGGCTTGATCAGCGTGGACAGGACGCGGACCAGGGTGGTCTTGCCCGCGCCGTTGGGGCCGAGCACTCCGAGGACGGTGCCTTCGCGCACGGTCAGGTCGACCCCGTCGAGCGCCTTGGTGGTGCCGAAGTGCTTGACGATGCCGTGGACCTCGACGGCGTTCCCCGCGGCGGGCCCCCGGTCGTTCGGGGCGGTGGAGATTCGTGTCATGCCCCACAGACTGTCCGACCCGGCTGTCAGCCCGCTGTCAGCGGGTGTGCCGGTAGGGGGCCGACCGGCGGTCCGCTGTCACGCGGCTGTCGGTCCGCTGTCGCGCGGGCCGTCACGCGGGCTGTCGTCGGGGCCCGGCCGCGGTCCGGACCCCGACGACGGTGCGCGTCAGTGGAAGGTGTGCTCCGGCGCGGGGAAGGCCCCGCCGCGCACGTCCTCGGCGAACGCGCGGGCGGCGCCGCCGAGGACGGCCCGCAGGTCGGCGTACTGCTTGACGAACTTGGGCACCCGGCCGGCGGTCATCCCGGCGAAGTCGGTCCAGACCAGCACCTGGGCGTCGCAGTCCGCACCGGCGCCGATGCCGACGGTGGGGATGGCGAGCTGCTCGGTGACCTGCTGGGCCAGCTCGGCGGGCACCGCCTCCAGGACGACGGCGAAGGCGCCGGCCTGCTGCACCGCCTTGGCGTCGCGCAGCAGCTGGTGGGCGGCCTCGTCGCCGCGGCCCTGGACGGGGTAGCCGCCGAGCGCGTGCACGGACTGCGGGGTGAGCCCGACGTGGGCCATCACCGGGACGCCGGCCTCGACCAGCAGCTCGATCGAGCGGGCGCTGCGCTCGCCGCCCTCCAGCTTGACCGCGCCGACCCCGGCCTCCTTCATCAGCCGGGCCGCGTTGTGCATCGCCTGGGCCGGGGACTCCTGGTACGAGCCGAACGGCAGGTCGGCGACGATCATGGCCCGCTCGGTGCCGCGGACGACGGCGGCGGCGAGCATCACCATCTGATCCATGGTCACCGGCACGGTGGTCTCGTAGCCGAGGTGGCAGTTGCCGGCGGAGTCGCCGACCAGCAGGACGGGGGTGCCGGCCTCGTCGAAGACGCCGGCGGTGAGGGCGTCGTAGGCGGTCAGCATCGACCACTTCTCCCCGCGCTGCTTGGCGGCGGCGAGGTCGCGGACGGTGACGCGGCGGTTGGTGACCCCACCGTAGAGGGTGGTGGTCGTCGCCGCCCGGTTCTGGGCAGGCGAAGGCGAAGAAGCGTTCATCGAACGGGCTCCTGAAGGGTTGTCGTCTCGTGGCGCCGTGCGGCGTCCCCGGATCACCTCCATGCTTGCACGGCCCGGCGCGGGTGCAAAAGGGGCGGGGGCCGTTCCGCTTGCCCGGGCGGCCCCGGTGGGCCGGGTGGTCTTTGCCGCGGCTTTACGATACGGATTCGTCTCGTATCGAAAATGCCGCTACCCTGACCGCAGGGGGGTTACGAGACGATCGCGGCTCGAAATTCCCGCCAGTGCCACGCCGTACCACGACGGGAAGAACCCATGACCACCGCCGCCGCGCCACCCCGTGTGCCGGAAGCCATCCACCGCCGCCGCTGGGCGATCCTGTGCACCCTGGTGCTCGCCCTGCTCGTCGTCGTGCTCGACAACTCGATCCTCAACGTCGCGATGAAGACCATTGCGTCCCCGGCGCCCACCGGCATCGGCGCCAGCCAGAGCGACCTGGAATGGTCGATCAACTCCTACACCCTGGTCTTCGCCGGACTGCTCTTCACCTCCGGCCTGCTCGGCGACCGGTTCGGCCGCAAGCGGGCGCTGCTGGCCGGCATGGCCGTCTTCGGCCTCGCCTCGCTGCTCTCCGCGCTCGCCGGCACGCCGGGCGAGCTGATCGGCTACCGCGCGCTGATGGGCGTCGGCGGCGCGCTGGCCATGCCGGCCACGCTCGCCATCATCATGAACGTCTTCGAGCGCTCCGAGCAGCCCAAGGCGATCGGCGTCTGGGCCGGCGCCGTCGGCCTGGCCATCGCGATCGGCCCGATCACCGGGGGACTGCTGATCGAGCACTTCTGGTGGGGCTCGATCTTCCTGGTCAACGTGCCGATCGTGGTCGTGGCGCTGATCGCGATGGCGGTGCTGGTCCCCGAGTCCAAGGACCCCAACCCGGGCCGGATGGACCCGGTCGGCGTGCTGCTGTCCATCATCGGCCTGGTCGCGCTGATCTTCGGCATCATCAAGGGCGGCGAGCTGGCCGACTTCACCGCCGTCCAGGCCTGGGGCCCGGTGCTGGTCGGTCTGGCGGCACTGACCGCCTTCGTGCTCTTCGAGCGCCGCACCGCCCACCCCGCGCTGGACATCGGCTGGTTCCGCAACAAGGTGTTCAGCGCCTCGGTGGTCGTGGTCGGCGTGGTCTTCTTCGCGCTGATGGGCGTCTCGTTCTTCGGCGTCTTCTACACCCAGAGCGTGCGCGGCTACAGCGCGCTGCAGGCCGGTGTGCTGATGCTGCCGCTGGCCGCCGCCCAGCTGGTGTTCGCCCCGCGCGCCCGGCTGGTGGTCGACCGCTTCGGCATCCGCGCCACCTGCGCCGTCGGCATGCTGTCCATCGCGGCCGGCTTCCTCGGCTACCTGCTGCTGGACGCCGCCACCCCGATCTGGGTGCTGGTCGTGCTCGGCCTGCTGATGGGCACCGGCATGGCACACGTCATGCCGCCGATCACCGTCGCGATCATGGGCTCGCTGCCCCGCGAGAAGGCGGGCGCCGGCTCGGCGGTCAACAACACCTTCCGCCAGGTCGGCGGCTCGCTCGGCGTCGCGGTGCTCGGCGCGGTGCTCTCCACCGTCTACCGCGACGGGATGTCCGACAAGCTCGCCCAGCTGCCCGCTCCGGAGCTGCGGGAGAAGGCCGGCGAGTCGCTGGAGGCGACCCTGGCCGTCGCCGCCCGGCTCGGCGACCGCGGCAAGGAGCTGATCGGCCCGGCCAACGACTCCTTCCTCAACGCCATGCACGTGGTGGCCGGGCTCTCCGCCGCGATCACCGTCGGCGGCGCGCTGATCGCCTGGTTCCTGCTGCCCGGCAAGGCCCCGGCCGACGGTTCCGCCGGCGACTCCGCCGCGGCGCCGGGCGGGCGGGCGGACACGGCGGCGCGCAAGACGGCGGCCGCGGAAGCCTGACCCGCGACCGCGCTGAGCGAGAATGGGGCCCTGGCACCGGGAACCCGCCGGTGACGGGGCCCACGAGCGCGTGCGACCCCCGCCCTCCCTCGGGCGGGGGCCCACAACCGGGAGATGTGAGATGAAGACCGAGCCGACGGCCGTGCCGTCCTGCACGGGCCCGCGCCGGGGCAGGCCCCGCAGCGAGGCCGCCGAGCAGGCGATCTTCGCCGCCGTCGAGGAGCTGATGACGGACGGCACCAGCCTGTCCGAGCTGACCATCGAGGGCATCGCCACCGCCGCCGGCGTGGGCAAGGCCACCATCTACCGGCGCTGGCCCAACAAGGAGGCGCTGCTGGTCGACATGGTCAGCAGGCTGGAGGAGCCGCTGCCCGCCGCCACCGGCTCGATCCGCGGCGACCTGGTCGCGATGATCGAGTACATGCGGCTGCGCGGGCTCGCCAAGCGCTCCCGCTGGGTGCTCAAGGCGGCGCTCGGCCAGATGCAGAGCTGGCCCGAGCTGAACGCCGCCTACCGCGAACGGGTGATCCTGCCGCGCCGGGAGGCCGCCCGGGACGTCATCCGCCGGGGCGTCGCCGAGGGCGAGCTGCGCGCCGACCTCGACGAGGAACTGCTCGGCGACCTGCTGATCGGCCCGATCCTGGCCCGCAGCATCCTGTGGGACGACTCCGACCTGGACGACCCGGAGCTGGCCGAGCGGATGGTCGACGCGCTGCTGGCCGGCCTGGCCGGCCCGGCCCTGCGCCCCGTTCCCGCCTGACCCCCCGTCGGCCCGGCCCCTTCTCCGGCAGCCCGAACTCCCCTTCCCCGGGCCGCCCCGTGCAGTGGCCTGGCTCACCAACCGGGCCACGCCGGAACCCCGGTCCACCGGCCGGACGTCTGTCCCGGCATAGGCTGAGCCGGGAATCCGACCAAACCCGCACCAGTCCGGCATGCCCTCCGCCCGCCCGGCGGCGGCCCGCGCCGGACCGGCGGCGGCACGGGCGGACGGCGCGAACGACGGGAGCCACGGCATGGCGCAGGCGGACAGGGCGGACCGGGTGTCCACGGCGGAGGCCGGCGACCCGGGATCCGGCCGGCGTCCCGCGGCCGGGTTCCTCGGCGTGCGGGGCTGGGGCCGGGACGCCCGGGGCGCCACCGCCTGGCGGCGCGGTCTGCTGATCGCCGCGGCGGCCCTGCTCGTCGGCGCCGTGATGGCCTTCCACGCCGAGGTGCCCAACAGCACCGGCAACCTCGGCAGCCTGCTGGAGACCTTCCTGCCGTGGGTGGGCCTGGCCGTGCCGGTGCTGCTGGTGCCCGCCCTGCTGCGCCGCTCCGCCACCGCGCTGCTCGCGCTGCTGGTGCCGTTGGTGATCTGGACCGACATGTTCGGCGGCGCGCTCACCGACAAGAGCGGCGGCGCCGGCGACTTCACGGTGGTCAGCCACAACGTGGCCGCCGCCAACGAGGACCCGCAGGGCACCGTCCGGATGCTGGAGAAGTCCGGCGCGCAGATCGTCGCGCTCCAGGAGCTGGCCGGCCGGCCGCTGCGCGCCTACGAGTCCGGGCTGGCCGACAGCTACCCGTACCACGCGGTGGAGGGCACCGTGGGGCTCTGGTCCAAGTACCCGATCGGCGACGTCCGGGTGGTGGACATCAAGATGGGCTGGACCAGGGCGTTCCGGGCCGAGGTCGGCACCCCGCAGGGGCCGGTCGCGGTGTACGTCGCGCACCTGCCGTCGGTCCGGCTCAGGGCCGAGGGCGGCTTCACCGTCGACCAGCGGGGCGTCAGCGCCCAGGCGCTCGGCGACGCGATCGAGGCCGAGCCGGTGAAGAAGGTGCTGCTGCTCGGCGACCTCAACGGCACCATGAACGACCGCAGCCTGGCGCCGGTCACCTCGCAGATGCGCTCGGCCCAGGGCGCGGCCGGCGACGGCTTCGGCTTCAGCTGGCCGGCGACCTTCCCGATGGCCCGGATCGACCACATCATGAGCAAGGGCGGACTGCGGCCCACCGACTCCCGGACCCTGGAGCGGGACGGCAGCGACCACCTCGCGGTGGCCGCCACCTACCGCTACCAGTGACGGCGCGCGCTCCGGTCAGCCGCGGCGCCACCGGTTGGTGATCGGCAGCCGGCGGTCCCGGCCGAAGCCCTTGACCGAGATCTTCGGGCCCGGCGGGTACTGCCGCCGCTTGTACTCGGCGGTGTCCACGAGCCGCACCACCCGGTCCACCACGGCCGGGTCGAAGCCCGCCGCCACGATCGCGTCCCGGCCCTGGTCGCCCTCGACGTACAGGTCGAGCACGGTGTCCAGCAGGTCGTAGTCGGGCAGCGAGTCGGTGTCCTTCTGGTCCGGCCGCAGCTCGGCGGACGGCGGCTTGGAGATGGTGTTCTCCGGGATCGGCGGCACCTCGCCGAGCCGCTCGGCCTCCTCGTTGCGCCAGCGGGCCAGCCGGAAGATCAGCGACTTGTAGACGTCCTTGATCGGGCCGAACGCGCCGACCGAGTCGCCGTACAGGGTCGAGTAGCCGACCGCCAGCTCGCTCTTGTTGCCGGGCGCGAGCACGATGTGCCCCTCCTGGTTGGAGATCGCCATCAGCAGGGTGCCGCGCAGCCGGGACTGCAGGTTCTCCTCGGCCAGGCCGGTCAGCTCGGTGGCCGCCATGTAGGCGTCGAACATCGGGGCGATCGGCACGGTGCGGAAGTCCAGCCCGGTGCGGTGGGCCAGCTCGGCCGCGTCGTCCCGGGAGTGCTGCGAGGAGTAGCGGCTCGGCATCGAGACGCAGTACACGTTCCCGGCGCCGAGCGCGTCCACCGCGAGGGCGGCCACCACGGCCGAGTCGATGCCGCCGGACAGGCCGATCAGCACCGAGCGGAAGCCGTTCTTGCGGACGTAGGCCCGGGTGCCGGAGACCAGCGCCGACCAGATCTCCGCCTCGTCGCTCAGCCGCGGCGCCACCCCGGCGGACAGCGGCGCGGCGGGCGCCGGGCCCGGCTCGCCGCCCAGCTCGGCGCGGACCAGGTGCAGGCCGTCGGCGAGCAGCAGCCCGTCGGTGTGGTCGCTGCTGGCGGCCGGCAGGTCGAGGTCCAGCACCAGCAGGTGCTCCTCGAACTGCGGCGAGCGGGCCAGCACCTCGCCGTCCGGGGCGACCACGATCGAGTCGCCGTCGAAGACCAGCTCGTCCTGGCCGCCGACCATGTTCACGTACGCGAGCGCGCAGCCCGCCTCGGCGGCCCGGCGGCGGACCAGCTCCAGCCGGGCGTCGTCCTTGTTCCGCTCGTACGGCGACCCGTTGATCACCAGCAGCAGGCCGGCCCCGGCCTCGCGGGCGGCGGTCACTCGGCCGCCGTCCTGCCAGATGTCCTCGCAGATCGCCAGCGCGACGTCCACCCCGTTCAGCCGCAGCACCGGCAGCTGGTCGCCGGGGACGAACCAGCGGTACTCGTCGAACACGCCGTAGTTCGGCAGGTGGTGCTTGGCGAACCGGGTGGCCACCTCGCCGCCGAACAGCACCGCGGCGCAGTTCTGCGGGGAGCCGGCCGGCCGGCCGAACCGCGGCGACGCCTGCTCCGAACGGCCGAGGTACCCGACCACGACGGGCACCCCGCCGAGCCCCTCCGCGGCGAGCCGCGCGGCCAGCTCGACCAGCCCGGCCCGCGACGCCTCGACGAAGGAGCGACGCAGCGCGAGGTCCTCGACCGGGTACCCGGTCAGGGCCATCTCGGGGAACGCGACCAGCTGGGCACCGGCCTCGACGGCCTGCTTGGTCCAGTGCACCACCTCATCGCTGTTGCGTGCGATGTCACCGACCCACGGGTCGGTCTGGCAGAGGGCGAGACGGAGATTGGGCATGCCACCGAGTCTAATCGTCGATCTGACGCAATGTCTCGGCCGGGGGGTGCCGTGCGCCGGCCGGTGCTCCCCTCCCCGGCTCCCGGCGGCCGGAGGGATCCACCGGGGCCGGCGGTGAACCCCTCCGGGCCGGAGGGACGAGGCCGTCCCCCGGGGGGCATCCCCGGCTCGATCCGCCATGATGGGCGTAACACGGGCGTAAAGAGCAGAGGTGAGACTGTCCCCATGGGCAAGCAGCAGGAGTTCGTGCTTCGGACGCTCGAAGAGCGTGACATCCGGTTCGTCCGGCTCTGGTTCAGCGATGTCCTGGGGTTCCTGAAGTCGGTCGCGGTGGCGCCGGCCGAGCTGGAGCAGGCGTTCGAGGAGGGCATCGGCTTCGACGGCTCGGCGATCGAGGGGTTCGCCCGGGTCTACGAGTCCGACATGATCGCCAAGCCGGACCCGACCACCTTCCAGATCCTGCCGTGGCGCTCGGAGACCCCGGGCACCGCCCGGATGTTCTGCGACATCCTGATGCCGGACGGCTCGCCCTCCTACGCCGACCCGCGGTTCGTGCTGAAGCGCACCCTGGAGAAGGCCTCCGCCCAGGGCTTCACCTTCTACACCCACCCCGAGATCGAGTTCTTCCTGCTGAAGAACCTGCCCGGCGACGGCACCCCGCCGATCCCCGCCGACCAGTCCGGCTACTTCGACCACACCCCGCGCGGGGTGGGCCACGACTTCCGCCGCCAGGCGATCACCATGCTGGAGTCGATGGGCATCTCGGTGGAGTTCTCCCACCACGAGGGCGCCCCGGGCCAGCAGGAGATCGACCTGCGGTACGCCGACGCGCTGTCCACCGCCGACAACATCATGACCTTCCGGCTGGTCATGAAGGAGGTCGCGCTGGAGCAGGGCGTCCACGCCAGCTTCATGCCCAAGCCGTTCTCCGACCACCCCGGCTCGGGCATGCACACCCACCTGTCGCTGTTCGAGGGCGACCGCAACGCCTTCCACGAGTCCGGCGCCGAGTTCCAGCTCTCCAAGGTCGGCCGTTCCTTCATCGCCGGCCTGCTGCGCCACGCCGCCGAGACCGCGGCCGTCACCAACCAGTGGGTGAACTCCTACAAGCGGATCTGGGGCGGCTCGCAGCGCACCGCCGGCGCCGGCGGCGAGGCCCCGTCCTACATCTGCTGGGGCCACAACAACCGCTCCGCGCTGATCCGCGTCCCGATGTACAAGCCGGGCAAGCAGGGCTCCACCCGGATCGAGGTCCGCTCCCTCGACACCGGCTGCAACCCCTACCTCGCCTACGCCGTCACCCTCGCCGCCGGCCTCAAGGGCATCGAGGAGGGCTACGAGCTCCCGCCCGGCGCCGACGACGACGTCTGGGCCCTCACCGACCCCGAGCGCCGCGCCCTCGGCATCCAGCCGATGCCGCAGAACCTCGGCGAGGCCATCGACCTCATGCAGCGCAGCGAGCTCGTCGCCGAGACCCTCGGCGAGCACGTCTTCGACTTCTTCCTGCGCAACAAGAAGCAGGAGTGGGAGGAGTACCGCTCCGAGGTGACGCCGTTCGAGCTGCGGAAGAACCTCCAGGTGCTCTGAAGATTCTGACGATCAGTCAACCGTAGTGGATGGTGCGGCCGATGTCCCCCGGGCATGGTAATCCGTTGGGCCAAAGCGGCTAATCCGCAGCGGTGCGAGCCGTTGCGGGGTGACGAACAGGCGTATGCAGAAGATCCGTTTTGCGGATCACCCTGGAGTGTCATGCGTACTCGAATCACCACCCTGGCCCTGTCCGGACTGACCTCGGCCGCCCTCGTGTGTGGGGCCGCCTCGGCGGCCTACGCCTCGCCCTCCGCCGACCACCGTGCAGCCGCTGAATCGGCCGAGGCCCAGGGTGAATGGGTCGACGGTCTCCTCCGTCAGGCCGCGGAGGACAGCGGCGACACCATTCACGCCCGGACCTTCGGCAACCGCGACTCGCGGCCGGCGAAGCTGGTGGTCCGGCAGTTCGACCGGACGGACGGCGTCACCGAGACGGTCGCGGTCGACCCGGCCGAGGCGGCCCCGGCCGACGTCGTCCCGGCCGAGGTGGCCCCGGCCGGCGGTCAGGCGCCGGCCGTCGCCGCCGAGCAGGGCGTGGTGGCCCGGGAGGGCGACGAGGGGGACGAGCAGGGGGTCGCGGCCCAGCCGGCCGAGGAGGGAACCGATCAGGGCGCGGAGGAGCAGCCGGGCGAGGACGAGCGCGGGCTGCCCGGTGTCCGGCCGTCGAAGCCCGGGTTCCTCGACGGGCTGAAGGGGCACTCGTCGGCCCCCACCGGCAAGCACTGCCACCACGAGAAGCCCGTCTGCCCCTGCCACCACGAGCACGGCGGGCACGAGGAGCACGGCGAGCACGGTGGGCACGAGGAGCACGGGGACCACCAGGGGCAGTCCGAGACCCAGGGACAGGGGCAGTCCGAGAGCCAGGGCCAGAACCAGTCCGAGAGCCAGAACCAGGCCCAGGGTCAGTCCCAGAACGGCCAGCAGAGCCAGGACTCGCAGATCAACGTGACGGTCGTCGTGCAGAACCACATCCACAACGACGTCAACAACAGCGCGAACACCAGCGTCGCCAGCCACGTGAACAACTCCTCGAACAGCTCCGCCAACAACTCCCTGAACAACTCCGCCCAGAACACGGCGAACAACAGCAACAGCAACAGCCAGAGCCAGAACCAGACGGCCTCGCAGAGCAACACCGTCAGCAACGTGAACAAGTCCAAGTTCGTCGAGGTGGAGCACCCGACCCCCAAGCCGCCCCACCACGGCCAGGAGCACAACTGGCACCACGGGGAGCTGGCCGAGACGGGCAGCGGGAGCTCGCCGGCCCTGGCCGGACTCTCGGCGGCGTTCCTCGTCGCGGGCGCGGCGGCCATGCGGATCGGCCGACGGTCCACGCGGTCCACGCGCTCCGCGTGACCCGGTCCGGCCCGCAGGGCGCCGGGTGAGCCGGCCGCGGTGGCCGGAGCAGGCAGTGACGGACGGGCGGTGCGCGATACGGCGCACCGCCCGTCCGTCGTGTGCCCGCCCGCCCGCCCGGCTCAGCGCAGTTCGGCGGGCGGGGTGCGGACCGGGTCCATCGGCTCCTCCCGCAGCAGGCTGCCCCAGACGGCCATCCGGTAGCGCGAGGTGTAGACCGGCGTGCAGGTCGTCAGGGTGATGTAGCGGCCGGGTCCCCCGTACGGGGAGCCGTCGGGCACCGGGGCGATGACGCCGGTGTCGTCCTTGGAGGTCTCGGGCAGCGTGGCGTCGACGCGGTAGACGTACCAGCGGTCCCGGGTCTCCACGACCAGCGGGTCGCCCGGCTTCAGCCGGTCCAGGTCGTGGAACTTCGCGCCGTGCCCGTCGCGGTGGGCGGCCAGGGCGAAGTTGCCCTGCGGCTCCCAGGGCATGGCCGCGCGGTACGGCGCCGTGTAGGCCCCGGCGACCCCGTCCGCGAGGGTGTCCGGGTCGGCGCCGACCTCGATCAGCACCTGGTAGCCGGAGCCGAGGGCCGGGACGTGGAGGAAGCCGATGGCGTCGCCCGGGTCGAACGGGGGCGGTGCGGGGGAGTCCGGCGGTGCGGCGGCGGTCGGCGGGGCGGCGGCCGGGGCCGACCAGGACCGGCGCAGCCGTTCGCCGGAGAGGTCCGCGTGCCGGGCGGCCGTGAGGTTCGTCCACCACAGCGAGTGGACGAGCAGCAGGGCGAACAGCACGCCGACGGTGAACAGCAGATCGCCGGACACGCCGATCGCGACCCGCAGGGGGTGTCGGCGCCGGACGCTCCGCCCGGCCGGGTACTCGCTCGCCATGGGTCGTCCCTTCGGGTGGGAGTGGGGGGAGAGCCACGGGTCGGCCGGTCCGGCGTCCCGGCCGGCCATGCGTACTCCACCGCGCCGCCGAGCCGACGGGCAAGGCGACACGCCCTGCGGGCCCGGGGCGCGTAGCCTGCTGGGGCGGACCGACGGAGGGACGATGGCGGTGGAGGAACAGCGGGCCGGAAGCCGGGTCAGCCGGCCGGAGATCCGGCTGGTGCGGCGGGGGTTCACCGATCCGGAGCGGGCGCTGCGGCTGCTCGCCGAACCGGCGCTGACCGGTCTGGCCGCCGATCCGCTGCTGCTCGACGCGCTCGCCGCCACCGCCGACCCGGACCTCGCGCTGCTCGGCCTGTCCCGGCTGCTGGAGGCCGCCGACCCGGCCGACCAGCAGACCCTGCGGGACACCCTCACCACCTCCAAACCGCTGCGCGACCGGCTGCTCGGCGTGCTCGGCGCCTCCACCGCGCTCGCCGACCACCTGGCCCGGCACCCGCACGACTGGCACGTCCTGGTCACCTTCGAGCTGCGCGACATGCACCCCGGCCCGGAGGACTTCCGCCGCGCGCTCGCCGAGGGCGTCGCCGCCGACGCGGCCGACCCCGCCGGCCGCCCGGCGGACGCGCTGCGCGTCGCCTACCGCCGCTGCCTGCTGGCCATCGCCGCCCGCGACCTCACCGGCACCACCGACCTCGCCCAGACCGCCGCCGAACTCGCCGACCTGGCCGGCGCCACCCTGCAGACCGCCCTCGACCTCGCCGCCGCCCAGGACCCGCAGGCCGCCGAGGCCTGCCGGCTCGCCGTCATCGGCATGGGCAAGTGCGGCGGGCGCGAACTCAACTACGTCTCCGACGTCGACGTCGTCTACGTCGCCGAGCCGCGCGAGGGCGTCGGCGAGCAGGAGGCGCTCCAGGCCGCCACCCGGCTGGCCGCCGCCCTCACCCGGCTGTGCGCCGACACCACCGGCGAGGGCACCATCTGGCCGGTCGACGCCAACCTGCGCCCCGAGGGCCGCAACGGCCCGCTGGTCCGCACCCTGGCCAGCCACCTCGCGTACTACCAGCGCTGGGCCAAGACCTGGGAGTTCCAGGCGCTGCTCAAGGCCCGCCCGGTGGCCGGCGACCCGGAGCTCGGCGAGGCGTACACCGCCGCGCTGGCGCCGATGGTCTGGCAGGCCGCCGCCCGGGAGAACTTCGTCGCCGACGTGCAGCAGATGCGCCGCCGGGTGATCGACTCGATCCCGGCCACCGAGCTGGACCGCCAGCTCAAGCTCGGCCCCGGCGGGCTGCGCGACGTCGAGTTCTCCGTCCAGCTGCTCCAGCTGGTGCACGGCCGCAGCGACGAGGCGCTGCGCAGCGGCAACACCCTGGAGGCGCTGGCCGCGCTCTCCCGCGGCGGCTACGTGGGCCGCGCCGACGCCGCCTCGCTGGACACCGCCTACCGGTTCCTGCGCTCGCTGGAGCACCGGATCCAGCTGCACCGGCTGCGCCGCACCCATCTGATGCCCACCGGCGAGGAGGACCAGCGCCGCCTCGCCCGCTCGCTCGCCCCGCTGATCAACGACGACACCCGCTCCGACCCGGTCGCCGCGCTCCAGCGGGAGTGGAAGCGGCACGCGGTCGAGGTGCGCCGGCTGCACGAGAAGCTGTTCTACCGGCCGCTGCTGGACGCCGTCGCCGAACTGCCGACCGGCGCGGCCGGCCTGCGCCCGGAGGCCGCCCGGGCCCGGCTGGAGGCGCTCGGCTACGCCGACCCGGCCGCCGCGCTGCGCCACCTCACCGCGCTCGCCTCCGGGGTCAGCCGCAAGGCCGCCATCCAGCGCACCCTGCTGCCGGTGCTGCTCGGCTGGTTCGCCGACTCCGCCGACCCGGACGCCGGGCTGCTCAACTTCCGCCAGGTCTCCGACGCCCTCGGCCGCACCCCCTGGTACCTGCGGCTGCTGCGGGACGAGAGCGCCGCGGCCGAGCAGCTGGCGCGGGTGCTGTCGGCCGGCCGGCTCGCCCCGGACCTGCTGCTGCGCGCGCCCGAGGCGGTGGCGATGCTCGGCGACCCGCAGGGCCTGGTGCCGCGCGGGCGGGACGCCCTGGAACGGGAGGTGCTGGCCGCCGTCGGCCGGGCCGACTCCACCGCGGCCGCGGTGGCGGCCATCCGGTCGGTGCGCCGCCGGGAGCTGTTCCGCACCGCCGCCGCCGATGTGCTCGGCCGGCTCGGCGAGGACCCGGCGCAGGCGCTGGACACCGCCGGCGAGGCGCTCACCGCGCTGAACGCCGCCACCCTGCAGGGCGCGCTGCGGGCCTGCGTGGCCGGCTGGGAGGCCCGCAACGGCGCGCTGCCGACCCGGCTCGCGGTGATCGCGATGGGCCGGTTCGGCGGGCACGAGCTGGGCTACGGCTCGGACGCGGACGTGCTCTTCGTCCACGAGCCGCTGCTCGGCTCGCTGGAGGACGAGGCCGCCCGGGCCGCGCAGGCGGTCTGCCTCGAACTGCGCGCGCTGCTCGCCGCGCCGTCCACCGAGCCGCCGCTGGAGGTGGACGCCGACCTGCGGCCGGAGGGGCGCAACGGCCCGCTGGTGCGCTCGCTCGCCTCGTACGAGGCGTACTACCGGCGCTGGTCGCACGCCTGGGAGAGCCAGGCGCTGCTGCGGGCCGAGCCGGTGGCGGGCGACCCGGAGCTGGGGGAGCGCTTCCGGTGGCTGATCGACCCGCTGCGCTACCCGGGCGCCGGAGTGCCGGAGCGGGACCTGCTGGAGATCCGCCGGATCAAGGCCCGGATCGAGGCGGAGCGGCTGCCGCGCGGCGCCGACCCGACCACCCACACGAAGATCGGCCGGGGCGGGCTGGCGGACGTCGAGTGGACCGTCCAGCTGCTCCAGCTCCAGCACGGGCACGGACTGCCGGGACTGCGCACCACCCGGACCAGGCAGGCGCTGGCGGCGGCGGCCGGGGCCGGTCTGGTCGGGGCCGAGGACGCGGAGGTGCTGGACGCGGCCTGGGTGCTGGCCTCCCGGGTGCGCTCGGCGGTGATGCTGGTGCGCGGCCGGGCGGGCGACTCCTTCCCGACGGACGCCCGGGAGCTGGCGGGGGTGGCCCGCTACCTGGGCTACGGGGCCGGGCACAGCGGCGAGCTGGTGGACGACTACCGGCGCACCACCCGACGCGCCCGGTCGGTGGTGGAGCGGCTGTTCTACGGGTGAGCGCGCAGAGCTCCATGGGTGAGCGGGCAGCCGAGAGGGGCCCCGATTTCTCCGGGGCCCCTCTCGGCGTCTTGGCGCTCTCGGCGTCTTGGCGGCTGCTAGCGCCGGGCGCTGCTCACCGCGGGTTCGCTCCACTGCTCCGGGACGGTGACCGGCCGGGCCGGCTCCTCCTCCCGGGCGGGCACCTGCGGGAGCTTGTAGACCCAGGAGTGGTAGAACCAGCGGGCGGCGAGGAAGCCCACCAGCAGGCAGATCTCGCCGCCGACGGCGTCCATCCAGAAGTGGTTGGCGGTCGCGACGATCACCACCAGGGTGGCCGCGGGGTAGAGCAGGCCGAGCACCCGGACCCAGGTGCGCCGGGCCAGGAAGAAGATGGTCAGCCCGCACCACATCGACCAGCCGATGTGCATCGAGGGCATCGCGGCGAACTGGTTGGAGACGTGGGTGGCCGGGCCGGAGGCCATCGAGCCCCAGGTGCCGTGCGACTTCACGGTGTCGATGAAGCCGCCGTCGGTCATCAGCCGGGGCGGCGCCAGCGGGAAGAAGTAGAAGCCGACCAGCGCGATCGCGGTGGTGACGAACAGCACCGTGCGCACCGCGACGTAGCGGCCCGGGTGCCAGCGGTAGAGCCAGACCAGGACGCCGATGGTCACGATGAAGTGCAGCGTCGCGTAGTAGTAGTTCATCCCGGTGATCAGCCAGCCGACGCTGTCGACCGCGTGGTTGATCGAGCGCTCGACGGCGATGCCCAGGGAGTGCTCGAGGTCCCAGATCCAGCCCGCGTGCTTCTGCGCCACCGACTCCTGCTCGGGGACGGCGTTGCGCACCAGCGAGTAGATCCAGTAGCTGAGACCGATCAGCGCCAGCTCGAACCAGATCCGCGGGCGGGCCGGCGAACGGCGTTGCGCGCGGACGCGGGCGCGCAGCGCGGCCGTCCGGGTCTGGGCCGCGCTGGTGGCTCCGTCGGGCATGCGGCCGCCGTTCTGCTGGATCTCGGTCGGTTCCCCCATGGACGAGAAGTCTGCCAGACGTCCCGTAGCCGTCCGCTCATCCTCCGGAAGTGGATTCTTCACCGGCTGTCCCCCTTGAGTGGTAGGGGGTGGCTCCCACCGGGGGAGGGGGTGCGGGCGGGTCTGGTGCGGACCGGTGGGACGGGCATACGTCCCATTGTCATGCCGGGAGGGCGGGGAGGCGCAATCGGGGGTGGGCGGCGGGCGGGGTGAGGCATTGTGCCCGCCCGCAAGGATTTCCGCATCTTGCTGAAAATTGTTGCAACCCTGCGAGCCCTGTGCGGTGCAGGCTTCGACCGTTTCGGGTGCCTTCCGGTTCCGTTCAATGAACGGGGTTGACCGAAAACCGCCCGTGGCACGGCCGGAAAGGTGACGTGCCGCACCTGTCCGGCGCTGTCCGCCGCCGCCCGGGCCGGGGGTGGGCCCTGAGCGCTGGTCAGTGCCTGCCGGGGGTGAGCAAACCTTTTCGGCGGGAATGAAAACGATCTCCGGAAGTTCTCGCCGCCGTAACACTGCCGGGTGTCCGCCGGATCTACGGGCCGGTAGCTAATCGGCCAATCCATGGCATGCATCTGTCATTAACGGCTCGTTTGCTGCCACGATTCCTCCTGCTGCAGCCGAGGGGACCCCACCCCCCGGCGCAGCGGTCCGAGGTGAGGAACGGCGCGTCCCCTGCCGGAAAACGCTCGACCACCTTGCTCCGCAACCGCACCCGCGCCGCGTATCGGCGGCGGGGGCCCCCACTGAGTCGCAACCGCGGCCAGGTTCTCTCCACCGTCCGCGAACCCCGCGGCGGTCGGAAAAGGAGTCCGCATGTCCCGTTACGCCCACGCCCGGAAGGCCGCGGTTGTCATGGCCGCATCCACCGCGCTGCTGGTGACCGGCATCCCGGTCATCGCGCAGGCGGCCACCCCTGACGCGCCGGCGGCCGTCGCCGCGCAGCAGGCGAGCCGGGCGGAGCTGATCGCCTCCGCGAACCAGCAGACCGTCGGCATCGCCCAGACGCTGGGCCTGACCGGCAACGAGAAGCTGGTCACCAAGGACGTCGTCCAGGACACCAACGGCGCCCGCCACCTGCGCTACGAGCGCACCTACGCCGGTCTGCCGGTGCTCGGCGGCGACCTGATCGTCCACCAGGACGCCACCGGTGCCACCACGGGCGTGACCAAGGCCAGCGAGGCCGTGCTGAGCGGCGTCGACACCACGCCGAAGCTCGCCGCGCCCAAGGCGCAGGAGACCGCGCTGGCCGCCGAGGCCGGCTCCGCGCTCGACACCGCCCCGCGCCTGGTCGTCTGGGCCGCCGATGGCACCCCGAAGCTCGCCTGGGAGACCGTCGTCTCCGGCCGGGAGTCGGACGGCACCCCGAGCCGGCTGCACGTCGTCACCGACGCGACCACCGGCGCGGTCCTGAACAAGGCCGACGGCATCAAGACCGGCACCGGCACCGGCGTCTTCGTCGGCAACGTGCCGCTGACCACCACCCAGAGCGGGTCCAGCTACCAGCTCAAGGACGGCACCCGCGGCGGCCAGTACACCACCAACATGAACCACGGCACGTCCGGCAACGGCACGCTGTACAGCAAGACCAGCGACACCTGGGGCAACGGCCAGGCCAGCAACAGCGAGTCCGCCGCCGTCGACGCCCAGTACGGCGCCGCCGCCACCTGGGACTTCTACAAGAACACCTTCGGCCGCAACGGCATCCGCAACGACGGCGTCGGCGCCTTCAGCCGGGTCCACTACTCGACCGGCTACGTCAACGCGTTCTGGGACGACAGCTGCTTCTGCATGACCTACGGCGACGGTTCGGGCGACACCCACCCGCTGACCGAGCTGGACGTGGCCGGCCACGAGATGAGCCACGGCGTCACCTCGGCGACCGCCAACCTCAACTACTCCGGCGAGTCCGGCGGCCTCAACGAGGCCACCTCGGACATCTTCGGCAACGCGGTCGAGTTCTACGCGAACCTGCCCGCCGACAACCCGGACTACCTGGTCGGCGAGCTCATCAACATCAACGGCAACGGCACGCCGCTGCGCTACATGGACAAGCCCTCCAAGGACGGCTCCTCGGCCGACTCCTGGTACTCGGGCGTCGGCAACCTGGACGTGCACTACTCGTCCGGCGTCGCCAACCACTTCTTCTACCTGCTGGCCGAGGGCAGCGGCGCCAAGGTGATCAACGGCGTCAGCTACAACAGCCCGACCGTCAACAGCATCAGCCTCTCCGGCATCGGCCGGGACAAGGCGCTGCAGGTCTGGTACAAGGCGCTGACCACGTACATGACCTCCACCACCAACTTCGCCGCGGCCCGCACCGCGACCGAGAACGCCGCCAAGGACCTCTACGGGGCGGGCAGCCCCGAGGTGATCGCGGTCGGCACCGCGTGGGCCGCCGTCAACGTCGGCACCCTGCCGCCGGACCCGGGCGGCGTCACCGTCACCAACCCGGGCAACCAGAGCACCAAGGCCGGCACCGCGGTCAGCCTGTCCGTCAAGGCGAACGGCGGCACCGGCGCGCTGACCTACTCGGCCACCGGTCTGCCGGCCGGCCTGTCGATCAACGCCTCCACCGGCGTGATCAGCGGCACCCCGACCACCGTCGGCAACTCCAGCGTCACCGTGACGGCCAAGGACTCGGCGGGCAAGACCGGGACCACCAGCTTCACCTGGGCGGTCACCGACCCCAACAGCAGCTGCACCCCGGCGCAGCTGCTCGGCAACGCGGGCTTCGAGACGGGCACGGCCGCGCCGTGGACCGCCTCCAGCGGCGTGGTCGACAACTCGTCCTCGCAGGCGCCGCACGGCGGTTCGTGGAAGGCGTGGCTGAACGGCTACGGCTCGACGCACACCGACACGCTGTCCCAGACGGTGACCATCCCGGCGGGCTGCTCGGCGACGCTGAGCTTCTACCTGCACATCGACACCGGTGAGTCCGGTACGACGGCGTACGACAAGCTGGCCGTCCAGGTGAACGGCACCACGCTGAAGACCTACTCGAACGTCGACGCGGCCGCCGGCTACCAGCTGCGGACCTTCGACCTGTCGGCCTACGCGGGCCAGACGGTGACCCTCAAGTTCACCGGCACCGAGGACGTCTCGCTGCAGACCAGCTTCGTGATCGACGACACCTCGATCACCACGAGCTGACCCCGCGCCGGTGAAGCCGGCGGAAACCAGGTGAGACAGGGGCAGGGCCCGGCGGGTGCGACCGCCGGGCCCTGTGTCGTGCGCGGGGTATTGACGGCCTCCGGCCGGGCCCCTAGGTTCAGCGCTGCAAGTTTCTGAAACATTTCAGCAAGCTTTCGCGCGTGGTCCCCGGACTTCCCCCACCCGGCCACCCCCCACAGGAGACAACGTGGTCACCACCGCCCGCGCAGTCGGGGCGCTCACCGCCTCGGCGGCTCTCGCGCTCTCCCTCACCACCGCCTTCGGCGCGGCCCCCGCCGCCCAGGCCGCCCCGCCCGGCAGCGGCAAGGACGTCACGGCGACGCTCTTCGAGTGGCGCTTCGACTCGGTCGCCAAGGCCTGCACCGACACCCTCGGCCCCAAGGGCTACGGCTTCGTCGAGGTCTCGCCGCCCCAGGAGCACATCCAGGGCAGCCAGTGGTGGACCTCCTACCAGCCCGTCAGCTACCGGATCGCCGGGCGCCTCGGCGACCGGACGTCCTTCCAGCGCATGATCGACACCTGCCACGCGGCCGGCGTCAAGGTGCTCGCCGACTCGGTGATCAACCACATGTCCGCGGGCTCCGGCACCGGCACCGGCGGCACCGTCCACAGCAAGTACACCTACCCCGGCTACTACCAGGACCAGGACTTCCACACCTGCCGGACGGCGATCGGCAACAACTACGGCGACCGCTCGAACGTGCAGAACTGCGAACTGGTCGACCTCGCCGACCTGGACACCGGCAGCACCTACGTCCGGCAGAGCATCGCCCGCTACCTCGACGACCTGGCCTCGCTCGGCGTCGACGGCTACCGGATCGACGCCGCCAAGCACATCGCCGCCACCGACCTCGCCGCCATCAAGGCCACGACGGCCAACCCCCAGGCCTACTGGGTGCAGGAGGTCATCTACGGCGCCGGCGAGCCGATCCAGCCCTCCGAGTACACCGGCACCGGCGACGTCGACGAGTTCCGCTCCGGCACCTGGCTGAAGAGCGCCTTCCAGGGCGGCAGGCTCGCCGATCTGTCCGGCTGGGGGAGCGGCCTGCTGCCCACCGCCAAGGCCCGCACCTTCGTCGACAACTGGGACACCGAGCGCAACGGCTCCACGCTCACCTACCGGGACGGCTCGACCTACACCCTGGCCAACGTCTTCCTGCTGGCCCACCCGTACGGCTCGCCGAACGTGTACTCCGGCTACGCCTTCACCGGCCACGACGACGGCCCGCCGAACGGCGGCACCGTCAACGCCTGCTACCAGGACGGCTGGAACTGCACCCACGCCTGGCGGCAGGTGGCCAACATGGTCGGCTTCCGCAACGCGGTGGCCGGGACCGCGCTCACCAACTGGTGGACCAACGGCGCCAACGCGATCGCCTTCGGCCGCGGGAACAAGGGCTTCGTGGCGATCAACCGGGAGAGCGGCCCGGTCACCCAGACCTACCAGACCTCGCTGCCCGCCGGCTCCTACTGCGACGTCCAGCACGGCGACCCGGCGTCCGGCGGCTGCACCGGCCCGTCCTACACGGTCGGTACGGACGGCCGCTTCACCGCGACGGTCGGCGCGGGCGACGCCGTCGCGCTCCACATCGGCGCGCCCGGCAGCGGCACGGCGGTGACCGGCGGCGCGTCCTTCGGCGTCAACGCGACCACGGTCTACGGGCAGAACATCTACGTGGTCGGCGACAACGCCGCGCTGGGTTCCTGGGACACCACCCGGGCGCTGCCGCTCTCCTCGGCCGGGTACCCGGTCTGGAAGCTCGATGTGGCGATGCCCGCTGGTACCGCCTTCTCCTACAAGTACATCCGCAAGGACGCCTCGGGCGCCGTCACCTGGGAGTCCGGTGCCAACCGGACGGCCGCCGTGCCGGCCTCGGGCAGGGTGACGCTGAACGACACCTGGCGCCCGTAGCTGCCCGTCGGGCCGGGACCCTCGTCTCCGCCGGGACGAGGGCCCCGGTTTCTGCCGGGGGTCAGCCGCGCCCGATGTACGGCATGGCGCTCGCCATCACCGTCGCGAACTGCACATTGGCCTCCAGCGGAAGCTCCGCCATGTGCCGCACCGTGCGCGCCACGTCGGCGACGTCCATCGTCGGCTCCACCGCGACCCGCCCGTCCGCCTGCGGCACGCCGCTGCTCATCGCGGCCGTCATCTCGGTGGCGGCGTTGCCGATGTCGATCTGCCCGCAGGCGATCCGGTACGGACGGCCGTCCAGGGAGAGGGACTTGGTCAGCCCGGTGACGGCGTGCTTGGTCGCCGTGTACGCGGCCGAGCGCGGTCGCGGGGCGTGGGCGGAGATCGACCCGTTGTTGATGATCCGGCCGCCCTGCGGCTGCTGCGCCCGCATCTGCCGGAACGCGGCGCGGGCACAGAGGAAGGCACCGGTGAGGTTGACGTCGACCACGGCCCGCCACGCGTCGACGTCCAACTCGTCCACGGTGCCGGCCGGGCCGAACGCCCCGGCGTTGTTGAACAGCAGATCCACCCGCCCGAACCGCTCGACCGCCGCCCCGAACAGCGCGTCCACCGCCTGCGGGTCGGTGACGTCGGTCGGCACCACGAGCGCGTTCTCCCCGCCACTCGACCGACCGCTCTCCCGCAACGCCTCCTCCCGCCGCCCGGCCAGCACCACCCGCCACCCCCCGACGGCGAGTTCCACCGCGACGGCCCGCCCGATCCCGCTCCCGGCTCCGGTGACGACGGCGACGCGTTCCAGCATGGCGGGCTCCCGGTCGGGTTGCTGTGGGCTCGGACGGGCGACAGGGCTTGAGCCCTCAGCAGATCGTAGAGCGCCCGGCGGTGGGATACCTCGTCCGCATCTTCGAAAGGAGCACCGGACCGGCTCCCCTCCTCGTAGGCGACGACTGACGGGTTCCGGTGGGCGGGTGGCGGTTGGGGCCCGCCGGTCGGCGGGGGTGGGGGCCCCGCCGGTTGGGAGGGGTGGCGGGGGGCTTTACCGGATCGGGAACAAACATTGGATCGGTGCTGGCCAACGCGCAACCGGGGCATGGCGGCCCACGTCATAAGATCGCAGGACGGCGCGCTCCCGTGAGGGCGGCCTCCCGGGGGTCCCGCACAGCGTCGCGGCCCCGGTCCTGTCCGGCCCCACCCGGGGGCCACCGCCCGGCTCCGTGGGAGCGGGCGCGACACCGGTCGGAGAGTTCTCACCGTGCAGCCGCAGTCCTTCCGTTTCCGCGCCGTGCTGACCGGCGCCACCGTGTTCACCCTGGCCGCCGCGCTGGCGGCCTGCGGCAGCTCGGACGGCGGGAGCGCCGGGAAGGCGGGGGACGCGGCGAAGGGCGGCAGCTCCTCGGCGGCGGCCACCGGTTCCTCCTCCGCGCCCGGGTCCCCGACGGCGGGGTCGAGCTCGTCGGCGGCCGCTCCGACCACGACCGCGCCGCCCGCGACCCCCGCGTCGTCCGGCAAGGTGCTGATGCCCACCGGCCCGCAGGCCGCGTTCAGCAAAGCCAGGGACACCGCGGCCGGCCAGATCACGATGACCACGCTGACCGGCGCCAAGTCCGGGGTCACCGGAAAGGTCTGGGTCTGGCTCCCGCCCGAGTACAACGACCCCAAGTACGCGAAGACCGGCTTCCCGGTGCTCACCCTGTACGCGGGCGGCCAGAGCGCCGGCTACAACACCTGGACCGACAACCAGCTGCCGATCCAGGAGGTCGACGCCGACCTCGCCAAGCAGGGCAAGGCGCACCCGTTCATCATGATCATGCCGGTGCAGAACCTGGACTCCAACGAGGCCAAGGCCCTGGAGTGCGCCGACATCCCCGGCCAGCCCAAGATGGGCACCTGGATGGCCGAGGACGTCCCCGACTTCGTCCGCGCCAACTTCCGCACCGTGAAGGGCCGCGACGGCTGGGGCCTGATGGGCGCCTCCACCGGCGCGTTCTGCAGCGCCAAGCTGGCCCTGCAGCACCCGGACAAGTTCAAGGCCGCCGTCCCGATCGACGGCTACTTCACCCCCGACTCCCCGCTCTGGAAGGGCTACGAGAACGACCGCCAGGCCAACAGCCCCGACCTGCTGGTCACCCAGGGCAAGGCCGACGTGCGGATGCTGGCCACCGCCGGCGGCGCCAACGCGTACGAGAACAAGCTGGTCAAGGCCTGGGTCGCCAAGGCCGCGCCGCCGCTCACCGTCGAGTACTACGAGCAGCCCGGCGGCAAGCACCTGACCAGCGACTTCAAGAAGATGATCCCGGACACCCTGCAGTGGCTCAGCAAGAACCTCGAGGGGCCGCAGAGCGACTGAGCCCTGCGCGGCTGTGACGGGAACGGGGCCGGTCGGGCCGGGCGGATCGCCGAGCCCGACCGGCCCCTTCGTCGATCGCGCGGCGGAATGTTGCGCCGCGTTCGCCGGCGCGTCTGCCGGAACCGGCCGAACGGCCGCTGAGCTGCACGTCAATCGGACATTGATTCGCCTCTGATGTCCTCTCACCACTGTGGTGGGAGCGTCGTCCCGCCAGTTGTGCCAGGCCGAGCCAGGCCCCTGTCCGAGCGTGAAAAGAGTGCCATGCCCAGCCACCTGCTGTCCGTAGCGTCCCCGGTCTCGCCGGCAGTGCCCGCCAAGGGCGGCCCAGCACACGAGCACGTCGTCGACGAGGAACCGCAGGCCGTCCGCTTCGCCGGACTGCGCCTGGTGCACGCCGCGCTCCGCCGGGACCTCGCCAGGCTGCCCAACGCGCTTCGGCTGCTGCAGCCCGGCGAGGACGAGAAGGGTGCCGCGCTGCTGCGGCACTGGACCTTCGTCACCGCCATGCTGACCTGTCACCACGAGCAGCAGGACACCCGGATCTGGCCGATCGTGCGCCGGTTCGCGCCCGAGCTGCGGCTGCTGCTGAACTGGCTGGAGGCGGACCACCACAACCTCGACCACTCGTTCACCCGGGTCACCACCCTGGTCCGGATTGCCAGCCGGGACACCGGCTCGGTCTGGCCGGTGGCGTACGCCATCGAGGACCTGGAGGCCCGGCTGGAGACCCACCTGCGGACCGAGGAGCGCCAGCTGCTGCCGCAGATGGAGCGGGTCTTCGCGGAGAACTCGCGGGTCGGCAGCCTGCCCGAGCTGCTGGACGTGCTGCACTCGGCGCAGGGCCCGGGCAGCCCGGACGCGCTCGCCTGGCTGCTGGACGGCGTCGAGCCGGCGATGGTCGAGCGGCTGCTCTCCGACTGCGACGACCTGGTGGCCCGGAACTGGCCGCACTGGCAGTCCACCTACCAGCGGTGCACGGCGCCGCTGTGGGGGGCGCCCGGGGCGTGGGACGCGGCGAACGACTGAGCGCGGGAGGTTTTCGCGGGCCGCTGATCTACGCGCGTGGCATATGTCGATGGCGTATGCCTGGAGTGTAGGGGTCAGCGCAGGCCGAACCGGGCCAGGTAGCCCGGAAGATCGGCCGGGTCGTGGGTGGCCAGGCCCAGGTAGCCGTCCGGCCGGACGACGAACAGGCCCCGCCCGTACGCCCGCTGCGCGACGCCGCCGTCGACGCGGTGTCCGCGCACCCCGGTGGGCAGTCGCGGCAGGGCGTGGCCGATCGCGAGCACGGTGACCTGGGGGCCGCGCAGCAGCTCGAACAACCGGCGCCCGGCCAGGGCGTTCACCGGTGCGCCGTCCAGCCGGGCGCCGTCCAGCGGGGCGTCGGGTGCCCGCTCGCCGGCCCGCAGCGCCTCCTCGGGCAGGCCGGGGCGCGCCTCGACGGTCAGCGGGCCGTCCTCGTAGCCGAGCCCGAGTTGCTCGGTGCGCGGGCCGCGCCGCAACCCGCCGGCCCGGACCCCGCCCGCGCGGTGCAGCCGGGTGGAGATCTCCAGCACGTCGGCGGCGATCGGCAGGCGCTCCTGCTCGTAGCTGTCGAGCAGCGCCTCGTCGGCGCCGTGCCGCAGCACCTGGCCGAGCTTCCAGCCCAGGTTGTACGCGTCCTGGACGCTGGTGTTGAGGCCCTGGCCGCCGGCCGGGGAGTGGATGTGCGCCGCGTCGCCGGCGAGGAAGACCCGGCCCTCGCGGAACCGCTCGGCGAGCGCCGCGCGCGGCCGGAAGCCGGACGCCCAGTGCACGGCGCCGACCGCGGACTCCGGCAGGTGGGTGCGGGCGGCGATGGTCCGCCGTACGCCGTCCGCCGAGATGTCGGGCTCCGTTGGGTCGCTGTTCGCCGGGCTGCTGTTCGCGGGGCTGCTGTTCGGCGGGTCGACGTCCGCCGGGCTGCCGTCCGCTCGGCCGAACTGGGCGAACAGCTGGAAGGCGGTGGTGCCCGGCAGCGGGCAGAGCAGCAGCGCGCCGCCGGGCGCCTTCGGCCAGCAGTGCCAGTTCTCGCGGTCCAGACCGTCGATCTCGACATCGGCGACCAGGGCGGGCCGCGGGTCGACCTGCTCGCCCGTCATCGGGATGCCGACCGCCCGGCGGACGGTCGACCGGCCGCCGTCGGCGGCGACCAGGTAGCGGGCGGTGACCGTGCGGCCCGTGCCGTCGGGGCCGGTCAGCCGGGCCTCGACCCGGTCGGGGCGCTGGTCGAGGCCGTCCAGCGCGGTGCCGAAGGCGACCTCGCCGCCCAGTTCGCGCAGCCGCTCGTACAGCAGCTCCTGGGTGCGCCACTGCGGGAGCATCCAGACGTCCGGGAACGGCACGGTCGGGTCCGGCTCGGCGCGCCCGACGAGGTCCCACTCGTCCTGCCGTTCGCCGTCCTCCCAGCTCACCATGCGCGGGTACGGGCCGCCGGCGGCGTGGACGGCGGCGAGCAGGCCGAGGTCCTCGAAGACCTCCTGGGTGCGGGGCTGGAGGCCCTTGCCGCGTGAGCCGGGGAAGAGCGCCGGGGCCTGCTCGACCAGCAGCGCGGACACCCCGCGCCGGGCCAGGTCGCAGGCGAGGGTCAGTCCGGTCGGCCCGGCGCCGACGATCAGGACCTCGGTCCGGCTCCGGTTCTGGGCGTGCGCCATCGCACACTCTCCTTAACGTTGTTAAGCGACGGATGTCCAGAAGCATCGGCTTAACGGTGTTAAATTGTCAATGCCGGACGTCTGCGTCGGGACGACGGCGCCACCTGGAGGGAAGTGCGACATGCCGCCGAAGCTGGACCGCGCCCAGGTGGTCGACACCGCCCTGCGCCTGCTCGACGAGACCGGGCTGGACGGGCTCACCCTGCGTCGGATCGCGACCGAGCTGGACGTCAAGGCGCCCGCGCTGTACTGGCACTTCGCCAACAAGCAGGCGCTGCTCGACGAGATGGCCACCGAGATGCTCCGCCGGATGTCCGCCGGGCCGCCCGCCGTCCCGGACACCTGGCAGGACGCCGTCGCCGGTACCTGCCGCGGCCTGCGCGCCGCGCTGCTCGGCTACCGGGACGGGGCCAAGGTCTTCAGCGGCACCCGGCTCACCGACTCCGGGCACGCCGGAGGGCAGCAGGCCCTGCTCGCCGTGCTGGGCCGGGCGGGCTTCGAACTCGCGGACGCCGTGCTGGCCTTCACCACCGCGTACGCGTTCACCGTCGGCTTCGTGATCGAGGAGCAGGCCGTCCATCCGATGCCGGGGGAGCGGGCACCCGGTTACGACCCGGACCGGCGGGCGGCGGGCATCGATCCCGAGCACGCCCTCGCCGCCGCCGCGAGCCGGGAGCTCTTCGGCGACTTCGAGCGGCGCTTCGAGCGCGGCCTGGCGATCGTCCTCGCCGGGATCGAGGCATCGCTGGTCGTGTCGTCAACTCCGGCCAACCCCTAGGGGTTTCCCCCTCGGGTTCGGTGGTGGCGACGGCCTCGGGCGTCCGGGGCGGGCCAGGGGCGGAGTACCGCCGCCGGGCGATGTCCGGCGGCCGGCACACGCCTACCGTCGGTGCCATGACCAGCGCGCCCACCTCTCCGCACCAGGACCACCGTCCGACCCGCCGCCCCGGCCGCCGCCGGGTGCCGGCCGTCCGCTCGGCCGCCCTCGCGCTCGGCGCCGTCGTCCTCCTCGGCGCCGGACTCACCGCCTGCAAGGGCGGCGTCGCGCTCTGCCTCGACGACAACAGCTGCGACGTCGCCGTCCGCACCGAGAACGCCGACTCCACGTACAGCGCCGAGGTGTTCGGCGGCGCCAAGACGCTCAATCTGACCGTCGGCCGGATCACCGACACCACGGCCGAGGTCAAGCTCGGCGACGAGACCAAGACCCTCACCGAGGGCACCGATACCGTCTTCGGCTCCGCGACGGTCAGCCTGCGCCACGCGAACGCGCGTGAGCACACCGCCGAACTCCACGTCGTCCGCTGACCCTTCCCGCGCCGGCCGGTCCGGCGCGGGAAGGTGCGCCGTGGAAGGCGTGCGGCGGAGGCCGTGCGGTGGCTACTCCGGCAGGCGGTTGAGCCAGCTGATCGGCGTGACCGCGATCGCCGTCTCCGGCGAGCCGTCCCACTCCACCGGCAGCCCGGCCGCCGCCAGCGCGGCGGCGACCTCGCGCCCGACCTCGGCCGTCCGCCGCACAGCCGCCTCGGTCGGCTCGCCGTCCACCTGGAACCCGCCGTACCGCAGCATCAGCGAACCACCCCCGGCGGCCCGTTCGGTGTCCTGCTGGTGGAAGAACACGAAGCCGCGCGAGCCCTCCTCGGCCTCGCCCCCGATCTCGGCGTAACCGCAGTTCGCGCAACAGGTGAAGTCCATCGCGGCGACGATGCCCAGCTCCTCCAGGGCGTCGAAGGCGGCCTCCAGCCGGTCGACGTCGGTCGTCTCCGGCCAGCCGGCCTGCTCCCGCAGACGCTCCTGCCACAGCGGAGCGACGATGCGCTCCGCCTCCTCCACCGTCAGCCCCTGGTCGTCGAGGTACTCGACCAGGGACTCGGCTATCTCGTCCGGTTCCTGGAAGCCGCACCGGATCAGCTCACGGGCCTGCTCCTCGGCGTCCCGCAGTACCTCGGCGGCAAGGGTGCTCTCCACGGTGTCCTGGTCCATGCCCGCATCCAAGCACCCACCACTGACAATTCGCCCCGCCGCCCACGGCCACGGCCGCGCCCACGGTGCTAGCGTCCCGTGGTGACCTCCCTCCTCCAGCCCCCGCTGATCACCCGCCTGCTCGCCGCCGAGCGCATCCTGATCGCCGGTGCGGGCGGCGGCTTCGACGTCTACGCGGGCCTGCCGCTCGCCCTCGCCCTGCGCGCGGCCGGCAAGGAGGTGCACCTCGCCAACCTCTCCTTCAGCGCGCTCGACGCCCTGCCCGCCGACCTCTGGCAGGAACCCGACCTGGCCCTCATCGGCCCCGACACCCCCGCCACCGAGGGCTACTTCCCGGAGCGGACGCTGGCCCGCTGGCTCCGGCTGCACGGCATGCCCGACGCCGTCTGGGCGTTCCCCAAAACGGGCGTCCGGCCGCTGCGCGCCGCCTACCGGGCCCTCACCGGCCGGCTCGGCATCGACGCCGTCCTGCTGGTCGACGGCGGGACCGACATCCTGATGCGCGGCGACGAGGCGGGCCTCGGCACGCCCGAGGAGGACATGGCCAGCCTCGCCGCCGTCGCCGGCCTCACCGAGGTCCCGGAGCGCCTGGTCGCCTGCCTCGGCTTCGGCATCGACGCCTACCACGGGGTCAACCACGCCCTGGTGCTGGAGAACCTCGCCGCCATCGACCGGGCCGGCGGTTACCTCGGCGCCTTCTCCGTACCGCGCGACAGCCGGGAGGGAGCCCTCTACCTGGACGCCGTCGAGCACGCCCGGGAGGCGTTCCCGCTGCACCCGAGCATCGTCCAGGGCTCGGTGGCGGCCGCGCTGCGCGGCGAGTTCGGCGACGTCCGGTTCACCTCCCGGACCAGCGGCAGCACCCTCTTCGTCAATCCGCTGATGACGCTCTACTTCGGCGTCACGGTGGAGGCCCTGGCCGCCGAGCACCGCTACCTCGACCGGATCGAACACACCGTCCTGATGCGGCAGATCAGCAGCGCCATCGGTGAGTTCCAGGACTCGCTGCCGTCCCAGCGGCCGCCCCGCCAGTTCCCGCACTGACGGTCGGTCAGGCGGCGGCGAGCCGGAACTCCAGGTTGCCGAACCGCACCTGGTCGCCCGGCCGCACCCGCACCCCGCCGACGATCCGGAACCCGTTGACGTGCGTGCCGTTGGTCGAGCCGAGGTCGTACAGCACCCAGCCGTCGCCCTCCCGGCGCAGCTCGGCGTGGTGCCGGGAGACGGACGCGTCGTTCAGCCGCAGCCCCGACCCGGGGATCCGGCCTATCGTCAACTGCCCGGAACCGGCCTCCGGGAGGCTCAGCCCGGGCAGCCGCTCGGCCCGCCAGGCCTCGCCCACCCGGACCCCGAACGCGGAGACCCGGCCGACCGCCCGCAGCACGAAGCGCCCCACCGGGTTGCCGGCCGGCAGGTCGGCCATCACCGCGTTCAACTCGGCGCGGCTGCCCGCGTGGAGGACGAGGTCCAGCCGCCCGAGAAAGGTGTCGTGCGACAGCCGGCCGTTCCCCGCGCCCTCCCGCAGGACCCCGAGGGCCCGTTCCCGCTCGGCCTCCGACGGCCGGACCACTCGGGTCCGGTTCTCACGCGACGTCATGGACCGATTCTCGGGCGCCCCCGCCCACCTGTCCAGATTCCCCGGACCGCCACTCCAGCGCGAGGCCGGCGCCCACCGTCAGCCGCCCGCGGTCCTTCCGCACCGCCGCCGCCGTACCGAACCCCGTCGTGCCGAAGCCCGTCGTGCCGAACCCCGCCGTGCCGAGCCGGAAGTGCTCCAGCCGCTCGGTCTTCGCCACGACCAGCTCCCACGGCCCGGCCTCCTCGGGCGGCACCGCGAGGTGGACGACCGCCGACGCGGGCTCGGCCGGGTCGTAGCCGTGACCGGCGAAGCGGACCAGCAGCAGTCGCACCGCCGCCCGTTCGGGCCGAGGCCGCGGCCCGGCGACGGGCTTCGGCGCCGCCCGCAGCCGGTCGGCCAGACGCTCTGCCCACTCCCCGGTCCGGCCGTCCCGGCGCCCCAGGGCGAGCTGCTCCGCGAACCAGCCCGCCCACGCGTCGCCGCCGCGCGCCACCCACCGTTCGATCAGGGCGCGCCCGCCCTCCTCGCCCTGCCGGGCCGCCGCGAGCAGGTCCGTCCCGGCGCCCTCGAAGATCCGGCAGAGCTCCAGGATCGTGCGGCGGGAGGCCGATCCCGGGAAACGGGCCATCCGGATCTCCAGCATCGCACAGTGCACGAGCGCCGCCGCCAGTCGGTGCGCCCCGCCCTCGCGGACGGTGAACGGCGGGCCGGGCGGCCGACCGCGCCGGTTCCGCCCCAGCCGCCCGAGCAGCCCCAGCCGCCCGAGCAGCCCCGGCCGCCCGGGCCGCCGCTCCACCGGTGTCGCGGCATCCGCCGCCCGCCCGGCCGCGGTCAGGTGCCAGTAGTGGTCCTCGACGGTCAGCGCGGCCCGGGCCGCCCGCAGCAGCCCGACCCCGGCCACCCGCAGGTCCACCCCGCCCGCGTCCGCCCGCCACTCCAGCGGACCCGTCACGGCCGGTCCGGCGTCGAACTCCGCGGTCGACACGTCGTCCAGCCGCAGGTACAGCCGCGGCGCAGGATGTCCGGTTGCCCCGTCCCCCTCGGGCAGTCCGCAGACGCGCGGCACCTCCACCTCCAGAGCCGCGCGCAGCCGCGTGCCGGACAGTTCCGCCTCCAGCCCCAGCAGGCGGGCGCGGGAGAGGTCGTATCCGTCCACGGCCGTCTCCGTCAGCGGCCCGGTCACCGGGAAGAGCGTCCCGTCGTACCCCCGGTAGGGGCTGTGGCCGTCCGGGGGCGGCGGGGGTACCAGGCCCTCGACCGGGTGCCCGGCCGCCGCCGACTGCTCCACCATCCACGCGTACCGCGCCTCGCCCAGCCCGGCCATCCACCGCAGCCCGGCCCGCGCGGCCCGCTCCCGGCGCAGCGAGGTCCGGCGGATCACGGTCGTGGACAGCGGGAAGGTGTTGTTGTCCCAGACGTCCGCGCAGCGCGCGACCGTCGCGCGGTCGAAGGTCCGGCCGTCGGCCGCCGCCTCCGCGATCCGGACGAACGAACGGTCGAGCAGCGCGACGTAGGCGTCCAGCGCGGAACGGGCCAACGGGGCCTCCGAGTGGTCGTGGGCGGGGGACGGGCCTTCCGCGTGGCTCGGGCCTTCCGCGTGGCTCGGGCCTTCCGAGAGGTTCAGGCCTTCCGCGCGGCGGCGAGGATCTTGACCGTGGTGTGCAGGAACCGCGAGGTCGCCGAGCCCCGGTAGGACTTCCCGAAGAGCGCACCGCTGGTGACCCACTTGCCGTCCTTCAGGTGCACCACGACGTACGCGGTGTCGGGGTCGGCGCCGATCACCTCGTAGTCACCCTTCGGCGAGGTGTACGGGATCGGGAAATCGGCCGGCAGCGGCTCGGAGAGGAAGTTCACCGTGAGCCGCACGTCCGGCGTCACCTCGACGTCCGCGAACGGCTCCGCGTCCAGTACCGCCTGGACCTCGTCCACCGTGCGCAGCAGCACCGGCACCGGGTAGCCCAGCTGCTCCTCCAGGTGGCGCTCGATCCGCCCAGTCAGCGCGGCCCGGTCCGCCGCGTCGGTGGCGTCGGCGGTGAAGAAGACGTTGCCGCTCTGGATGTAGGAGCCGACCCGCTCCAGGCCGAGCTCGCCGAACAGCGCACGCAGCCGTTCCATCCTGACGGTCCGGCCGCCGACGTTCACGGCCCGCAGGAAGGCGATGTAGGTGGTGGTAGTGGTCACCCGGCCAGTGTGGCACCGGGCACCGACACCGGACGGCGGTTGTCGGTGCCCGGTGCCACACTGGCGCCATGGCTACCTGGCAGGATTTCGAGCACGAGGCACCGGACCTGGCCCCCGCCGTACGGGCCCGCTTCGAGGCCAACAAGCACCACGTCCTGGCGACGCTCCGCGAGGACGGCTCGCCCCGGGTGAGCGGCACCGAGGTGGACTTCATCGGGGCCGACGTCATGCTCGGGTCGATGCTCGGCGCGGTCAAGGCGCTGGACCTGCGCCGCGACGCCCGCTTCGCGCTGCACAGCAACCCGAGCGACCCGACGCTGGCTGAGGGCGATTCCAAGCTGTCCGGCCGGGCCGTCGAACTCACCGACGCGACGGACATCGCCGCCTACGAGGCCGAGCTGCCCGAGCCGCCGCCCGGCCCGTACCACGCCTTCCGGCTGGAGCTGGAGCAGGTCGTGCACACCACCGTCGAGGACGATGCGGTGCGGATCAGCTCCTGGCGCCCGGGCGAGCCGGTGCGGCGGTTCGAACGCCGCTGACGGCCGTCCCGCCGCCCGGTCACGTTCTCCGGCCGCGCCGCCCGGTCGCTCGTCCACTCCTCAGGGCATGACGGACTTGAGGGCCTCGGGGGTGCGGGCGACCACGGCGTGCCCGTCGTCGGCGGTGATGATCGGGCGCTGGATCAGGATCGGGTGCTCGGCCATCGCCGCGAGCCAGCGTGCCCGGTCACCGGCCTCCCGGCCCCACTGCTTCATGCCGAGGTCCTTGGCCACCTGCTCGTCGGCCCGGGTGATGTCCCACGGCTCCAGGCCCAGCCGCTCCAGCACCTGCTCCAGTTCGGCGACGCTCGGCGGGTCCTCCAGGTAGCGCCGCACGGTGAACGTGACGCCGGCGCCGTTCAGCTCGTTCAGCGCGGTGCGGCACTTCCCGCAACGGGGGTTGATCCAGATCTCCATCCCGCCAGCCTACCGACCGTCCCCGCCCCGAGGCCCGTCCCGCGTCGCCGGCCCGGCCCTGTCCAGGGCCCCCGCCGGACCTCCCCGGACCCCCTGGCGACCTCCCCCGGGAACTCCGCTCCGCCCAGCAACAGTTGTCCGTCCGGGAGTTGGATCTACGGAGGGGAAGACCGGATGGACGGCGCGTCGATCATCGAGCAGCTCATGACCACCGAGGGGCGCCTCGACCCCTACCCGCTCTACGCGCGGGCGCACGAACTCGGGGAGGCCGCCCCGGCCGGCCCCGGGGCGGTGCTGGTGGTCGGACACGCCGCCGCCAACCAGGTGCTGCGCAACCCCGCCTTCGCCCGGGAGGAAACCGGCACCCCCTCCGACGACCGCGCGGAACTGTTCGCCCATCCCTCCGTCGCGCTGTTCGGCCGCTCGATCCTCGAGCGCGACGCCCCCGACCACGGCCGGGTCCGCTCGCTCATCGCCTCGGCCTTCAACGCCCGCCGGGTGGCCGCGCTGCGGCCGGCGATCGAGGCCACGGTGGAGCGGCTGCTCGACGAACTGGCCGACCGGGGCGCCGGCGGCTCGCCCGTCGACTTCATGGACGCCTTCGCCTTCCGCCTCCCGGTCGAGGTGATCTGCGAACTGCTCGGCATCCCCGCCGCCGACCGCCACCGCTTCCGCGGCCTCGCCTCGGACCTCACCATCGCCCTGGAACTCATCCAGGACCTCGGCGAACTGGCCGCCGCCGATGTCGCGGCCATTGAACTGTCGGCCTACTTCGAGGAGTTGACCGCCGAGCGGCTGGCCCGCCCGACCGGCGACCTGGTCAGCGACCTGGCCCGGATCGCCGCCGACTCCCCGGACCGGATCTCCGGCGAGGAACTGCTGAGCAACCTCGCCCTCCTCCTGGTGGCGGGCTTCGAGACCACCACCAACCTCCTCGGCAACGGCCTCGCCCTGCTCTTCCGCCACCCGGAGGCCGCCGAGGGCCTGCGCACCGGCGCGTTCGACCCCTCGCTCTTCGTCGACGAGGTGCTGCGCTACGACTCCCCGGTCCAGCTGACCTCCCGGATCTCCACCGCGCCCGACCTCACGGTGGCCGGAGTGCCCGCCCCGACCGGCACCGTGGTCCTCACCCTGCTGGGCGCCGCCAACCACGACCCGGCCCGCTATCCCCGCCCGGACCGTTTCGACCCCACCCGCACCGACAGCCAGCCGCTCAGCTTCGGCGGCGGACCGCACTTCTGCCTCGGCAGCCAACTCGCCCGCCTGGAGGGCGAGATCGCGGTACCCGCCCTGCTCGACCGCTTCCCCCGCCTCGCCCCCGCCGGCATCCCCACCCGCCGCGACCGCCTCGTCCTGCGCGGCTACGAGACCCTCCCGATCACGGTCCGCTGACCCGCTCCCGGGGCGGGCCGCCCGGCCGCCTCCGCCGCCCAGGCCGGCTGCTACCCGGCGCCACCGGCCGGGACGGCGCGAGGACGGCGCCTGGCCCCGGAGCGGAGGCCGGAAGACCGATGAAGATCTTGGTGTGAGCCTGGCCACCGGACGAGTTCCTGCCGGCCCGCGGGTGGACCGCGAGTGCGGGATCGGCCGGGAAGTGCGCCCCACTGGGTGGCGAATCCCGAGGGACCACGGCGGAAGCGAGAGGGCCGATTCACCGGTGGTTCATGAGGCCGCTCTCGTAGGCGGCGATGACGAGCTGGGCTCGGTCCCGGGCGCCGAGCTTGGCGAGGAGTCTGCTGACGTGGAACTTGACGGTGGAGTGCGACAGGTGCAGTTCGTCGGCGATCTCCGTGTTGGACATGCCATTCGCGATCAGGACGAGAACCTCGCGCTCCCGGTCGGTGATCTCGTCGAGGCGGCGGTTCGCTCCGACCGCCACCTGGGGGCGCCTGGTGAACTCGGCCACCAGTTTCCGGGTCACGCGGGGCGAGAGCAGAGCCTCGCCGTCCGCGATGACGCCGATGGCCGCGAGGAGGTCTTCCGGTGGGGTGTCCTTCAGCAGGAAGCCGCTGGCGCCCGCGTGGAGCGCGGTGAACACATAACGGTCGAGGTCGAAGGTGGTGAGGATCAGTATCCGCACCGGTGGTGGGTCTTCGCCGCCGAGCAGTCGCCGGGTGGCCTCGATCCCGTCCATCCCGGGCATCTGGATGTCCATCAGGGCGACGTCGGGCCGTTCCCGTCGGATGACCTCGACCGCCTCGGCTCCGTCGCCGGCCTCGCCGACCACCGTGAGGCCCGGCGTGGTGTCGACGAGCACTCGGAAGCCGGCGCGGACGAGGGCCTGGTCGTCGCAGATCACCACCCGCACGTCCCCGCTCACGTCCCCGCTCACGCCGGTTCCCCGGTGGGGAACCGGGCCCAGACGCGGAAGCCGCCGAGCGGAAGGTGGCCGGCGGCGAAGTCGCCGCCGGAGAGCGCGACCCGTTCTCGCATGCCGATCAGGCCGTGACCGACATGGCCGCCAGGGCTGTCGGGCGCGACGGCGGGGCCGGGTCGGCCGGGTCGGCCGGACAGACCGGCGCAGTCGCGGCCCTCGTCGGTCACCTCGATCTCGATGCCGTCCGGGTGGTAGCTGACCTGGGCGCGGGCGGTCGCAGAGTGCTTGACGGAGTTGGTCAGCGCCTCCTGAACTATCCGGTAGCCGGCCAGGTCGATCGACGGCGGGAGCTGCCGGGCGGCGCCTCTGATCCGCAGCTCGACCTGGAGCCCGGTGCGGCCGGTCTGCTCGATCAGGGAGGGGAGGTCGCTCAGGCCGGGTTTCGCCAGGTCCGAGGCGGCCGCCGTGTCGTCGGCGGGTGGCTCCTCCCGCAGCACGTCGAGCAGGGCCCGCATCTCGCGCAGAGCCGTGCGGCTGACCGTCTCGATCGCGGTCAGCGCCTTGGCGGCCTCGTCGGGGTGTCCGGTGATGACGTGGCGGCCGACGCCGGCCTGCACGGCTATCACGCTCATGCTGTGGGCCATCACGTCGTGCAACTCGCGGGCGATGCGCAGACGTTCCTCGATGACCGTCCGCTGCGCCTCCTCGATGCGGGCCTGCGCCTGGCGTTCCGCCTGGGCCCGCAGCCCGGCGTCGTGGGCGCGCTGTGACCTGATCATCATGCCGGCCGCCCAGAAGGCCACGATCGGCGCGCTCTGTCCCAACCACATCGCGGCCCACGCGTTGTCGAAGAGCATCGAGCTGCTGCCCATCGCCATGCCGACGCCGACGACGGCCTCGGCGAGCACCAGGCCGACCAGGGCCCGGTACCGTGCCTGCGAGAGCGCGAACTGGTAGAGGCAGAACGCGACCGCCAGCGACGGGAACTTGACGAACCCGTAGGCCGCCATCGTGGCGTACGTCGCCAGCGACACCCCGAGGGCCAGCCGGGGCCACAGCCGTTTGGCCGCCACCGCGCAGGCCAGCAAGGTCAACAGCGCGTACCAGCCCCGGAGCGAGAGTCCGGCGGTGGCGAGCTGGGCGTCGGTGGGACGCCCCCACAGCAGGAGCGCGATGCCGACCGCGACGTCGAGCCCGACGAGTTGGACGCGGGTCAGCCGTTTGGTGAGCGGGGGCCGAAGGTGCACGTCCTGACACTATGCGCGGGCGCGTGGGCGGGTCATCCGTCCGCGGTCGCATCTTCGGACCTGTACCTCCGACCAGGCGCGCACACGGTGTCCGGGTCCGGGGCCCGGACACCGGCTCCGTGCCGTGGCCTGATCCGGCGGACCGACCGCGACCGCCATCGTGGAAAGCCATCCGATACCTGACGATCTTCGAAGGATGGAGCATCCGCATGACTCTCGACCGAGCACCCGCTCCGGATCAGGCACCGGGTTCCGGCCGGGCACCGGCTCCCGTGTCCGAGCCCGCTGCCCGCGGCGAGAAGATCACCAGGATCCACGGCACGGGCGACGCGAAGGTCACAGCGCTGGACGCCGTCGACGTCGAGATCGAGGGCGGCGCGTTCACCGCGATCATGGGCCCGTCCGGTTCGGGCAAGTCGACCCTGATGCACTGTCTGGCGGGCCTGGACTCAGTGGACGGCGGCCGGATCTGGATCGACGACATCGAGCTCACCGCGCTGCGCGAGCGCGAACTCACCGAGCTGCGCCGCGACCGGATCGGCTTCATCTTCCAGTCGTTCAACCTCATCCCGGCCTTGTCCGCCCTGGAGAACATCACCCTGCCCATGGCGATCGCGGGCCGCACGCCCGACCGGGCCTGGCTCAACGAGATCCTGGTGACCTTCGGCCTGACGGACCGGCTGCGCCACCGGCCCTCGGAACTGTCCGGCGGGCAGCAGCAGCGGGTCGCCTGTGCTCGCGCCCTCGCGGGCCAGCCGGAGATCGTGTTCGCCGACGAGCCCACGGGGAACCTGGACTCCCAGGCCGGGACCGAGGTGCTGCGGCTGCTGCGCCGGAGCGTGGACGAGCTCGAACAGACCGTCGTCATGGTGACCCACGACCCGACCGCCGCGTCCTTCGCCGACCGCGTGGTCTTCCTCGCCGACGGCCGGGTGGCCGGCGAGCTGCGGTCCCCGACCGCTGAGGCCGTCCTGCAGCGGATGCGCCGAGGCGGGGGGCACCGCTGATGCTGAAGGTGGCGCTGCGCGGCATCTTCGCGCACAAAGGACGACTTGCGATGTCCTGCCTTGCCGTGGTGCTCTCGGTGGCCTTCGTCACCGGCACGATGATCTTCACCGGCACGATCAACGGCGCCTTGGACGACGCCGCGGCGGCGAGCGCCCCGGACGTCACCGTTACTGCCCCGCTGCCGGCGGGCACGGGGCCGGCCGAGGTCGGCGACGCGGTGCAGCGGGCCGTGGTCGGCGAGGGCGGCACACTGCCGGACGCCGACTCCCTGGTCGGGAAGGTGCGCGCCGTGCCGGGCGTGGCGGCGGCGTACCCCGACGTCACGGTCGACACCGCGACGCTGACCGACTCGCAGGGCAAGGCGATCGACGCGGCCGGCGGGATGTCCGGCATCGGCGCCAAGAGCAGCATCCCCGTACTGGCAGGCAACTGGTTCGACTCCGACCGGTCGCCGGTGAGGCTCGCCGGCGGCCGTGCCCCGCAGGGCCCTGGCGAGGCCGTGCTCGACCGCATCTCGGCCGACCGCGCCCACGTGCGGATCGGGGACACGATCCGGGTGGTCGCCGTCCCCGGCACGTTCGAGGTCAGGGTCACCGGCATCGCCGACTTCAAGGCCGCCAGCCAGGGCAACACCCGCATCTACGTCGACACCGCCACCGCCCGGCAGCAGCTGCTCGGCAAGCCCGGCGCGGCCACCTCGATCCGGGTGGACGCCGCCGCCGGTGTGACGCCCGCCGATCTCCGTCGCAGCCTGGCTGCCGCCCTGGGCGGCGCGGTCCAGGTCCAGGCCAAGGATCCGACCGCCGTGAGTCCGGACAACGGGGCCGGTCAGACCACTGACTTCCTCGGCACGGTGATGATGGGCTTCGCGGTGGTGGCCGTCCTGGTCGGCGTGCTCCTCATCTTCAACACGTTCTCGATGCTGGTCGGGGCCCGGACCCGCGAGCTCGGCCTGCTGCGTGCGATCGGCGCGAGCCGCCGGCAGGTGAACCGGTCCGTCCTGCTCGAAGCCCTGGTTCTCGGCCTCGTGGGCTCCACCCTCGGCATCGGCACCGGGATCGGGCTGGCCGTCGGGCTGCACGCGGCTATGGCCTCCTTCGGCCTCGACCTGGGCTCGACCTCGCTGGTCGTCGGGCCCGCTGCCGTGCTCGTCGGCTACGCCGTCGGCACCGTGGCCACGCTGGCCGCCGGGGTGATCCCCGCGCGGCGCGCGGGACGCATCCCGCCGATGGCCGCTCTCCGCGAGGCGGCCGCGCCGAGCACCCGGCCCGGTCGGGGCCGCACGCTGACCGGCGCGGCGCTGCTGCTGGCCGGGGCCGGTCTGCTGATCGCGGGCCATGCCGCGACGGTGCCGGGCATGTTCCTGACCTTGCTCGCCTTCTTCCCGCTCGGGCCCGCTCTTGTCTGCGGCGTCGTCCCGGTCCTGACGGCTGCCTTCCCGCGGCTCTTCGGGCCGATCGGCGCGATCGCTGTCGGGAACACGCTGCGCAACCCGCGCCGCACTGCCGCCACCTCGGCCGCGCTGATGATCGGTATCTGCGTGGCGACGGCGATGGCCGTCTCGGCGGCCTCCGCCTCGGACTCCATGGCGGCTCGCACCGACCGGATGCTCGGCGCGGACTTCATCATCAGCGGACAGCACTCGCAGGCGCAGTTCGGACCCGAGGCCGTCGCGGCGGCGCGGCGCGTACCGGGAATCGGCGGGGTCGTCAGGGAGCGGATCACCAAGGCCACACTCACCGCGGGATCGACCACGCTGTCCACCACCGTCTACGGCGACGAGCCCGGTTTCCCCACCGCGATGCACGAGACCTACACGGCGGGCGATCCGCAAGCCGCGCTCACCCACGGCCAGATCGTCCTCGTGGACGCCATGGCCGAGCGACTCGGCGTCGGCATCGGCGACCAGGTCACCCTCGCCGGACCGGGCAGCCCCCCGGTGACCCTGACGATCGGCGCCGTTCAACGCCAAGAACCGCCCGGCATGTCGATGGGCCGGGTACGACTCGCGCCCAGCGTCGGATTCGACGTCCTGTCCGCCCTGGCTCCCACCGCCTCCGACACCACCCTGTTCGCCTTCGCGGCCCGCGGCGCGGACCCGGCAGCGGTCGGGAAGGCGCTCACCACGGCGCTGGCCGGGTATCCGCAGCTGGCCGTGCAGGACCGGGCGGCCTACAAGGCATCCGTCCGAAGCAGCGCCGACCAGATGCTCTCGATGGCGTACGGGCTCCTGGCCCTCGCGGTCGTCATCGCGGTGCTGGGCGTGGCCAACACGATGGCCATGTCGGTCGGGGAACGGACGCGCGAGATCGGCATGCTGCGCGCGGTCGGCGCCTCACGCCGCGAAGTCCGCCGTATGGTCCGCTTGGAGTCGGTCGTGATCACTGCTTTGGGGGCTCTGTCAGGAGTGTCGCTCGGCATCGCTTGGGGGATCGCCCTCCATCGCATGGCGGGTGAGGGTCAGACCATCCTGTCAGTGCCCTGGATCACCCTCGCGGAACTGGCGGCGGCTGCCGTGATCGCCGGCGTCCTCGCCGCGCTGACCCCGGCTGCGCGGGCGGCTCGCCTCGACATCCTGTCCGCGCTGGCCGCGGACTAGAAACGCGCTGCGTTCCTGCTCGGCGAAGACCGCGCGGAACGGCTCGAACCCGGGCAGCGTCTCGGTGTCCGCGTAGACCCGGAACCTTTCGGTGCCGGAGACGGCCCCGGTCCAAGCCGCTGCGGATGGCGCCGGGAAGCGGCTGAGCGGCCTCCTGGGCTTCCTGCGAGTCGACAGGCCAGCGTTTCCGCAGGTCAGCGAGGTGCTGACCTGCGGAAACGATGAGAGGCCGAACCGCGTTTCCGCAGGTCGGAGAGCCCTTTAGAGGTCGTAGTTCTGATCGAACATGCCCCAGGCCCGGCCCTCATGGGTGCGGAAATATGGACAGCATGGAAGATCATTTCACAACCAGTGCACACTCGGAGCGTTTGACGACGAGACGCGGTGAGAAACGTCGAGCGGAAGCAGAGAGGTTGTCGCACTGTAGGGAGCGAGTCCTGTCAGCCGTGGTGGCGTGTCAGCAGGGCGTCGGGGATCGCTGCCGTGATGGGGGGCTCGTGAGTTCCTCGATGGATGAAGTGCAGATCCTCGCGGGCTCGGGTGCAGAGCACGAGGAAGCGGAGGCGTGCCTCGACTCCGGTCGGGTCCTCGGTGTAGCCGTCCAGGTCGGGGACGAAGACGCTGTCGAACTCCAGGCCCTTCATGCTTGCCGTGCTGACGATCCGGATGGGACGGGTCGAGAAGTCCATGGCGTCCCGGTAACGGTCGTCGAAGACGTACGCCTGGGTCATCTTCGCGAGCCCGCGGGAGGCCAGCCCGCCCTGGATCTCTCGGATCATCTGGACTGACCTGCAGATGATCCCGATGCTCCGGTCCTGATGGGCGTTGAAGTACTGGACGATTCCGGTGAGGAGACCGTCGAGGGACGGAACCCGCATGACGACGGGCACGCTGCCGGAACGCGTTGGCAACGGCGGCCCGGTTCGGCTGTCCACGTGGAACTCCGATGCCAGCAGGGCGATCTCACGGCTGCTCCGGTGGTCCTGCCGCAGTTCCATCGGAGCGGCCGGCACACCGAGTGTTCGACAGACCTCGGACAGTGCCATCTCCTCCGCACCGATGCGCTGGTTCTCGTCCGCGAAGACCGTGACATCGACACCGAGGACGCGGCAGAGGCGGTAGAAGCCGAGCGGCAGGTTCTGGCCCTCGTCGACGACGAGATGCGTTGTCATCCCTACGCCCCGCAGCACGCAGCTCCGCTGCATCTCGACCCAGTCGTAGCGCCGCTCGTCCTCGGCGGACCGTGGCGGTTCGCTTTCGAAGTTCTCCCGCCACAAGGCGTTGAGCCACCGGGCGCAAGTGGTCACGCGTGGCGTCCCGGTCAGCTCCGGGGCCAACTGCGCGATGTACTGGTGCAGCAGGTTGTAGCGGGTGAGGAGGACGACCTCTCGGCCTGCCGTGGCCAGCGCCCACGCACGGTAGACGGCCATCACGGTCTTTCCTCCGCCAGGAGGACCGGTCACGACATGGTTTCCCCGGAACGGTAGTCCGACCACCGCCCTCTGGTCGTCCCTGAGTTCCAGCAGCGAAGGGAACCTCATGCCCCTTCCACCGCCTCGGCCGACTCCAACAGGGCCGCTTGCAGCACCTCCTGAAAGAAGCCGGGAACCTCGTTGCCGCCGATCAGGAGTGTCCGGTCCAGGAGGGAGTTGTCGATCTCGCAGCAGGTCTCCGGGAGCAAGGTGCAGGCGTGGCACGCCGCGCGGTTCAGGTTGGCCAGCGACCGGCCCGTCGAGTCGGCGCACAGCGGATCCTGCGAACACCACTGGGCCGATTCGAGCAGGCGGATCAACGTCTCCCTCAGATACGGTGGCCGACCCTGACGGACGAGCCCGCCGAGGGTCCCCTCGGTGTCCCCGGCGGCCGTGTAGATGAACACGCCGGCCTGTGGCGGGTACGTGCTGTCCGTGGGGTGGCTCCGGGCGTAGACGCGTTCTCGCAGGGATGCCGCGTTGTAGCCGCTGTCGTAGGACAGCTGACGGATGAAGTGGTGGGCCAGCGTGTGCAGCATGACGAAGCGCGGGAGCAGCACCGGCCCCGACTTGTCCCTCAGCCGGTCGACCTTGAATGAGGTGGTCAGATCCCGCTCGATCCGTTGGGTCCAGAGGCGGACCGGTTCGAGTCGCTCCCAGTCGGTCAGGCGCTCTTCGTCCAGGGATACGAAGATCCCCTCGCCGTAGGTCTCGACCGCGGGCAGCCACTTCGCCCGCTTCGCGGTGTCGACCGAGACGAGTCGACCACCCTCGTCGCTGTCGCCGGAGCTGGGTTCGTAGCGGGAGAAGCCTTCGAGTGCTCGGACCTCGCGCACCCTGTCCGCCACGACGACGGAGGCGACCCTTCGATCCAGCTCCTGCATCGAATGTGGGGCGGTGCCGGCGATGTCGAGACGCGTCCGGCGCACGGAGAACGTCTTCGACTCGGGCACGGACTCCGGATCGGAGAACGCCGCCCACTCGGCGATGCTGAGGTGCTCGTCCGAGCCGAACGGCGAGGACGGGGCGCCCTGCTCGGAGGCGCGGAGCGCGATCTCTTCGACGAGTTCCTCGGAAACCCCGCACTCGTCGGCGATGATGGCCCGGAAGTTGTCGGCGATCGGACTGCCGTAGCGGTCCCGATAGTCGGGCCAGAGGCGGTTGTCGAGGACCAGCTGGGTCGCGGGGTCCTGCTCCGACGGGCCGCTCGGGGCCGGGATGTCGATCGCGGAGTGGACGACCGGGAAGTAGACGTTGGCCGCACCGCGCTGTACTGCCTGAGGGGTCTCCTCACAGGATTCCGGCTCGTCGGCGTCGTACTGCCAGGGATGGGTTCCCGGGCAGTTCATCCCCAACTTCCGCAGGACGTTCTTGTGGCTGATCCCCGAGAGATCCCGCCGGGCGTGGCAGGTCTCGCATACGACGTGCAGGGCCTCGAGGCCGGACGATTCGGGGGTGGCGAGGAACCGGAGCCGATTGGACCGGCACTGTCGTTGATCGTGCCCCTCACTCGCCGAATGAGCCCAGCGGACCCAGGGGATGTCCGCCAGGTGACCGGCCCGACAGACCTGGATGAAACGCATGGGCGCCAGTTTCGGCCTGCCCGGGCAGCGCCCGCAGGTGGGAGCCCGGTCCTTTTCCTCGAGCGAGGTCTTCCAGAACGCCATCGTCCGGCAGAGGGGGCAGAAGAGCCACTTCGGGAAGCGCACGTACGTTGGCCCGTTGCGGCTGGTGTAGGCCGCCTTTCCCGACGGGATGACGGGAGCCGAACGGAAGTCTTCCACGCGCAATTTCGCCGCGAGCCGGGGAGACTCCACCCGTACGGCGGTCTTGGACCAACTGCGGATGTCCGCGGCCACGAACGATTCGCCTCGGAGGTCGATGATCCCGCCGACCCCGAACGGAACGATGGTCTGTGTCCTGCGGACCTTGCGACGGATGTCCTTCACGGCTTCACGCCCCCCTGACGACGACAAGGCAGTCGCGGTCGACATTGCGCATCGATTGGGCCGTCTCCCACAGGCCCTCCTGCTTGCCGAAGTCGGTCAGGAGGGAACTGAACGTGCGGCCCTGGGGACGGTAGTACAGTCGCCCACCTTCGCCCCGTGCATTCTCGGCCGCCTGCTGCCACTCGTCGATCCGCTCGTCCAGGCGCTTCGCCGTGTCCTCGGCCTCGTCCGGGTCGGCAAGCCGCACGTGGTCGACGATGAGATCCCGGATCCGGGCGACCTCGTCCATGTGCTCCAGGATCTCCCCGGCCCTGTTCTCGGCGGAGAGCCCGATCCCGTGGCGCACGAGGATGGTGAGCACGGCGTGCAGGGCGCGATCCCGGGACGGGAGCGACCACGGGGTGACGCTGGTGGGTTCGACGTGCCGGTAGAGCGAGCGGTGATAGACGCCGAATGACTCGTAGTGGGACCGGTCGCGAGGCTTGGTCGATCGGAACAACGTGACGATCAGTCCCGGTACGTCGCGTCGGCCCACACGACTGGTGGCCTGGATGTACTCGGAAGTCGTCTTGGGCTGCCCGTTCATGAGCATCAGGCCGAGCCGGGGAACGTCGACACCGACCGACAGCATGTTGGTGGTGGCGAGGAAGGAGACACTGCCCTGTTCCCCGAACCGCCTTCCCAGCCGATCGAGCAGCCGGGGTTGATCGGCTCGCGGGACGTTGCTGGTGAGTTCGACCACCGAGTCGTCGTCCAGCCGGCGGCGTCGGGATTCGTCCTTGGTCAGGTGCTCCAGCCGGGCCGGGATGTCGTCCCTCGCGATCGTGACGGTCCGGCCGAGTTCCCTGAGGCTGTTGTGGTAGGCCACCATGGTCCAGTAGGCGTCCCGCCGCGCCTCGTCGTCTCCCAGGTCCATCGGCGCCTGGAGGCCGGCGGCGCCCACGTGGACGGTCGATGTGGAGGCGGTGTGGCCCTGGGCCATCACGCCGACGTACAAACGTCCCGGCTTCTCCTCGTCGGGCGAGGCGAAGTAGGAGCGACCTGCCTCGAGACCCGCAGGCGGGAACAACTGCACGGGACGACCGTAGAGGCTTCGGATCTGGTCCTGCGAGCGTCGGATCGTCGCCGTGGACGCGATGACCTTCGGCGTCGTGCCCTGCCATGAGCAGAGTTCGAGGACGGCGGATTCGTACAGGCCGACCGTGGTGCCCAGGGGACCCGCCAGCAGGTGCAGCTCGTCCTGGATCACCAGCGACGGTGCCCGTCTGCCGTCCTTGCCGAAGAGGTTGCCGGCTTCGGACTCCCAAGCCAGGCGCGCGAACTTGTCCACGGTGCCGAGTACGAAGGTCGGCGGTTCCCGATAGATCTGCTCGTCCACCACGGCGACGGGCAACCGGTGGTGGAAGACGCACGTCGGCCGCGGACAGAAGAACCAGGTTTCGCCTCCGTTCGCGTGGATGCCGAAGTCGTGGCCCTGACCGCTGCGTTCGGGGACGATCTCGGTGCCGCACCAGGGGCAGCGCTCCAGCAGGAACCGGTCGTCCGGCTCGGGCGACTGCTTCAGGGCGTCGAGTTCCTGCTCGGCGGCGGAGATCCTGTTCGGTGTCGTCTCCTGGCCGACCCAGAGCCCGATACTGATGGGTTCCTGCCCGAGGTCGTGGCGAAGCTCACCGTCGTGCCCGGCTCTGATGTACTCCAGTGCACAGATCGCGGTCGCCGTGCGCTGGAACTGCTGCGTGGTCAACAGGCTGAGCGTGTACCGGCTCAGGACCGCCGTGCCGCCGCCCGCGATGCCGTACTGGAGCCGGCGGCGGAGGATCTCGAAACAGGCGGTGAGCAGATAGGCCTCGGTCTTCCCACCACCGGTCGGGAACCAGATGAGGTCGACCGTCCGCCGGTCCTCGTGTTCCGGGATCATCAGGCTCTCGACCACGAGCAGGAAGTAGGCGAGCTGGAACGGGTGCCAGGCGTATTCGGTGGGAGGCTCGGTGAGCTCGACCACCTCGCTGTTCCTGCGCCTGCGGCTGCCCGCCAGCTCGGGACGGCTGTGGAGCATCTGGAGCGCCATGGCCCGGTTGGCCAGGCGGAAGGCAGCCCGCGCCCGCTCCCCGGTGGGTGTCGACGAGGTGAGCGCGGCCACTCCGGAGGCCATCCGGTCGAGCGCTGCGCCGATCCGGCCCAGCAGACGCCCGGCGGGAGCGGCGGCCCACCGCGGCAGGGACTCGGCCTCGGACTGCTGGGTCTCGAACCACTTGCGGTACCCGAGGACGAACGAGTTCAGCCCGTCCCGCAGATCCTCGACCGTGAGCTCGGGATTCGACAGGTACGCGAGGTTGAGGACCGGCAGGTTCCGGGGTCCGTCGGGCTTGATGTGGGCGACGACCTGTTCCGGCATGACCTCCGTGCGCAGGGCGGCCACCGGACCGGAGCTGTCGTCCCACACGACGGCACATCCGTGGCCCACGGCACGGGTGATGATGTGCCGGTACTGGACGCGCAGCTCCTGCTCCTCCTCGTCCCGGCTGTTGAGGCGGGTGCTCGGGTACTCGAGCACGGTGCCGTCGCTCGTGGTGGCACGGAGCGAGACCTGGAAGAGCATCAGCTCCCGGTCCTTGTGACGGCTCTCGTCCTCCTTGTGCGCGTTGGACAGGACGCAGGTGACGAGGTGCCCGGCGCCGAAGCTTCGCCAGCGGACGTGGAGCAGGCCGTGTCCCTCCAGGCAGGGGACCGGAGAGTCGGATCCGAGCTCCACGGTCAGGGGAGTCGACAACCGCGGCTGTCGCTCCCAACTGCGTCGCCCGCCCTCGCGGAGCGTCAGGTAGCGCGAGGCCTCGCAGACGACCTCGATTCGACGGGCGTCGGTGAAGAAGGAGAAGCCGAGGGAAGAGGGGAGCCAGGCGTTGGCCTCGGCGACCGGATCGTCGGCGAAGCCGTCCTCCTCGCCGGACCCTGCCTCGGACTCGTCGAAGCTCTCCTCGCCCTCGGACAGCGCGTGTTCGAGCATGGAGGAACCGCGCGGGTACAGCGTGCCCATCAGGTAGCGGCGGTCCGGCGGATCGACGAGGTGTTCCTCCTCCTCGGGCCCGGGACCGACCAGTTGACGGCGGAGGTAGGAGACGTAGGCGTCCCGGTGCGCGGAGAGCGACTGCTCGGTGTCGGTCACTTCGGTGTTCCCGTTCGCGTGATCACGGCCATTCCCAGGTCGCCCAGCGCCTTCCTGACGCCTGGTCGGCACGCGACCCAGAGCTGGGCGCGAGCCCTGGTGCAGGCGACGTAGAGCGCGTCGAGCCGGCCGTTCAGGTGCTGGGGCTCGAGGTCGATGAGACAGACGACGTGGTTCTCGTGTCCCTTGAAGTCGGCGACGGACGACCAGGTGAGCCTGCGCCTGGTACGAGCCGAGCCGACCACGTCGGTGAAGCGTTCGATCTTGGACACGCGCTGCGAGAAGCGGGCGGAGCTCGACTCCCAGTCGCCTGCGACGGACAACAGTGTGATGTCCTGCGGGGACACCTCCTGCTGCAACAGGTCGTTCACATAGGCATCGAGCTGCGCGGCCTCGTCCCGGACGTCTTGGACGTTCCGGAAGAGGGGAGGTTCCCCTTCACCGGCCGAGGCGACACCCAGATCTGCGCCCGTGTACGTCTGGACCTCCCTGACGATCTGCACGGTGTTGCGGCAGTTGCGCTTCATCGGCCCGTACACCGTGCCCATGCCGCGCAGGTAGTCCCATGCCTCGGGGTCGAAGGTCGTCGGGGCGAGCACCTGGTTGTTCTGGTCCAGCATGAAGGTCCATCGGCCCTGTTCGAGCCCGCCCGCCGACAGGTCGTCCAGGACGCCGAGCCTGTCGAAGGTCATCAGGTCCTGAGCCTCGTCGACGATCAGGTGGTCGAAGACCTGACCCTGGACCTCCGCCAGCCTATCGAACGGCAGGACGGTGACCGGGTGGTCGGAGAGGATCCGGGCCAGGTGGGTGGTCAGGGTGGGGCTCACGGCGGTGAAGAGGACGCTGCCAGTGGCGGAACTGCGTCGCGCGGCCTCGACAGCCAGGAAGGTCTTGCCGGTGCCGGCGCCTCCGGTCCAGACGAGGCGGCGGTTCGACGCCAGCTCGTCGAGTCTGTCGAACTGTTCCTCGGTGAGGCGCTCGAAGGCCACGTCAAGGTCCGTCAGCCGGGCGCGCAGGTTCGGTACGAGGTCGAAGTCCGGGCGGACCGCCTTGAGCATCTTGTCGCGCAGCGCCGCCGGTACGTCGGTCTCCGCCCACCAGTTGCGTGTGCGCCAGAAGCGGGTGGCCCGCGCGATGCCCTCGGCCAGCCCGCGGCCGCCGCCGTAGGCCTTGCTGCCCAGGTACTGCTCGGGCTCGAACTCGGTGGTCCGGTCGAGGTCGACGTCCGGCGTGATCACCAGGTATCCGCTCGGGACCTTCAGCGTGCGCAGATCGCCGACCCGCTCGCCGAGCTGCCGCTCGAACGCGTGCATGCCCCCGCTCGCTTGGGCGAAGGGGCTCTCGCCGGGGCGCTCGTCGGTGCCGGACGGCCCGTAGTACCACTTGCCGTCCCGCTGGCAGACGCGGCCGCCCTTGACCTCGATGAAGAGCAGCAGTTCCGGCATGATGACGACGAAGTCGATCTCGCCGACGCGTTTGCGGGCGTGCCGTGGAAGGTGGACCGAGTGCAGGGCGACGCTCCGGGCGTCAGGCATGGCCTTGAGTGCCGTGAAGACGCTGCGCTCCGCCCGGCTCTGCGTGCTGTTCGAGATCTCGCTCGGGATGATCCGCATCAATTCTCCCCACCCTTACCGACAGATCTTCAACATACCGAATGCCGGCTTCCGGCTCTCGAGTGCGGGCCGTGGCGATCAGTCGCTGGCAGTAGTGGCCGGTTAAGTGATGAACTACGGGCAGATATCGGCGAGCAGGCGAGGCGATCATGGTGAACGGTGGTGCATGCGATGAGCGCCTGCACGGCATCGACCGGGACTTCCTCGTCGGTCTGATCGGTCGGTTCGAGGCGGAAGGGGTGGACGCCAGGTCCGCGTTGGCACAGGTGGTGAGGGCCGCGCGACTCGACGAGGAACAGGCCGTCGACCTGTGGCATTCGGTCCTCAGGAGCAGAGTGGACTCCTCCTCCGACGAGGGGGAGGGGTGCGGGTCCGGGCCTGCCGACCGGTCCGAAGCGGTGTTCGTCGAGGACATGGGGGACGCCGCCTCGCGCGGCCCCGATGACGACGAGGAGGCTCCGGACCTCGACCGCCTCCGGGGTACGGTGCGTATCGACGACCTGGAAGCGGCACGCCGCCTGGCCCGGGTCGTGCTCCGCGTCGATCGAAGGCGGCCGGCTCCGGACGCGTATCTGTTGAGCGCGGAGGAGGAGGTGGGACTCTCCCTTCTCTTCCGCGACGGCATCGCGGCGGAGGAAGAACTGCTGGAGGGCTACGTCGCTTCTCTCGCACGCGACGGCGAGCCGTATCAGGCCTTCTCCGCGATGGTCGTCCACAACCGCCGGTTGGTCGTGAGTACCGCGCATTCGCTGGGATACCGGGCGGATCACCCCGACTACGACGATCTTCTGCAGCACGGCATGATCGGTCTGATGCGGGCCGTGGAGAAGTTCGACATCTCCGTCGGGTGCAAGTTCTCGACCTACGCCACCTGGTGGATCCGGCAGCGCATCACTCGCGCGGTGGCCGACGAAGGGTCGGCCATCCGGCTTCCGGTCCACATATGGACCGAGATCGACAAACTCCGGCGGAGAGAGCGGGAGTTCCTCGAGCGAGGAGCCCGACCGACCGCCCTCGATCTCTCGCTCGCATGTGACCTGTCCCTGGAGAAGGTGACCGAGTACCTGCGGCTCGGTCGACGGAGGGTCTTCTCGATGGACCAGCCCGCGGGTGACGGCGTGACACTCGGACAGTTGATGGTCGTCGACACGGCATCGGTCCCGGGGCCGGAGCACGCGCTCTGGTCGCGGTTCCAACGCCAGGAGCTCCTGCAGTGGTTCGAGGACGGCGGACTGGCGGAACGGGACCGCGAAGTGCTGTTCCTGAGATTCGGATTCGTCGACGGCCGGCAGTGGACCCTGGACGACATCGGCAAGCGCTTCGATGTCACACGCGAACGCATTCGGCAGATCGAGAGCAGGGCGCTGAAGGACCTCGGGATTCTGCTCGGCCTGCTGCCGGACAACGCCGCTTCCGAGCGGCGGCGGTCGAAGGCGGCCGTGAAGCGTGCGGCCCTCGATCGGGCCGCACGCGGCGGAGCAGCGGGGCGCCGCGGCACGCTCGGCAAAGCGGAAACAACGCACAGTTCCGAGGAGAGAGGGGGAACGGTGACCTCGAAGGAGACCGGGCCCGGTCCGCAGACGGCCGGGCCGGTGGCTGAGCACGGCATGGATGCCACGGACCTCAGGCGGCCGCCGGCCACGGTGGAAGGTTCTTCGGGTGGCGTCGGCGTACCGCCCGTCTGGTACCACCGGCCCGGTCACGAGGACGGTGGGCGGGAGTTCGGCAACGCGGCGGCGTTCGCCTTCGAGGCGGATCTGGAGGTGCTGGCACGCGAAGCCACGCAGAACAGCCTGGACGAGCGCGATCGGCGTAACGACCGTCCGGTCAGGGTCCGCTACACGCTCCACGAGCTGACCGGGGACCATCTGGCCCGATTCCGTGACGCGATCCGTTGGGACCGCCTCAGACCGCACTACGAGGCTGCCGCCGCACAGGATCAGAAGGTCGGGCGCGTCATCAGCACAGGTCTGCGCGAGATGTCCGAGGGGAATCGGCTGGTCCTGCTCCGGATCGACGACTACAACGCGAACGGCCTGACCGGCGACGACTACGAGGACGGCCGGTTCGCCGCGGTGGTCCGACGGCAGCTCGACAGCCGGAAGGCGGACGCCTCGGCCGGCGGCTCGTACGGCCTCGGGAAGGCGACCCTGTGGGCCACCAGTCGGCTCGGTCTCGTGCTCATGAACTCGACGCTCTCCGAACCGTACGAGGGACACACCGAGCGCCGGTTGATCGGACGGCTCGACCTGCCGTGGCGGGAGGTGGCCGGTGAGAGGTTCGCGGGTCCCGCCTGGTTCGGGCAGCCCGACCCCGAGGCGGAGAACACGAGCGTGGTCCGCTCCTGGTGGGCGGACGAGGAGACGGCCGAGCGCCTGCACCTCGCCAGGGAGCACGACGACCCCGGGACGTCCTTCCTGATCGTGGGGGCGCACGACGTGGCCAGCCTCGTCGGTGCGGGAGCGGACGGTGGCGGCGACCCGAGCGACGACGAGGACAGTCTGGAGCGCATGCACCAGCGTCTGGTCGGTGCGCTGGGACGCAACTTCTGGGCCGCGATGACGGAGGGAGGGGATCGTCCCCCGCTCCTGGAGGCGTCGGTCCGAACGCTGTGCAACGGTGTGACGCACATCGCGGAGGAGCGGGTGGATCCCCAGCTGCACCAGCCCGCTCGTACCCGCGCACTCAAGGCATTCCTGGCCGGCACCACGGTGGACCGGCTCACTGCTGCGGGGCAGGTGGCTCTCGCCACGGTGCGCCTGAACCTTCCCGGGCGGGAAGGCCTTGCCGGCACCGCGGGCGAGCACCGAGCGGTGTTGCTGGTCACCGATGCCACGGACACGGACGGCAGGATCAACCAGGTGACCGGGATGCGCGGGAACCGCATGACGGTCAGGACCAGCCGGGTACCGGGGCTCCCCGTCGGGACCAATCCGTTCCAGGCCGTGCTGCTCGCGGGCCGGGCGGCGGGGGAGGACGCGCCGTTCGCCGTCGAGGCGGAGGAGTTCCTGCGTGCCTCGGAGCCGCCGGAGCACAACAAGTGGGGTCAGACCGACGAACTGAGAATGCGCTACTCACCCTCGGCGCACCGTCGGATCGCGGCGATGACGTCGGAGATCAACAAGGCGGTGCAGCAGCTCGTGGCGGTCGCGAGGAAGGACAAGCGCGACGGCACGAGCAGGGTGGGCAGGCGACTGAAGATCTCGGGGAAGCCCGCCGTCAAGGTCAGGGGTACGATCACGCCGCCCCGGCTCGATGATCTGGAAGCCGTCATCGACTCCTCCGGTGCCTGGCAGATCACGGCTGTCGTCAAGGTGTCGCCGGGAGAGGAGGCGTGGGCCATGAGACCGGTGGCGAAGGTGGAAGTGCGATCCGGCCCGCGGCCGTTGGTGCGATGGTCCGAGCTGGCCGCCGTCAGCAACTGCGAACTGGTCGACGGTGTGCTGCATTTCGCGCCGGGCGGCGGCCGTCGGGCGGTGTTCCGCGGCGTCACCGACGTGTCGACGCATCCGGTACGAGCCGGGCTGTCCGGACTCGTCGTCGAACTTCAGGAGAGCAAGGAGACCGAGGCATGAAGGCCTACGCCTATCCCCGGTTGACCGGCCCGGTGACGGCCAGGGTCACCGCGGTCCGGCTGCGCGGTCCGGGCGAAAGCCGGGAGCACCTGGAATCCCGCGGCTGGTCGGTGGTCGAGCAGGTCGTCGCGCTGGGCATGGCGGAGCGGGACGACTGGCACACGGCCAGGCTCTCGCTCGCGGTGACGGTGCCTGCTCGGGAGATCGAGACGAAGAAACACTGGTCGGACGTCGCCGTCATCGCCGTCCTGACGGAGGGGGTCACCAACGCCCGAACGGCGGCCCGGTTGAGGCCCGGCACCGATGGCGGCCAGGAGTGGACCGGGGAGGTCGAGCTCGACCGGGACAGCCACGTCGACCGGGCGTCCCTCACCGTGCACTTGGTTGCGACGGTGGGAGGTGTGGCGGGTAGGATCATCGGCTCCACAGAGCAGGACTGGCTTGTCGACGTGATCTCCGACGCGCCGCTGAGGGATCGCCAACTGGACGTGTCCACCGTGAGCTTCGCCCGGGGCAAGGAGTGGTTGAGGCCCTTCAGGGAAGTTCCCTGGATAGTGGACGTCTCCGGACGGATGCCCGCAGTGCGTCTGAACTCCGACTTCGAAGGATTCGCGGCACTCGTCCAGAGCCCGGGTTCGAAGATGGAGACCATGGTGGGCGAGATGCTGTTGGCGCAGATGTGCGCGGAGGTGTGGACGGCGGTGTTCCACACGGCCATCGGAGATCTGGAGATCGAGGAGGACGGGACCCCGCTCTTCCCGCCGGACTGGCGCGGCGCGGTGCTCCGGGAGATGCTTCCGGACATCGTCCCCGGACGATCGGCCGAGGCGGCCCTGCGCGAAGTCCACAACAGACGTGTCGGCGAGGGGAGCTGGACCGATCTGCAACCGCGAATCCAGTACGCCGCGGCTCGACGCGCCGATGTTCCCAAGGCATTGACCACCGCTGTCCGCGATATCGAACGATTCGAGCAGGAGACCCACGCGTGACTTCCCGACCGGAGCACCTGCCGGAGCGACTCGCTCTGATCTCCGATGCGCAGGCCGCCGAGTACCTGACGGCGGGAGTGCTTGAAGGGCGGGACGATGTCCGTTCCATCGCCCTGAGCAAGGCGGCGGAGCCGCTGCCCGGGGATGACGTGCGAGCGGAGTTGTACCGGGTCCGGGATCTGATCGACGACGCGATGGACAGGTTCCGCACCGAACGGCCGACCGCGGCGGACGCGTGGTTGGCACCGAGACTCCACGAAACCCTTCGACTGACCCGCAGGGAGGCCGCGGAGAAGGGATTCTGGACCTACCTGGCCCTCGGCGTTGCGCCCGACTACGTCGTGTGGCGTCACCTGCCCGACCCGAAGGCCGACGGGTCACCGCGTGCCGTGGCCCGGGACAGGTTCGTCGGTCCGCACTACAAGCAGGCGTTCGCCAGGCTCTGGTGGACCGCCGAGCTGTTCCGTGACGGCCCGGACTACCGGCCGGTTGTCGTCGCCTGCGGCAACCAGGACATGCTCAACTACGCTGTGCGGCTCGATGTCATCGACCACCGCCCGACCGCCCAGGCCCTGGTCCGACTCCTGGAGCGGGGAACGGTGCGGACCGGGCGGGAGGTCAATGCTCTGATGCCGGCGATCAACGCCGCGGCGGCCACCCTGATGTACGACGTCATCGCTCCTGACGTCGATCGTGACGGAGACCCCTTGCGCGAGTGGATCGAGGAAGGCGACTCGGCGCTTCCTGCTCCGCGGAACACCTTGCCGGACGGGCCTGAGGAGGAACGGGTCCCGGACGAATCGGTGCGGCACCTGGTCGCCCGATTCGAGGACCTGTTCTCCGACGTCTCGGTCAGGGGGCGGGTTTCCGGCGAGTCCGGCTGACCTTGTGGCTGTCCTCGGGGCATCGGGTCCGGTCGCCGCATCCGATGTCACGCAGACGGGCGGTCAGGTCGTCGCTCGCCTCCGGCCAGGTCGCCGAGTCCGCCAACTGTGCGTCCGAGGGGGCGGCGTCGTGCAGCGCGTGGCCGAGCACGTGCATGCCGAGCAGAGGAGGCACGGCGTTTCCGACCTGCTGCGCCCGATCGTTGCCCGACCAGGGGAAGTTGTGCGGGAAGGTCTGGAGCACTCCGGACTCGGCGATCGTGAAACGGTCGAACTTGTTCTCCTCGTAATCCGTTTGTGTCCGGTAGATCTTGTTGCGGGACACCTTTCCGGTGACGGTGAAGGCGGGTTCCGAGGACAATCGCCGACCACGCTTCTTCGGGTTGCCGTTGGAACCGTAGTTGGATACGACGAAGAACTTCGTCCGGCCCTTGGAGCGGAACCTGGACATGTCGACAGACGATCCCGGCAGAACGTCAGCAGCATCGAGTGCGTCCGCCATGGAGACCCAGTTGTCCGCAGGACGGGAATCGACCGCGAACGCCTCCGTCTGACCTGCCCTGCCCTTTCCACGACGTACGTCGAAGGTGCGGTGGGTCGTGCCGGGCCGTGAGACGGGACCCGAGCCCACGAGACGCGCGATGAGCACTGCTCGAGTGCGTGTCTGCGGGACCCCGAATTCCTCGGTCTTCAACTCCCAGCAATCCGCCTCGTACTTGACGCCTCCGAGTCGCCCTTCGCCACTGCGCAGAAGCTGGGCGTAGACGCCCCATAGGGGCAGTACAGCAGGCACCTGTTCCAGGACGATCACCCGATACGGGTCACGGTCCTCGGTCTCTATTGCTTTGAGCAGCCAGCGGAGGGGTTCCAACACCAGCGCGGTGCGTGGATCCACGTTCAGGGAGTGGAGATCCTCGTCGATCCGGGCTTCGTCCTCGCCGGAGACGAGCCGGCGGATGAACTCCTTCACCGTGTCGAGCGCTGCCCTTCCGCTGCCACGCCCCGCCACGGAGAAGGACTGGCACGGGGGGCCGCCGGCCAACACGTCCACCGACCGGGGGATCTCGTCGAAGCGTGTCTGGCGCATGACGCTGACGTCGGCATGGAACGTCGGCAGGCCGGCCGCATAACGGGTTTCGCAGGCGTTCCGATCCCATTCGATGCCGATGCTCTTGAACCCCAGGAAGTGCGCGGCCACGTCGAGACCGCCGGGACCCGCGAAGAGGTCCAGAATGCGGACTCCGTCGAGAGGGTCGGTCTGTGCTTCTGGGCTGCTCATGGGGCTGAAGTCTATCCGGCCGCCGCGACAACGCCGCCGATGCGTCGATCAGCTGGTCGTGAGCCAGGGGTGCGCTGAGCGTCAGGTGCCCTTGGCCTGTCGAGTCCGCAATACCGGGGCCGCTGCTCCGTGCGGAGTCCCCCCGCCGCTGTGGTGTTGTCCGCGGTCACAGGGTTTCTCACGAGGAGCTGTGCGAGCCGCCTTCTTCTCTTCCACGGCCGTGGCGACCTTGCGCGCGACGGTATCCGGTGGCTCGTGTTCCCAGAAGCGCATGACCGTCCAACCCTCGGATATCAGCTGGGCGTTCGTGTCCAGATCCCGTGCGATGTTGCGGTCGAGCTTCTGCCGCCACCAGTCCGCGTTCGCCTTGGGGCTCGTGGCGTGCTCCGGGCAGCCGTGCCAGAAGCAGCCGTCGATGAGAACGGCCAACCTGGCTCTCGTGAACGCGATGTCGATCTTGCGTCGGCGCATGCCGGGCACGGGGAAATGGGTGCGATAGCGGTAACCCCAGGCATGGAGGACCTTCCGTACGGCTAGCTCGGCCGCTGTGTCACGGCTGGCCTGGCGACTCATCCGGGCCGAGACCTTAGGGCTGGAGGGCAGTACAGCTGGCATACCTCCATTGTCTCGTTCTCATGGGGTGCATCGGTACCGTGTGCCCGTCTTGCCGGGGTACGGCTGGCGTCACTGCACGATGCTGTCACGGTTACCCGAGGCCGGTTCTCCGGCCGCGCCTTCCGGCGTGGCCGCCGGTTGTGCTCCTGGGCTGTGTCCCACGATCGCCGAGATGCCCCACCCCACCGCTGCCCGAACGATCGCGAAGCAGGGCGCCGCGACGGTTCAGCCCAGCGGGCTGGCGCCGGGGGGTGCGGGGGGGCAGGTCGGTGCCGGTAAGGGTGCCGACGACGATCTTCCACCACTCGGAATTCGTGTGCGGAGGCCGTTTGCCCGGTTGGAGTCGGTTTGCCGGTGGGCTGCGGTGACGGGCGGACCCGGCGAGGCTGTTGTGCGGCGGCTCCGGCGTACGGGTGGGCGGCCTGGAGTGCTTGCTTGCCCTCGCCGATGAGTTGGACTGCTGCCATGCAATGTGGTCGGCCGGGAGACCCAGCCGACCGCAGGCGCGGACTGTTCGCGCCCTGATCAACCACGTGATGCGGCGGCTTCTCGCGTTGGCCCGCTAAACGGCAGTCAGGACGACACAAAGGCAACGGCTGCTCATCGTCACGTCGCTGTGGGCCGCATAGTGGCGGTTCAGGCCACTGAGAGGTCCTGCGCCGAGATCGAACTCAGTGCACACCCATTTCACATCGCGAGCCCCAGAGCGTTCGGCGCGCGTCGGCGGCCTGGCGTTTCCGCAGGTCAGCGAGGTGCTGACCTGCGGAAACGATGAGGGGCCGAACCGCGTTTCCGCAGGTCGGAGAGCCCTTTAGAGGTCGTAGTAGAGCTCGAACTCGTGGGGGTGGGGGCGGAGGGCGATGGGGGCGATCTCCTGGGTGCGCTTGAAGTCGATCCAGGTCTCGATGAGGTCGGGGGTGAAGACGTTGCCGGCGAGGAGGTACTCGTGGTCGGCTTCGAGGGCCTCCAGGACGGCGGGGAGGGAGGAGGGGACCTGGGGGACGTTGGCGTGGTCCTCGGGGGCCAGCTCGTAGAGGTCCTTGTCGACCGGCTCGAGGGGTTCGATCTTGTTCTTGATGCCGTCCAGGCCGGCCATCAGCATGGCGGAGAAGGCCAGGTAGGGGTTGGAGGAGGGGTCGGGGGCGCGGAACTCGATGCGCTTGGCCTTGGCGTTGGAGCCGGTGATCGGGATGCGGATCGCGGCGGAGCGGTTGCGCTGGGAGTAGACCAGGTTGACCGGGGCCTCGAAGCCGGGGACCAGGCGGTGGTAGGAGTTCACCGACGGGTTGGTGAAGGCGAGCAGCGACGGGGCGTGCTTGAGCAGGCCGCCGATGTAGTAGCGGGCGGTGTCGGAGAGCCCGGCGTAGCCCTGCTCGTCGTAGAAGAGCGGCGCGCCCTGGGTCCACAGCGACTGGTGGACGTGCATGCCCGAGCCGTTGTCGCCGAAGATCGGCTTCGGCATGAAGGTGGCGGTCTTGCCGTTCCGCCAGGCGACGTTCTTGATGATGTACTTGAACAGCATCAGGTCGTCGGCGGCGTGCAGCAGGGTGTTGAACTTGTAGTTGATCTCGGCCTGGCCGGCGGTGCCGACCTCGTGGTGCTGGCGCTCGACCTCCAGGCCGGCCCTGGCCAGCTCCAGGGACATCTCGGCGCGCAGGTCGGCGAAGTGGTCGACGGGCGGGACGGGGAAGTAGCCGCCCTTGTACTTGACCTTGTAGCCGCGGACGTCGCCCTCGGTGGAGCCGCTGTTCCAGGCGCCGGCCTCGGAGTCGATGTGGTAGTACGAGGCGTTGGCGCTGGTGTCGAACCGGACCGAGTCGAAGACGTAGAACTCCGCCTCGGGGCCGAAGAACGCGGTGTCCGCGATGCCGGAGGAGGCGAGGTAGGCCTCGGCCTTCTTGGCGACGTTGCGCGGGTCGCGGCTGTAGGCCTCGCCGGTCACCGGGTCCTGGATGAAGAAGTTGATGTTGAGGTGCTTCTCCTGGCGGAACGGGTCGAGCCGGGCCGTGGCGAGGTCGGGGACCAGGGCCATGTCGGACTCGTGGATGGCCTGGAAGCCGCGGATCGACGAGCCGTCGAACATCAGGATCTCGGACGGGTCGAACGTCGCCGCGGGTACGGAGAAGTGCTGCAAGACGCCCGGCAGGTCGCAGAAGCGGACATCGACGAACTTCACGTCGTTGTCCTGGATGAACTGCTTCACTTCGGCGGCGTTGTTGAACATCCATCCTCCTCGGTGTTGCGAATGTGGCTCACCCTAGGAACGGGCCGTTTCCGGTCGGTGACCCAGTCGTTTCCTGAATGTTAACCACACCTGTCCGGAGGACGGCAAAGCCGTACGGGACCGGACAAAGCGCCTCGGCCTGCCAGGTGGGGCCACCGGAGTGGTCTGGACCATTCGGCGGGGGTGGTGGAAAGCCGGCGACGGCCGATTCACCCGTCGGTGGCGGGTCCGGCGGGGGAGGCGGTGGCCGTCCCCGGCGTTCGCCCGGTTAGTGTGGATTCGTGGACACCAGAGAAGCGTTGGGATCGTGGATCGACGGCCCGAAGGCGGCCGCCGAGAAGATGGGCGCCGACTTCGGCCACCGCGGTGAGCGCCTCGGACTGCCCAAGGAGGGCCCCGGCTCGATCGCCGGACCCGGCCGCCGGATGGGCGCGCTGCTCGTCGACGGCTGGCTGGTCGCCCTGGTCGCCTACGGGCTGATCGCCAAGGGCTCCACGTCCTCGGCGAACATGTGGACCACCCCGCTGTTCTTCGCGGTCACCGTGCTGCTGCTCGCCACCACCGGGACGACCGTGGGCAAGCGGCTGTTCGGGCTGCGGGTCGTCCGCCTGGACGGCAGCCGGGCGACCATTCCGCAGGTGCTGCTGCGCACGGTGCTGCTCTGCCTGCTGGTGCCGGCGCTGGTCTGGGACCGGGACACCCGCGGGCTGCACGACAAGGCGGTCGGCACCGTCGAGGTCCGGATCTGAGGACCCCGGTCCGGCCGGCGAGGTCCGGATCCGGGCACCCCGGTCCTCCGGGAGCGCACGAGAACGACGAACGGCCCCGCCGCGGAGCTTCCGCGGCGGGGCCGTTCTCGTGCTGTCGACGGGGGAGGGGGTCAGCGGACCTGGCCGCCCTTGGGCATCCGGGCACCCTTGGGCATCGGGCCCTTGGGGATGGGGGCCTTGGAGAGCAGGTCGCCCAGCGCGCGCAGCCGGTCGTTGGTCTCGGTGACCTGGGCGGGCGTGATGGCGCGCGGCAGACGCATCAGGTGGATCTGCAGCTTCTTGAGCGGGACCTCGCCCTCGCCGTTGCCCACCACGATGTCGTGCACCGGCACGTCGCCGACGACCCGGGCCATCTTCTTCTTCTCGGACGCGAGCAGCTGGCGGACCCGGTTCGGGTTGCCCTCACCGATCAGCGCGATGCCGGCCCGGCCCACGGCGCGGTAGACCGCGTCCTGGCTGCGGGTGACGGCCACCGGGGTGGTGTTGGCACTCCAGCCGCGCCGGATGTTGTTCAGCACCGCCGCGACGGCGCCCGGCTGGCCCTCCATCTGCCCGAACGCGGCGCGCTCGGCCCGGCGCCCGAAGACGATCGCCATGGCCAGGACGGCCACGATGAAGCCCAGGATGCCCAGGTAGACGGGGTGCTCGATCGCGAAGCCGATGGCGAGGAACACGCCGAAGGTCAGCAGGCCGACGCCGGCGATGATCAGGCCGATCTTGGTGTCGACCTTCTTGGTCATGGTGTACGCCAGGCGGATCTGCTTCAGTCGCCCGGGGTTCTCGGATGTTTCCCTCGCCATAGGGCTCATGGTACGTGGCGTGGGTACGGGATATCCAAGCCCGGGTGCCCGTTCGCCCCGAACCGTGACCCGGGTGCCGCTACGGAAGCGGTCGGCGGCGTGCCGGCCGACCCGTCGCCGGCCCCGTGGCGGGGCCGGACGGGGGGCCCGGCGGAGCCCCCGACACCAGTGCGTCGTGTCGTCGGTCGGCCGCGTACCGGCGGTTCTCGCACACCGCCGCCCAGGCGTTGCGCCGGGCCTGCCGCTGTCCGCCGGACAGCAGGACGCTCTCGGCGAACCGCAGCGCAACCCCCATCGACCGGATCCGCATCTGCATGCCGAACAGCTCCCCTCGCGGCCGCGGCCGTGGCTGAGAAGAATCGAACACTCGCGACGAGTCCATCGTCACCACCCCGTGTTACCAGCCCGTGACCAGGCAGTCAAAGCGTGATGAACGCGGAAGGGCGGAGCCTCGGCTCCGCCCTTCCAATGGCTCAAACACGCTCACGCTCGGCGAGCGCGGCCGGTCGACCGGTTCGGCTCGTGGCCGGTCGGCTCAGACCGCGGCCTGCTCCCGGCGCTCCAGCGCCTGCCGGTACAGCCGCCCGGCGCGGTACGACGAGCGGACCAGCGGACCGGACATGACCCCGGCGAAGCCGAGCTCCTCGGCCTCCTCCTGCAGCTCGACGAACTCCTGCGGCTTGACCCACCGCTCCACCGGGTGGTGGCGCAGCGAGGGGCGCAGGTACTGGGTGATGGTGATCAGCTCGCAGCCGGCCCCGACCAGGTCGGCCAGCGCCTGGCTGACCTCCTCGCGGGTCTCGCCCATGCCCAGGATCAGGTTGGACTTGGTGACCAGCCCGGCGGCGCGCGCCTGGGTGATGACGTCCAGCGAGCGCTCGTAGCGGAAGGCGGGCCGGATCCGCTTGAAGATCCGCGGCACCGTCTCGACGTTGTGCGCCAGCACCTCGGGGCGGGACGAGAAGACCTCGGCCAGCTGCTCCGGCACCGCGTTGAAGTCCGGGATCAGCAGCTCGACGCCGGTGCGGCCGCTCTCGCGGCCGGCGGTCATCGCGTGCACCTGGCGCACCGTCTCGGCGTACAGCCAGGCGCCGCCGTCCGGCAGGTCGTCACGGGCGACACCGGTGATGGTGGCGTAGTTGAGGTCCATGGTGACGATGGACTCGGCGACGCGGCGCGGCTCGTCCCGGTCGAACTCGGCGGGCTTGCCGGTGTCGATCTGGCAGAAGTCGCAGCGGCGGGTGCACTGGTCACCACCGATGAGGAAGGTCGCCTCGCGGTCCTCCCAGCACTCGAAGATGTTGGGGCAGCCGGCCTCCTGGCAGACCGTGTGCAGCCCTTCCTTCTTCACCAGCGACTGGAGGGCGTTGTACTCCGGGCCCATCTTCGCGCGGGTCTTGATCCACTCGGGCTTCCGCTCGATGGGGGTCTCGCTGTTGCGGACCTCCAGGCGGAGCAGCTTCCTGCCGTCGGGTGCGACAGCGGACACGTGCGACTCCTAGAACTAGACGGGGTACCCCCAGGGTACGCCTGTGCTTGTACGGCCTTCGCCGGGGCAGTGGCCCCGCAATCGCAGGGCAACAGGGCTACTGGCGGGTAGATTCCCGGGGGGGTGTTGACGGGGACGAGCGGCTCTGGGGACGAGCGGCTACGGGGACGAGCGAGAACGGGGGCGAACGGAAACCGGGGCGGCGGGCCTCAGCGGCCGGGGGCCGGCTCGGGAAGTTCGGCGAACACCTCGGCCAGGTGCTTCTCGACCAGCGGCAGCGCCTCGGAGACGGTGAGGTCCCGGCCCAGCTCGCCGGTCAGCGAGGCGACCCCGGCGTCCCGGATGCCGCACGGCACGATCTTGTCGAACCAGGTCATGTCCGGATCGCAGTTCAGCGCGAAGCCGTGCATGGTGACCCCGCGCGCGACCCGGACGCCGATCGCGGCCAGCTTGCGGTCGTCACCGCGCTGTCCGGCGTTGGACGGCGCGTACTCGGGGCCGGCCAGCCGCGGGTCGATGCCCAGCGGCAGGCCCATCCGCAGGGTGAGCTTGCCGATGTCGACGACCTGCGCCGGGTCCACCACCGCGTCCGGGATGGACTCGCCCAGTACCCAGACGCCGCTGCGGCCCTCGACCCGGGTGCTCTCCACGCCGAACGCGCCGCAGCTGCGGATCAGCGCCTCCTCCAGCCGCCGCACGTACGCGATCACGTCGATCGGGTCCGGCAGCTTGACGATCGGGTAGCCGACCAGCTGGCCGGGGCCGTGCCAGGTGATCTCGCCGCCCCGGTTGACCTCGACCACCGGGGTGCCGTCCAGCGGCAGATCGGCCGGGTTGGTGCGCTTGCCCATGGTGTAGACGGGCTGGTGCTCCAGCAGCAGCACCGTGTCCGGGATCTCATCCGCGACCCGCAGGGCGTGCAGCCGCTGCTGCTCCTCCCAGGCCTCCTGGTAGGGGACGGCGCCCTCGCCGATGCCCATGCGTATGAACCGCACGTTCTCGCTCACCACTGCTCCTTGCCAGGCGTTCGAGACCAACCTCCCCACTGTACGCCCGCCCGTCGGCGGACCGGCCGGGCCCCTTCCCCGCGGGGCCCCGGCCGAACAGGGCCCCGCACGCCGCTCACGGCCCGGACAGCCGTTGCAGCCGCAGCGCCAGCTGGAGCTCCAGCGACCGCTCCGGACCGTTCCAGTCCCCGCCCAGCAGCACCTCGACCCGGTCCAGTCGCTGCACCACCGTGTTCACATGGACGTGCAGCTCGTCCTTGGCCCGGGTCAGGCTGCCGCCGCAGTCGAAGTACGCGCGCAGGGTGCGGACCAGCTCGGTGCCGCGCCGGGCGTCGTACTCCAGCAGCGGGCCCAGCGTCGCGCGCACGAAGCCCGCCACGTCGTGGCCGTCGCCGAGCAGCACGCCCAGGAAGCCGAGCGCCCGCGCCGAGGCGCCCTCGCCGGACCGGCCGAGCACGCGCAGCGCCCGGACGCAGCGCAGCCCCTCCCCGTAGGCGGCGGCCAGCGCGACCGGGCCGGCGGCGGGACGGCCGGCGCCCACCGTGACCGGGAACCCGGCCAGCCGGGCGAGCCGCTCGGCGGCGTGCTGCGCGGCCTCGGAGCCTCCCGTGGCGTCCCTTTCGGCGGCCCCGCCCTCGCCGGCCGGGACCAGCAGCACCACCGCCTCGCCGTGCTCCGCGCCGATGCCCCGGGAGCCGAACAGGTACCGCCCGGCCGCGCCCGCCAGCCGGGAGCGGGCGGCGGCGTCCCTCGGGTCGCCCGGTTCCGCGACCAGCACCAGGTGCGGGCGGCCGAGGTCCACGCCCAGCCGCCGGCCGCGCGCGGTCAGCCCGGCCGGGTCCCGGTCCGCAGCGGTGAGCAGATCGGCCAGCAGCTCGCCGCGCACCCGGTTCTCGGTCTCGGCGACCGAGCGCCGCAGCAGCAGGAGCAGCGCGGTCACCACGCCCGCCCGTTCGAACAGTCGGCGGTCGGCGTCGTCGAGGTCCGGACGGCCGCGCAGCACCAGGGTGCCGAGCTGCTCCTGCCCGGCCAGCACCGCGCACACCCAGGCCGCGCCGTGCCGCACCGACCGCCCCTCGGCCCGGGACGCGGCCGCCGCCTCGGCCGGTCCGGTGCCCGGTGCGGCGGCCCGGCCGGCCAGTGGCTCGCCCTCGGCGTCCAGGACGGCTATCTCGCCGCCGAGCAGGGCGGCCAACGCCGCGGCGACGTCCGGCACCTCGGCCCCGCGCAGCACCAGGTCGGTGAGCCGGTCGTGGCCCTGCGCGGCGCGCTGGACGGCGGCGGAGTGGGCGCGGATCAGCTCGTTGGCGCTGTTCAGCTCGGCGAGCGCGGCCCGGGTGTCGGCCAGCGACTTGGCGGTGTCCAGCGCGATGGCGGCGTGCGCGGCCAGCGTGCAGAGCAGCGCGACCTCGTCGGGGGAGAAGGCGCGCGGCGAGCGGTCGGCGGCGAACAGCACGCCGATCACCCGGCCGCCGAGCAGCAGCGGCACGCCGATGATCGCCACCAGGCCCTCGTCGAGCACGCCCGCGTCGATGGTGCCGGTGTGGTGGAAGCGGCCGTCGGTGCGGTAGTCGGGGGTGGCGTACGGGCGGGCGGTCTGCGCGACCAGGCCGCCGAGGCCGTCGCCGAGGCTCAGCCGCAGGGTCTGGAAGAGCACCGAGACCGAGCCGTCGGTGACCCGCATGTAGGTGTCGCCGGCGGCCTCGTCCGGGAGGGTCAGATAGGCGGTGTCGGTGCCCAGCAGCATCCGGGCCCGGCGGACGATCGCCTGCAGCACGGCGTCCAGGTCGCGGGAGGCGGCGAGGTCGCCGGCGGTGTCGAAGAGCGCCGTCAGCTCGGCCTCGCGGCGCCGGTGCTGGCGCATCGTGCGGTGGACCCGCAGGGCCTGCCAGGTGGCGTCGTCGATCTCGCTCAGCACCGGCGCCGGGGCGCCCTGCCGGCGGGCGTCGGCGAGCACGTCGGCGAAGTCCTCGGTGGCGGCGCCGGAGACGAGCAGGTCCAGCAGGCGGCGGAGCGCGGGTGCCGAGCTGGTGTGGAGGTCGTTCATCGTGCGGCCGCCCGTCGACAGTGGGTGTTTCGTGCCCCAAGGAGGGAAGCGAGATCGTAGCTGTTCGGCCCCGCCGGTCGTCGGGAGCCGGCGGGCATGCGGTAGTGCGCGCCGAGCTCCGGACGCCCCGTCAGGGCCCTGTCGGACCACGGTAGGAAGCGCGGGGGAGCGGCACTATGTGAACGGTCGCTACATCCCGGCGGATCGTCATAGGTGCGCGGCCCACGTCCTCGGTGGGTCGTCCGGAGGCCGCCGAGCGGTCCGGTCGGCGATCCGGCCTCGACCGCGGGGGCGTGTCCTCGACCACGGCGCCGGCGTCGGCCGGCCCCGCCTCCAATGTGGCGGCTCCCTACAGCACCCCGCTGAACTGTGGTGTTCCCCGCCATCACGCCGTCAGCGCGGCCGATGGCCGAAGAGCGTCCTCCAAGCCAAACCCATCCAGAGGTGTCTTCCCCACAATGGGCGCGGATGCTTCACCCGTTCGGAGGATTGCTGGGTCAGAACCACCCATAGCGCCCGAATGCTCGCTACATTCACGCCGATTCCCGACAGGGGGCGTCGCCACAGGCAGCCGAACCGCTGGTGGAGCCGGTGCGGCGTCCGAGAGGTGTTGACTGACTATGCCCCAAAGGCCTGCAACCGACAGCCCGGCGTACGGACCGCTCGACCCGCTCGACCAGCACCGAGGTCCGGTCGGCCGGGCCCTTCCGGACGCCCCCGACGCCCCGACCGCCGCCGACGACCTGCGGCTGCCCGAGCAGGCCACACCCGCCGACCGGCACGCCGCCGAGCACCATGCCGCAGAGCGCCTTGCCGCCGACCGGCACGCTCCGGAGCGGCCGCACGCGCCCGAGCGGCCGCACGCCCCGGAGCGGCACCAGTCGGCCGGCACCACCCAGAACCTCCAGCTCGCCGCGCTGATCGAGGAGGCCGGCTTCTCGCACGCCGGCCTGGCCCGCCGGGTCGACCAGCTCGGCCTGGAGCACGGCCTGGACCTGCGCTACGACAAGACCTCCGTCACCCGCTGGCTCCGCGGCCAGCAGCCCCGCGGCGCCACCCCGGCGCTGATCGCCGAGGTGTTCACCCGCCGGCTCGGCCGCCGTCTCACCGCGCAGGACCTCGGTCTGGACGCCTGTGCCCCGGTCTACGCCGGCCTGGAGTTCGCCGAGACGCCGCAGGAGGCGGTGGACATCGTGGCGAGCATGTGGCGCAAGGACATCGGGCCGCAGTCCGAGCTGCGCCGGATCGCCTTCACCCCGGCCGGCCTGGTGGTGCCCAGCCGCGACTGGCTGATCGGCCGCACCGACGAGCGGGTCGCCAGGGACGGCTCCACCCTGGCCCGGCCCGACCCCGGAACCGGTGTGCCGCCCGTCGGCCCGCCCGGCGGGGCCGTCGGCCACCCCGCGGGCCCCGCGCCGCGCGGCCCGGCCCCGGTCGCCCGGACCGGCCCCGCCGGGCCCGGCACCGCCCCGACGGCCGGCGCCGCCGCGCTCGGCGCCCGGGTGCCCACCCAGAGCCGGCGCCCCCCGATCGCCGTCGAGCCGCCGTTCCACGACCCGGGCCGCGAACAGCGCCCGGCGCTGCGTGTCGGCCGCGGCGACATCGCCGCCATCCGCGCCGTCGGCGACCTGTTCCGCGCGCTGGACCACGCCTACGGCGGCGGCCACGCCCGCCAGGCGCTGGTCCGCTACCTGGAGAGCGAGGCCGAGCCGATGCTGCGCGGCCGCTACGGCGAGCAGATCGGCCGCGCCCTGTTCGGGGCCGTCGCCGACCTCACCCGGCTGGCCGGCTGGACGTCCTTCGACATCGCCGCGCACGGTCTGGCCCAGCGCTACTTCGTCCAGGCGCTGCGGCTCTCCCAGGCCGCCGGGGACCGCGCGCTCGGCGGGTACGTGCTGGTGACGATGAGCCAGCAGGCCGTCCACCTCGGCCACGGCCGGGAGGCCGTCCAGCTGGCCCGGGTCGCCCAGCAGGGCGTGGGCACGGCGGTGCCGCCGACCGTGCAGGCACTGCTGCACGCCGCCGAGGCGCGCGGGCACGGCCTGCTCGGCGACGTCCGCTCCTGCACCACCGCGCTGGTCCGGGCCGAGCGCGCGCTGGCGGCGGCCCGGACCGGCGACGAGCTGCCGTCCTGGGCCCGGTTCTTCGACGAGGCGCAGCTCTCCGACGAGTTCGCGCACTGCTACCGGGACCTCCAGCAGTGGCGCACGGCCGCCCAGCACGCCGAGAAGTCGCTGCGGCTGCGCTCGCCCGCGTACGCCCGCAGCCGGATCTTCTGCCGGCTGGTGCTGGCCACCGCCCGGCTCGGCATGGGGGACCTCGACGAGGCCTGCGGCATGGCGACCGACGCGCTGCGGGCGGCGGGGGAGATGCGGTCGGCCCGGTCGCTGGAGTACGTGCGCGACTTCCACCGCCGGCTCACCCCGTACCGGGGCAGCCCGGTGGCGCGCGCGTTCGAGGAAACGGCCCGCCAGGCGGGGGTGATCTGACCGGTCCGAGAACTCACCGGCCCCGACCGGTCCGAGGAGTCACCAGCTCTCGGCGTTCACCCGCGGCCGGCCGCCCCCGACGGCGGCCGGCGGCCGGACGTCCCCGCGCAGCCGCTGCGCGGTCAGCGGGAACAGCAGCACCGAGAGCATGCCCGCGCCGACCAGGGCGGCCGCGGTCGAGGACGGCAGGTGGCCGGTGTCCACCTCGATCGTGGTGATCACCACGACCAGCGGCAGCGCGGTCGCGCCGTACAGGCCGAGCGCGGCCCGGTCACGCCGCCCCAGCCCGGCGGGCGCGAGCAGCGCGGCGGGCACCCCGCGCAGGGCGAGCAGCAGGAGCAGGAAGACCGGTACGAGCAGCAGCGTGCCCGGGTCGCCGAGCAGCGCGTCCAGGTCGAAGTTCATACCGCTGACCACGAAGAACACCGGGACGAGGAAGCCGAAGCCGATGCCCTCCAGCTTGGCCTCGATGACCTCCTCGGTGTGCCGGGGCATGTCGCGGAGCAGCAGCCGGGAGACGATGCCGGCGGTGAACGCGCCGAGCAGCATGTCCAGCTCCAGCCAGAGCGCGGCGGCCACCATGGTGGCGAGCACCAGGACCACGGTGCGCACGGCGAACTGACCGGAGGTGCGCAGGGTGCGCCGGATCAGCCCGGTCATCCAGGCCGGCCGCGGGCGCCGGGCGCCGCCGACCGCGACGGCGGTGATCACCGCGAAGGCGGCCAGGATGACGGCGGTGCGGGCCGGGGTGTTGCCGCTGAGCAGCGCGGCGACGGCGATGATCGGCCCGAACTCGCCGACCGCGCCGGTGGCCATGACCAGCGAGCCGAACGGGGTGGGCAGCTCCCCGGAGTCGCGCAGCACCGGCAGGATGGTGCCGAGCGCGGTGGTGGTGAGCGCCAGCCCGGCGAAGGCGCCGTCCAGCGGGTGCGGGTCGACCAGCGCGCCGAGGCCGAGCGCGGCCAGCACGGTGACCAGCCAGGCGGCGACGGCCCGGTGCAGCGGGCCGCCGCGCAGCCTGGCGAAGTCGATCTCGTACCCGGCCAGGAACATCAGCATGGCCAGCCCGAACCGGGAGAGCGCGTCGATCAGGACGTCGACGTGCACCCAGCCCAGGACGTCGGGGCCGATCAGGACGCCGAGCAGGATCTCGAACACCACGCTGGGCACGGCGATCCACCGCAGCAGCCGGTCGGCCAGCAGCGGGGCGGCGACCGCGGCGGCGGGGACCAGGATCAGCGCGAGCGGCTGGACGGTGGGTCCGGCGCTCACGCGGCGGCCGGTGGGGTGGCGGTCGTCATCCGATCAGCGGTCATATCGGCATATTGGCATGCGGTCCGTCACCCGTCCGGCAGCCGGACCGGGGACGGACCGCGTGCCCTCGGGTCCGTCAGGCCGCGGCGGCCTCCGGGGTGCTGGTCGGCAGCCCGAGGTCGCGCGTCACGGCCTCGGCCGCGCGCCGCCCGGAGACCAGCGCCCCCTGCACGCTGCTGGTGTCCCGGTGGTCGCCGCACACGTACAGTCCGGCCAGCAGCCGTACCGGCCGCCGGGTGTTGTGCGGCGGCGGCATGGCGGGCACCGCGTCCGGCAGGTGCCGCACGCCGAGGAACTGCCAGCCGCCGGTCGGCGTGCCGTACAGCTCCGCCAGCCGTTTGCGCACGGCCGGCTCCAGCGCGGCCGGCCCGCCGGCGTCGAAGGCGCGGAGGCCGAGCACCGTGGTGGCGATCAGCGCCTGCCCGGGCGGGGCGTACGAGGGGTGCAGCGCGCTGAGCACCAGCGAGTGCGAGACCAGCGACGGACGTCCGCCCGGACGGTCGCCGTCCAGCAGCAGCGCGGCCTCGCCCAGCGGCGCCCGGTCGGCCGCGTGGTGGAAGGTCGTGACGGGGTGGAAGTCCGGCAGCCGCAGTCCGGGCAGCAGCTCGGCGGCGGAGCGCGGATCGGTCGCGACGATCACGGCCTGTGCGCCGATCCGCCCGTGTTCGGCGGTCTCCACGCCGTCGGCCGCGATCGCGGTGACCCGCACTCCCGTGCGGACGGTGCCGGGGGGCAGCGCGGCGGCCAGCTGGGCCGGCACGGCCGCGATCCCCCCGGCGGGCAGACAGAGCCGGCCGCGCGCGTAGCAGCGCAGCACCAGGTCGGCGACCCGGCTGCTGGTGCCGAGGGCGGGGTCGCTGAGCAGGGCGCCGAGCAGTGGGCGCAGCAGGCCGTCGACGGTGCGCGGGGCGAGCCCGCGTTCGCCGAGGGCCCGGGCGGCGGTGGTCTCCGGCCGGGCCTTCAGCCGGCCGGGCGGGGTGGCGGCGAGTCGGTTGAGCCAGCTGCCGAGGCGTGCCTTGTCCAGCGGGCTGCCCAGCGGTGCCCGGGCGGCGGCCTGCCGGGCGGTGGTCAGCTGCGGGTCCCCGACCCGGTACCGGCGCCCGCCGTTGTGCACCAGGACGCCCGGGGCGAGCGGGCGCAGGTCGAGGCGGTCGAGGTCGAGCACGCGTCGCGGCTCGGGGAAGGCGGTGTTCAGCAGATGGCTGCCGTGGTCGAGTCGGAAGCCGTCCTGCTCGTGGGAGGCCGCGCGGCCCCCGATCCGGTCGGCGGCCTCCAGGACCTGGACGGTGATGCCGTGGCCGGTGAGCACGCGGGCGGCGGCGAGGCCCGCGAGGCCGGCTCCCACCACGACGACGTCCGGATCGGATTGTCGGCGGGTGCGGCGAGTGAAGTCGTACGTGGGCACGGGTGGCTCCCTCCCTGGTCCCGGATGTTTCGGGCCGGCGCAGGCAGCGGGGTGCTGGGACACGGTCCGATCGGTGTGATGCCCAGTCAGTGCGACGGTCAGACAAGCGCATCGGGCCCGATCCGAGGCGGGGAAGAGGAGTGATCGCATCCAGTGGAGGTGCCGTCACGGACTGTGCGTCGATCCGGCCGTGATGGCGTCCGGCGGGCGCACACCGTCACCGGGGGCGCGTAGCGCGCCCGCCCCGTGCTCCCGTGCGCCCCCTCCCGGAGCCCCCTCCCGGGAATCGCCCCGCAAGTGCCCGGCAGGCGCCCCGCGATCGCCCGGGCTCCGTTCGGCATATGCCCCTGGCCAGGGTGAACGTCGTAGCGCGGCTACGCGTGGGGGCCGGGCACGACCGCGCGCCCGGCCCCCGAAGGCTCCCGCCCCTTCCTCAGAGCGCCGCCCGCGCCGCCGAGTCGACGTCCGGGTGCTCGAACCGGAAGCCCGCGTCCAGCAGCCGGCGCGGCGCCACCCGGTGGCTGCCGACCACCTCGATCGCCAACTCGCCGAGGACCGCCTCCAGTACGGCCCGCGGCACCGGGAAAGGCGTCGGCCGGCGCAGCGCCCGTCCGAGCGCCGCCGTCAGCTCCGCGTTGGTCACCGGCTCCGGGGCGGTCAGGTTGACCGGACCGCCGATGTCCTCCCGGTCGATCAGGAAGCGCAGCGCGGCGACCTCGTCGGCGAGCGAGATGAAGCTCCAGTACTGCCGGCCGTCGCCGAGCCGCCCGCCGAGGCCCAGCCGGAACAGCGGCACGAGCCGGCCGCCCGCACCCCCGGCCGCGGAGAGCACCAGGCCGGTGCGCGGGTGGACCACCCGGATCCCGGCCCGCTCGGCCGGTGCGGCGGCGGACTCCCACTCCGCGCAGACCTCGGCCAGGAAGTCGTCCCCGGCGGGCGAGGACTCGTCGATCACCCGGTCCCCGGTCTGGCCGTAGTAGCCGACGGCCGAGGCGCTGACGAGGACCTTCGGCGGCTCGTCCAGCCCGGCCAGTGCGGCGGCCAGCGTCTCGGTGCCGAGCACCCGGCTCTCCCGGATCTCCCGCTTGTAGCCCTCGCTCCAGCGACGGTCGCCGACCCCGGCGCCCGCGAGGTGCACCACCGCCTCGACCCCGGCGAGCCCGGCCCGGTCGACCTGGCCCAGCAGCGGGTTCCAGCCGATGGCGGTGGTGCCGTCCGGCCGGGGCCCGGTCTTCGAGCGGTGCCGGACCAGCCGCACCACCTGGTGCCCGTCCGCCAGCAGTGAGTCGACGAGTGCCGAGCCGATCAGTCCCGTGGATCCTGTGACCGCGATTCTCATGCGCCCATCCTCGCAGCCGGTCGTGCCCGTTCACGGGAGCGCCGGTGCCGTGCGGCTCCGGCGAGGAGCCGGGGGCGAAGCGGCGGAGGGAGGAAAATTCCGTGTACGTCCGCGCGGCCCGTCGTTAGCATGCCGCGCATGCACGAAACCGACGATCTGATCATCCGCCCGGCCCGGCCCGAGGACGAGAAGGAACTCGCCGTCCTCAACCGCACCACCTGGACCCCGCTGGCCGACGTCGGCCCGCGGCCCGCCGAGGACGCGGGGGTCTTCGACGAGCGCCACCTCCCGGACCAGTTCCGCCTCGCCCTGCTCGACGGCCGGATCGTCGGCTACATCCGGATCGCCCCGCCGACCCCGCTGGCCAGCAACCAGCACGTGCGCCAGATCCAGGGACTGGCCGTCGACGCCTCCGTCCGCGGCCGGGGCATCGGCGTCGCGCTGATCGAGGAGGCCTGCCGGGCGGCCCGCGGCCAGGGCGCCCGCAAGCTCACCCTGCGGGTGCTCGGCCACAACGCCCCGGCCCGCGCGCTCTACGGGCGCTGCGGCTTCGTGGTCGAGGGCGTGCTCGCCGAGGAGTTCCTGATCGACGGTGCCTACGTCGACGACGTCTGGATGGCCCGCCCCCTCACCGACTGAACCGACTGAACCGGCCGACCCCGCCGACCCCGCCGACCCTGCTGACCCCGCCCGACCCGGACGACCCCGCCGAACCTCGGCCGGCCCCCGCACCGCTCGGCACTCGACTGACACTTCGTCAGAAACGTTGTCCGGGTGGTGCAGAGTCGTGACGGACCCGGCCTGTCTGGAGCATCACCCGGGCGGGTACGGTCTTGCCGTGAGCAACTCGACGCCTCCCGGGTGGTACCCGGTTCCGGGTGCGGACGGCACGGCCGGTCATGAGCGCTGGTGGGACGGCACGGCCTGGACCAGTGACGTGCGCCCCGTCCAGGCGGGCGGCGGCCCGATTGCCGACGCCCCGACGCAGGTCTCCTGGCAGAGCCCCGGCGGCCCGTCCGCCGCGCCCCCGCCGCCCTCGTACGCCTACGGCCCGCCGCAGCCGGGGCAGCCCGGCTACGGCTACCCGGCGCAGAACCCGCCGGCCTACGGCTACCCGCCGGCCGCCTACCCGCCGCCCTCCAGGCCGAACCGGATCAGGACGGGTACGGCCGTCGGTATCGGGGTCGCGGTGCTGGCCGTGGTCGGCGTGGTGGCCGCCATCGCGCTCAACAGCGGCGGTGACGGCCCGTCCGCCGACAGGTCCCGTCCGGTGACCACGGTCACCGTCACCGACACCCCGGCCCCGGCCCCGACCACGACCGGGCCGGACTCGTCGTCGCCCACCGCGTCGGCGCGCCCGACCCCGGCGGTCAAGGACACCGTCGCCGACCCCCAGCACGGCATCACCGTGCCGGTCCTCGAAGGCTGGCAGGCGAACACCAGCGGCGCCCACTCGACCGTCTTCCTCGGCACCGGCCAGTACACCTGCCCCGGCGGCGGCAACTGCATCCGCGGTCAGTTCTCGGTTGAGAAGGACACCATCTCCGGCAGCACCGCCCGCGCGGCGGCCGAGGCGGCGATGCCGGCCTACGCGGCGGCGATCTTCACCGACATCAGCTCGCACACCGACGCCGGCTCCTCCAGCACCACGGTGGCGGGTATCGCCGGGTACGCGGTGCGCTGGCACATCGTGACCTCGGACGGCAGCAAGGGCTACATCCTGCTGGCGGCCGTCCCGGCCAAGGGCGGCGGCTACGTGGCCTTCGAGGGCGGGGTGGACGACGCCGCGGGCGCGCCCGACCCCTCGGCCCTGGACCAGATCCTCAAGGGCATCAAGCAGGACACCGGCGCGGCGGGCGGTTCGAGCGTCTGAGCCCCCGGCCGCGCCCGGTGCCGGCCGTCCTCGGCCCCCCGTCCTCGGCCCCCGTCCTCAGTCCCCCGTCCTCAATCCCCGTACCGCTCCCAGAGCTTGGGAAACCGTTTCGCCATGACGTCCGGGTCGTCGAAGTCGAAGGCGGCTCCGGACGGCCGCGCGGGCTGCCGCCCGCCCACCTCGGGCAGCGGCAGTCCGGTCAGCTGCTCGTAGGCCTCGTCGGCGGCGTAGCCGAGGTCCTCGGCCTCGCCGTCCTCCTCCTCGTCGAACTCCGGCAGCAGGTCCGCCAGGTCGTCGGGCTCGTACAGGCCGCCCTCGAAGACGTCCCGGCCCTGGCCGATCAGCCAGCACCGGAAGTAGTCGAAGGAGTCCTCGGAGGCGCCGCCCAGCAGCAGGTACGCCGCGCCCCACAGGTCGTAGCGGTAGGCGCGCTGGAAGCGGGCCTCGAAGAGCCGGGCGAAGTCGATGACGTCGTCCGGGGCCAGCTCACCGAGCCGTTCCACCAGGCGGTCCGCCTGCTCGTCCGGGTCGCCCTCGGCGGCCTCCCGGGTCTCGTCGATGATCAGCCAGAAGTCGGTCTCGTCCATCACCGCTCCAGCATCCCTGTTCGGCCGCACGCGCGCATGCGAAGAACGGGTGAATCACCCGGAACCGCTCGAAAAACCCGGAACGGCGCGAAGCCCCCGGCCGTGGCCGCCGGGAGGGCCCCGGACACGCGGAACCCCGCGCCGTCCGGGGACGGTGCGGGGTTCCGGTGCTGCCGGAGGTGGACTCCCGGGGCCTTACAGGCCGAGCTCGACCTCGAACTCGCCGGCCTCCAGGATCTCCTTGACGGCCACCAGGTAGCGGGCGGCGTCGGCGCCGTCCACCAGGCGGTGGTCGTAGGAGAGCGACAGGTAGGTCATGTCGCGGATGCCGATGGCGGTGCCGCCGTCGGCCTCGATGACCACCGGGCGCTTGACCGTGGCGCCGATGCCCAGGATCGCGGCCTGGTTCGGCGGCACGATGACGGTGTCGAACAGCGCACCGCGCGAACCGGTGTTGCTGATGGTGAAGGTGGCGCCGGACAGCTCGTCCGGGGTGATCTTGCTGTCGCGCACCTTGCCGGCCAGCTCGGCGGTCTTCTTGGAGATGCCGGCGATGTTGAGGTCGCCCGCACCCTTGATGACCGGGGTCATCAGACCCTTCTCCGAGTCCACCGCGATACCGATGTTCTCGGTGTCGAAGTAGGTGATGGTGCCCTCGGCGTCGTTGATCCGGGCGTTGACGACCGCGTGGGTCTTCAGCGCCTGGGCGGCGGCCTTGACGAAGAACGGCATGGGGGAGAGCTTGACGCCCTCGCGGGCCAGGAAGCCGTCCTTGGCCTTGGCGCGCAGCGACATGATCTTGGTGACGTCCACCTCGACCACGCTGGTGAGCTGCGCCTGCTCGTGCAGGGCCTTCATCATGTTGTCGCCGATGACCTTGCGCATGCGGGTCATCTTGACCGTCTGACCGCGCAGGGCGGACGGCGCGACGGCGGCCTTGGGTGCGGCGGCCGGAGCGGCGGCGACCGGGCCCGGGGCCTGCACCTGGGCGGCCTTGGCAGCCTCGGCGGCGGCCAGGACGTCCTGCTTGCGGATGCGGCCGCCGACACCGGTGCCGGTGACGGCGGACAGCGCGACATCGTGCTCGGCGGCGAGCTTGCGCACCAGCGGGGTGACGTAGGCGTCACCGGCGTCGGCGACCGGGGCGGCCGGAGCCGGGGCAGCCGGGGCGGCCGGGGCCGGAGCGGCGACCGGGGCCGGAGCGGCCGGAGCGGCGGCAACCGGAGCCGGAGCGGCGACCGGGGCGGCGACCGGAGCCGGAGCAGCCGGGGCGACCGGAGCCGGAGCGGCGACCGGGGCCTCCACGACCGGGGCCGGAGCCGCGACCGGGGCGGCCGGAGCAGCGGCGACCGGAGCGGCGGCGACGGCACCCGCGGCACCGATCAGCGCGAGCTGGGCGCCGACCTCGGCGGTCTCGTCCTCGCCGACCAGGATCTTCACCAGCGTGCCGGCGACCGGCGACGGGATCTCGGTGTCGACCTTGTCGGTGGAGACCTCGAGCAGCGGCTCGTCGACCTCGACCGTGTCACCCTCGGCCTTCAGCCAGCGGGTGACGGTGCCCTCGGTGACCGACTCGCCCAGCGCCGGCAGCAGCACCGGGGTGGCGTCGGCGGCCGGAGCGGTGGCGGGGGCGGCCGGAGCCTCGGCGGCCGGGGCCGGAGCGGCGACCGGGGCCTCGGCGACCGGGGCCGGGGCGGCGACCGGAGCGGCCGGGGCAACCGGAGCGGCCTCGGCGACCGGAGCCGGAGCGGCGACCGGGGCACCCGAGCCGTCGTCGATGATCGCCAGCTCGGCGCCGACCTCGACGGTCTCGTCCTCGGCGACCTTGATCGAGGCCAGAATGCCGGAGGCCGGGGCCGGGATCTCGGTGTCGACCTTGTCGGTGGAGACCTCGAGCAGCGGCTCGTCGACCTCCACGCGCTCACCCTCGGCCTTCAGCCAACGGGTGACGGTGCCCTCGGAAACGCTCTCGCCCAGCGCGGGCAGTGTTACTGAGACCGCCATGGTTTCAGCGACTCCTATCAAGTCTTGCGAACTGGAATGGGGGGTGGGGGGCGCGATCAGTCGTGCGCGTGCAGCGGCTTGCCGGCCAGCGCCAGGTGCGCCTCGCCGAGGGCCTCGGACTGGGTCGGGTGGGCGTGGATGAGCTGCGCGACCTCGGCCGGCAGAGCCTCCCAGTTGTAGATCAGCTGGGCCTCGCCGACCTGCTCGCCCATGCGGGCGCCGACCATGTGGACACCGACGACGGCGCCGTCCTTGACCTGGACGAGCTTGATCTCGCCGGCGGTCTTCAGGATCTTGCTCTTGCCGTTGCCGGCCAGGTTGTACTTGACGGTGACGACCTTCTCCTTGCCGTACAGCTCGACGGCCTTGGCCTCGGAGATGCCGACGGAGGCCACCTCGGGGTTGGAGTAGGTCACGCGCGGGACGCCGTCGTAGTCGATCGGCACCGGCTTGAGGCCGGCCAGGCGCTCGGCGACCAGGATGCCCTCGGCGAAGCCGACGTGCGCCAGCTGCAGGGTCGGGGCGAGGTCGCCGACGGCCGAGACGGTCGGCACGTTGGTGCGCATGTACTCGTCGACGAGGACGTAGCCGCGGTCCATCGCGACGCCGTTCTCCTCGAAGCCCAGGCCGGCCGAGACCGGGCCGCGGCCGATGGCGACGAGCAGCAGGTCGGCGTCGATCTGCTTGCCGTTCTCGGTGGAGACGCGCACACCGGTCTCGGTGTACTCGACGCCCGAGAAGCGGGCCTTCAGTTCGAACTTGATGCCGCGCTTGCGGAAGGCGCGCTCCAGCAGCTTGGAGGAGCCCTCGTCCTCCAGCGGGACCAGGTGCGGCAGGGCCTCGACGATGGTGACGTCGACGCCGAACGACTTCCAGACGGACGCGAACTCGACGCCGATCACGCCGCCGCCGAGGATGACGGCCGACTTCGGGATGCGGTCGAGCTTGAGGGCGTGGTCCGAGGAGATGACGCGGTCGCCGTCGATCTCCAGGCCCGGGATCGAGCGCGGCACGGAGCCGGTGGCCAGCACGATGTGGCGGCCCTCGATGCGCTGGCCGTTGACGTCCACCGAGGTCTGCGAGGAGAGCTTGCCCTCGCCCTGGATGAAGGTGACCTTGCGGGACGCCACCAGGCCCTGCAGGCCCTTGTAGAGGCCGGCGACGACGTCGTTCTTGTACTTGTGGACGCCGTTGATGTCGATGCCCTGGAAGGTGGCCAGCACGCCGAACTCGGCGGCCTCCTTCGTCTCGTCGGCGATCTCGGCCGCGTGCAGCAGGGCCTTGGTCGGGATGCAGCCGCGGTGCAGGCAGGTGCCGCCGAGCTCACCCTTCTCGACCAGGGCGACGCTCAGGCCCAGCTGGGCGCCACGGAGCGCCGCGGCGTAACCGCCGCTTCCGCCTCCGAGAATGACTACGTCGAAAACGGTGCTGGCGTCGTTCGCCACGTCACGTCCTCCAAGCAAGGGGTGTGGATCGCCGGGCCGGTCGCGGTCCGGTGGGTCGGAAGCCTTTGTGGGGCGCCCAGTCGTGCCGGAAATACATCTTCGCACTTGTTCGCGGCGACTGATGTCCGGGTCCGCCCCGGGGGCGGCCCGAGGGGTGGTGGGAACGCCGGGAACAGTCCATGTCCGGGGCCATCGTCGCAGCTCAGAGCGGGGTTGGCCGGGAGGGCGGCGAGCGGTCGGCGAGCCCTCGGGGCCCCGGGTTCCGCACTGTGGAACAAAGTTTCGCCCGCAGCGAACAGAGGTGCGGTGGCCGCCCCGTGTCCCCTACCGGCAGGTAACCCGCCCCGGATAGCCGGACGGGGCCCGGCGCGGCGTGCGCACCGGACCCCGTCCGTCGGTCGTGCCGGGCCGTCAGGCCTTGCCGCCCGCCGCCTTCTGCTCGGCGAAGCGGACCAGGGTGCGCACCGCGGAGGCGGTGCCGCCCTTGGGGGTGTAGCCGAACGGCGCGCCCTCGTGGAACGCCGGACCGGCGATGTCCAGGTGCGCCCAGTCGATGCCCTCGGCCACGAACTCCTTGAGGAACAGGCCGGCCACCAGGCCGCCGCCCATCCGCTCGCCCATGTTGGCCAGGTCGGCGACGGTCGACTCGGTCATGCCCTTGCGCAGCTCGGCCGGCAGCGGCATCGGCCAGGACTGCTCGCCCACCTCGCCGGCGACCGCGTGCAGGGTGTCGCGCAGCTCGTCGGCGTTGGCCATCACGCCGAAGGTGCGGTTGCCCAGCGCCATCATCATCGCGCCGGTCAGGGTGGCGACGTCGACGATCACGTCCGGGTTCTCCTCGCCGGCGCGCACGATGGCGTCGGCCAGCACCAGGCGGCCCTCGGCGTCGGTGTTCAGCACCTCGACGGTCTTGCCGCCGTACATCCGCAGCACGTCGCCCGGGCGGGTGGCCGAGCCGGACGGCATGTTCTCCGCCAGCGCCAGCCAGGCGGTGACGTTGACCTGCAGGCCGAGACGCTTGGCGGAGACCACGGCGGCGAACACCGCGGCGGCGCCGGCCATGTCGCACTTCATGGTCTCGTTGTGGCCGGCCGGCTTCAGCGAGATGCCGCCCGAGTCGTAGGTGATGCCCTTGCCGACGAACGCCAGGCTGGCCTTGGCCTTCGGGTGGGTGTAGGCCACCTTCACCAGGCGCGGCGGGTTGACCGAGCCGTTGCCGACGCCCAGCAGGCCGCCGAAGCCGCCCTTGAGCAGCGCCTTCTCGTCCAGCACCTCGACCTTGAGGCCGTGCTCCTTGCCGGCCGCCTGGGCGAGCGCGGCGAAGGACTTCGGGTTCAGGTCGTTCGGGGCGGTGTTGACCAGGTCGCGGGCGCGGTTCATCTCCTCGCCGACGACCAGGGCGCGCTCGACCGCGGCCTTGGCGTCCTTGCTGCCCTTGCGGGTCGACAGCAGCACCAGCTCGCCGACCGGCTCCTTGCCGCCGTTGCCGTTGTTCTTGTAGGTGCCGAACGCGTAGGCGCCGAGCAGGGCACCCAGCGCGACCGCCTCGATCTCGTCGGCCGACTCGGCCGGCAGGGCCAGCGCGGCCTTCTTGGCACCGGCCAGGGCGCGGGCGGCCACACCGGCGGCGCGGCGCAGCGCCTCCAGCTCGTACCCGCCCTCGGCGGCGTCACCGAGGCCGACCGCGAGCACGAGCGCGGCCTTGAGACCGGCCGGGGAGGGGACCTTGACGGTCTCGCCCTCGGCGCCGGTGGCGCCCAGCGTGCTGAGAACCTCGGTCAGCTTGCCCTCGAACGCCTCGGCCACGGCCTCGGCGCCGGGGGCCAGCACGATGCCCTTGGGGCCCTTCGCCACGCCGACCACCAGGGCGTCCGCGCGCAGCGAGGCGGCGGAGGAGGTGCTCACAGACAATGCAGTCACGTAAAACGTCCTGTTCTTTCGCGGTCCACGACCGGTCGCGGCGCGTGTGCCGCACCGGCGCAGCCCGGTCCGCCGGCCAGGCCGACCGGCCGGCGTCCGCCGGACCCGGGACCCCTGGCTGCGCGCGCCCACCGCCGGGGCGGTCGCGCACACCAGAGGCCCCGGCGCCTCGACGTGCGCAGGACGGGCAGGACCTGCGGCGGTGCAGGGCTGCGGTGCTCCCCGCATGGTAGTCCGCATGCTGGGATCACGCGCCGCCCGGTGTACCGCCTTTCGGCGCACGGGCCTTGGCGTCCTCCTCAGCGCAGCAGCGCGACTGCCAGCAGGGCACCGGTCGCGGCGGTCTCCGCCATCGCGCCGAGCACGTCCCCGGTGATCCCGCCGAACCGCCGCACGCAGCGCCGCAGCAGCAGCCAGGATCCACCGAGGCCAAGAACAACGGCCGTCGGCAGCACGGCAGCTGACCATCCGTCCGTCATGCCGGCGAGAGCGAGCAGGGCCGCCACCGCGCCCGTCGAGACGACGGCCGCACCCGGCGTCACCGTGCTCGCCACCATCGCGCCCAGCCCGCCCGGCCGGGCCGCCGGCACCGACCGCAGACACCCCCAGGCGAGCGCGCACCGCGCGGCCACCGCCGCCGCGAGCACCGCGAGCGCACCGCGCAGCGGGGAGACGGCGAACTGCCCGGCCAGCGCCGCGACCTGCGCCAGCAGCACCAGGACGAGGGTGAGCACGCCGAACGGGCCGATGTCCGACTGCTTCATGATCCGCAAGGCGTCCTCGGCGGGCTTCCCGCTGCCCAGGCCGTCCGCGACGTCCGCGAGCCCGTCCAGGTGCAGCCCCCGGGTCAGCGCCGCGAGCACCCCGACCGCCGCCACCGCCCCGAGCGGCCCGCCCGCCCGCCAGGCGACCAGGGCCCCCGCACCCGCGGCGAGCGCCCCCAGCACCACCCCGACCACCGGAGCGAGCACCATCGCCCGCCCCCCGGCCTCCCGGTCCCACCGCTCGACCCGCACCCGCAGCACCGACAAGGTCCCGAACGCGAACCGCAACCCGTCCCGCACACCGACCACCCACCGACCACTCGGAACAGCCGAAGGGCCCGGACCCGTCGTCACCGACCGGACCCGGGCCCCCGACCCGTCCTACAGCTTCCCCAGCAGCTCCGCCGCCGTCGGCAGCCGCGCCGGCTCCCTCGGCGCCGCCGACACGAACACCTCCGGCACCTCCTCGGCCAGCGTGTCCGCCGCGGCCTGGAGCAGCGGCAGCGCCATCAGCGCGCCGACCCCCTCGCCCATCGTGATGCCCTGCTCCTGCAGCGGCGTCAGCGTCAGCCGGTCGTAGGCCTTCGCCTGCGCCGGCTCACCGCTGGTCTGCCCGGCCCGCCACCACTCCGGCGCCCGGAACGCGATCCGCTGCGCGACCAGCGCGCACGCCGCCGAGACCACCCCGTCCAGTACCACCGGCAGCTTGCGCACCGCGGCCTGCAGCAGGAACCCGGTGATCGCCGCGAAGTCCGCCCCTCCGGTGGCCCCGAGCAGCGCCAGCTGGTCGCCCAGCACCGGGCGGGCCCGGCGCAGCGAGTCCCGCACGGTCGCGCACTTGACCATCCACACCCGGTCGTCGATGCCCGAGCCGCGCCCGGTGACCGCCGCCGCGTCCGTCCCGCAGAGCGCGCCGACCAGCACCGCCGCCACCGTGGTCGAGCCGACCCCGAGGTCGCCCAGCACCACCAGGTCGGTCCCGGCGTCGGCCTCCTCGTCGGCCACCGCCATGCCGGCCCGGAACGCCCTCGCGGTCTCCTCGGGGCTCAGCGCGTCCTCGACGTCGATCCGCCCGGAGCCGCGCCGCACCCGGTGCTCGGTGACCTCGCCGGGGAAGCCGTCGGCGTCGGCGTCGACCGCGACGTCCACCACCCGCACCCCGGCGCCGAAGCGGCGGGCGAGCAGCGCGACCGGCGCGGTGCCGTCGAGCACGGCGCGCACCCGCGCCGCCGTACCGCCCTGCGCGGGCAGCCGGGACACCCCAAGGCGGGCCACCCCGTGGTCGGCGGCGAACAGCACCACCTTGGGCGCCGACAGCGGCCGTACCGGGGAGCACCCCTGCACGGACGACAGCCAGGCGCCCAGCTCCTCCAGCCTGCCGAGGCCGTTGCGAGGCCGGTCCAGCTCCTGCCACCGTTCCTCGGCGGCGCGCCGGGCGCTCTCGTCGGGGCGCTCGACGAGCGAGGAGAACGTATCGAGATCCACGGTCGTGTCCATCGTCCGGAAGGCTACACGCCGCCGTCGTTCAGTCGGCGGCGGGCTTGACGGTGAGAACCTGCCCCGCGACCACCAGCAGCACACGCTCGGAGGCGTCGGCGATCGCCATGTTGAGCCGGCCCAGGGTGTCGCGGAACCGGCGGCCGGCGGCGGTGGCCGGGACGACGCCCATGCCGACCTCGTTGCTGACCGCCACCGCCTGCCGCCGGGTACCGGCCCAGGCCCGGGCCAGCGCCGCGCAGCGCCGCTGCACCGCGGCCTCGCCGCCGTCCACCCAGACCGCGTCGTCCCAGGCGCCGCACTCGTCCATGACGGCGGTGAGCCACAGCGCCAGGCAGTCGACCAGCACCGGTGCCGGGTCGGCGGGGTCGGCCAGCACCGCCTCCAGGTCGCAGGTCTCGGCGGTGCGCCAGCCCGCCGGTCGCCGCTCCCGGTGCAGCGCGACCCGCTGCGCCCACTCGGTGTCGCCGTCCCGGGTACCGCCGGTGGCGACGTACAGCACGTCCTCGTGGTGGGCGAGCAACTGCTCGGCCCTGGTGGACTTGCCGGACCGGGCGCCGCCGAGCAGCAGGGTGCGGGGGAGTGGGGCGTCGGATGTCATGCACCCCATCCTCGCGCACCGCGCATAGCGAAGATCCGGCCGGGCAACCTGAGGGCTTAGGGTGCGCACACAGCGCATCGCTGATCGTCGGCGGGAGGAGCCGGGCATGGTCTGGACATGGCGGTACGAGAAGGCGGACGGCACCGTGGTGGCCCCGGAGAGCGGCCAGGCGGAGGAGTTCGCCGGCCAGGGGGACGCGGAGACCTGGATCGGGGAGAACTGGAAGCAGCTGGCCGAGGACGGCGTGGACCGCGCGGTGCTGCTGGACGACGGCCGCGAGGTCTACACGATGGGCCTGCACGAGGACTGAGCCGCCGGAGGTGGCCCCGCAGCCGGCCCGGCTCCGGGGCTACTTCATGCCGACGACGTGCAGCAGCGCGGCGACCTGCCGGTACGGGTCGGTGCGCCCGCCGCGCTCCTCGGCCTCCAGCAGCTGGGCGAGCTGCCGGCCGTCGACCGGCGCCGCGTCGTCGGGGGCGTGGTCGGTGAAGACCCGCACGCCGTACCAGCGCCGCAGCGGCACGGACACCTCGGAGAGGGTGACGGCGAGGTCGGCGATCCGGTCGGCGCGGGCCGCCAGCCCGAGCCGGTTGTAGTACCGGTCGCTCTCGAAGGCCTCCAGGGCGGCCCGCCAGTCGCCGGCGGCCGCGGGCCGCAGGGCGAGCGCGTCGCGGTTGCGCACCACCAGGGAGAGCAGTCCGCCGGGGGCGAGCAGCCGGGCCAGCGAGGCGATCATCGGATCGGGGTCGGGCAGGTACATCAGCACACCGTGGCAGAGCACGACGTCGAAGCTGCGCGCCCCGAACCAGCGCCCGCACTGGTGGCCGTCGCCGATCAGCAGCTGGACCCGCTCCCGCACCGCCTCGGACTCCTCGGCGAGCGCGCCCTGGGCGGCGCCGAGCGCGGCCGGGTCGGAGTCGATGCCGGTGACGTAGTGCCCGGCCCGGGCCAGCCGCAGCGCCTGGGTGCCCTGGCCGCAGCCGATGTCGAGGACGCGCTGCGCGTCGCGGCCGGCCAACTGCTCGGCGAGCTGCCGGGCGACCATCTCCTGCCGGACGAGGTTGCGCAGCGAGCCGGACCGCCCGGCGGACGGGCCGGCGCCGGCGAAGGAGCCGCTGCGCGAGGGCAGCCGCCGCTCGTACCCGGTCAGCTCGTACCCGCCGCGGTCGTACCCGGCGCGCTCCTGGGCGAACCGGTCGTGGCCGCCGCCGCCCTGGCCGGGGAGCGCGTAGAGGCCGGGCCCGTCCCAGACGGGAGGGGCCCAGCCGGAGTCCACCGGTTCGGCGGTCAGGGCTTCTCCCCGCGCCGCACCTGCGGCTTGGGCAGTCGCAGCCGGCGCATCTGCAGGATGCGCATCAGACCGTAGGCGACCGCGCCACGGGTGTTCTGCCCGGCGAAGCGCTCGGCGAGCTGCTTGCGCAGGCCGAAGCCGAGCCGGACGAAGTCCAGCACCACCAGGACGAAGAAGAGCAGGAACAGCAGCGTGGAGAGCAGCTGGAGGGCCGGCACCTTGACGATGCTGAGCACCAGGATCACGACCGCGGCCGGCAGGAAGAACTCGGCCAGCGACCAGCGGGCGTCCACGTAGTCGCGGGTGAACTTGCGCACCGGGCCCTTGTCACGGGCCGGGAGGTGGCGCTCGTCGCCCTCCAGCAGCGCGGTGCGCTGCTTCTCGCGCTCGGCACGCATCCGCTCGCGGGCCTGGCGGGTGGCCTCCTTGCGGTCCTTGGGCACGTTCACCCTGGTCCGCCGGTTGGCCTCGGCCTCACTGCGCTTGGGCGTGGGGCGGCCCTTCTTCGCCTGCGGGTCGCGGGGCTGGGTCGTCTCGTCCTGCTTCTCCAGCACGGCGGCGGAGGCAGCGGCATCATCTGAACGGCGTCGGAACACACCACCAGCCTACGGGGTGCGGGACGGCTTCCTCCGGTCCCCCGGGAACCAAACGCATATCGATCGCGTCCCGGGCGGCCGGCCTCGGGTTTCCCCGGGGTTCCCCGTAGGGGATCACTCCGCTGACCGGCGGGTGGTACGAGAACGGGATCCACCCCGCGGAGGAGGCTTTACGGGACCGACCTGTAGCACTCTTGTTGCAGGCAGGTGCACTGCGGCGACGGGCTCGCTGCACATACACTCGTCGTGTCTGGTAACGAGATAGAGACCGCAGGCCGGAGAAGGGGGCACCCGAGGCCCATGAGCGACGGAATCATGAAGCGTATGGGGCTGATCTTCCGCTCCAAGGCGAACAAGGCCCTGGACCGGGCGGAAGACCCGCGTGAGACGCTGGATTATTCGTACCAGAAGCAGCTGGAGCTGCTGCAGAAGGTACGTCGTGGCGTCGCGGACGTGGCCACCTCGCGCAAGCGCCTGGAGCTGCAGCTGACCCAGCTGCAGCAGCAGTCGTCGAAGTACGAGGACCAGGGACGCAAGGCGCTCTCGCTCGGCCGGGAGGACCTCGCCCGCGAGGCCCTGACCCGCAAGGCGAGCATGCAGTCCCAGATCAACGACCTGCAGGTGCAGTACCAGCAGCTCCAGGCCGAGGAGGAGAAGCTCACGCTCGCCTCCCAGCGGCTGCAGGCCAAGGTCGACGCCTTCCGCACCAAGAAGGAGACCATCAAGGCCACCTACACCGCGGCCCAGGCGCAGACCCGGATCGCCGAGTCCTTCTCCGGAATCTCGGAGGAGATGGGCGACGTCGGCCTCGCGATCCAGCGGGCCGAGGACAAGACCGCGCAGATGCAGGCCCGGGCCGGCGCGATCGACGAGCTGCTGGCCTCCGGCGCGCTCGACGACGCCAGCGGTCTCGGCCGCAAGGACGACATCGAGGCCGAGCTGGAGCGGGTGGCCGGCGGCTCCGACGTCGAGCTGGAGCTGGCCCGCATGAAGGCCGAGCTGACCGGCGGCTCCCCGGCCTCCGGCCCGCAGGCGATCGAGCAGGGCCGCCCGCAGGACGCCGCGCAGCAGCAGCAGCAGGACACCCCGCGGATCAACTACAACAAGTGACCTGAGCTCCACCGAGGAGCAGCTCCGGGAGACATCCCCAGGAACAGGGAGACGCACGGCATGATCATGAGGGTCATGGGTGAGGGGCAGTTCGAGGTGGGCGAGACCCACCTCAACCGGCTCAACGAGCTCGACGAGGAGCTCCTCACCGCACTGGATTCGGGGGACGAGGAACACTTCCGCCGGGCGCTCGGTGAGCTGCTGGGCGCCGTGAAGAAGTTCGGCACCCCGCTGCCGGACGACTCTCTGGAGCCGTCCGACCTGATCCTGCCGGACGCCGAGGCCTCCATCGAGGAGGTCCGGGTGCTGCTGCGCGACGAGGGCGACGGTCTCATCCCGGGCGTTCCCGAGTAGCCGCCGTCTCGGCCAGACACAGGGGCGGGCCCCCTCCCACCGGGAGGGGGCCCGCCCTTCGTCCGTGCCGCCCGAGCGGCGGACCGCCCCGCGCTACGGCAGGGCCAGCATCCGGTCCAGCGCCGCCTTGGCGTGCTTCTCGGTCTCCGGGTCGACGGTGATCACGTTCGGCACCCGGCCCTCGACCAGCGACTCCAGCGCCCACACCAGGTGCGGCAGGTCGATCCGGTTCATGGTGGAGCAGAAGCAGACCGCCCGGTCCAGGAAGACGATCTCCTTGTCCGGGTGGGCCTTGGCGAGCCGGCGCACCAGGTTCAGCTCGGTGCCGATGGCCCACTTGGAGCCGGGCTCGGCGGCGTCCAGCGCCTTGATGATGTACTCGGTCGAGCCCACCATGTCCGCGGCCGCGACGACCTCGTGCCGGCACTCCGGGTGCACCAGGACGTTGACACCGGGGATCCGCTCGCGCACGTCGTTCACCGACTCCAGGGTGAACCGGCCGTGCACCGAGCAGTGGCCGCGCCAGAGGATCATCCTGGCGTCCCGCAGCTGCTCGGCGGTCAGGCCGCCGTTCGGCTTGTGCGGGTTGTAGACGACGCAGTCGTCCAGCGAGAAGCCCATGTCGCGCACCGCGGTGTTGCGGCCGAGGTGCTGGTCGGGCAGGAAGAGCACCTTCTGTCCCTGCTCGAACGCCCACTCCAGGGCCCGCTTGGCGTTGGAGGAGGTGCAGATGGTGCCGCCGTGCCGGCCGGTGAAGGCCTTGATGTCGGCGGAGGAGTTCATGTACGAGACCGGGACGGTGACGTCGGCTATGCCGGCGTCGGTCAGTACGTCCCAGCACTCGGCGACCTGCTCGGCGGTGGCCATGTCGGCCATCGAACAGCCGGCCGCGAGGTCCGGAAGGACGACCCGCTGGTCGTCGCCGGTGAGGATGTCGGCCGACTCGGCCATGAAGTGCACACCGCAGAAGACGATGTACTCGGCCTCCGGGCGGGCCGCCGCGTCGCGGGCGAGCTTGAAGGAGTCGCCGGTGACGTCGGCGAACTCGATCACCTCGTCGCGCTGGTAGTGGTGGCCCAGGATGAAGACGCGGTCGCCGAGCGCGGCCTTGGCCGCCCGGGCGCGCTCGACGAGGTCCGGGTCGGAGGCCGGCGGGAGGTCACCGGGGCACTCGACGCCGCGCTCGCTGTTCGGGTCGGCCTCGCGGCCGAGCAGCAGCAGAGCGAGCGGCGTCGGAGTGGGGTCGACGCCGTAGGTCTCGGTGATGGTGGTGGTCACGGGCGGGCGCCCTTCTGTGCGGCCGATCAAGCGGTGCAGCCTTTTCGTCTATCTGACGCAATCTATGATAACCGGTTAGCGTCAGAGTGACGATGGCCATCCTGTCGATGTGACGAGAACCGCTCGCCGGTTCGGAGCCTTCCCGGGCGCTCGCGGCGTGGCCGAAACGGGATCCCGGCCCGTCCGGGTTTCGCTGGTGGCATGAAGGCAATCGCGATCCACCGCTACGGCGGCCCCGAGGTGGTCGAGTACACCGACCTGCCCGACCCGAAGGTCGGCCCCGACGCGGTCCTGGTGCAGGTCAGGGCGGCCGGGGTGAACCCGGTCGACTGGAAGGTGCGGGAGGGCCGGCTGGACGGCCTGCTCGACGCGCACTTCCCGCTGGTGATGGGCTGGGACGCGGCGGGGGTGGTCCGCGCGGTCGGCGGCGGGGTCACCGAGTTCGCCCCCGGTGACGAGGTCTACGGCTACGTGCGCAAGGACGCCGTCGAGCACGGCACCTACGCCGAGCTGGTCGCCGCGCCGGTCCGCACCCTGGCCCGCAGACCCGCCGCGCTGGACTGGGCGCAGGCCGGCGGGCTGCCGCTGGCCGGGCTGACCGCCCTCCAGGGGCTGCGGGCGGTGGGCGTCGGCGCCGGGGACACCGTCCTGGTGCACGCCGCCGCCGGCGGGGTCGGCCACCTGGCCGTCCAGCTCGCCAGGGCCTTCGGGGCCCGGGTGATCGGGACCGCCGGCGAGCGCAACCACGACTACCTGCGCTCCCTCGGGGCCGAGCCGGTCCGGCACGGCGAAGGCCTGGCCGACCGGGTCCGGGCGCTCGCCCCGGAGGGCGTGGACGCCGCGCTGGACCTGGTCGGCGGCGAGGCCGTCGAGGTCTCCGCCGCCCTGGTCGCCGACCCGGCCCGGATCGCCTCGGTCGCCGACTTCGGGGTCAGGGCACGCGGCGGCCGGTACGTCTGGGTCCGTCCGGACGCCGCCGGGCTGGCCGAGCTGGCCGCGCTCGCCGACGAGGGACGGCTGACCGTGACCGTCGCCTCCACCTTCCCGCTCGCCCAGGCCGCCTCGGCCCAGGCGCTCAGCGCGGAGGGCCGCACCCGGGGCAAGATCGTCCTGCTCGTGGACTGACGCCTCCGGGGGCGCGCGGACACCTCCGCGTCATCCGTCAGCGGTGGACTCACTCCTGACATCAGCCAGAATGGTTGCCGAACCGTTTCGGCGGGCCGCCGTCGCCCCGCCGCCGTTCCCGACGCCGCACGACCCGTGGAGCCCCGCACCGATGAGCAGCAGCCGAGCGCACGAGCTGGTCGGGGCCTCCCTGGACGAGACGGACCGCCTCCTCCTCGCCCGGCTGGCCGGGGACGGCCGCGCCTCCTACGCGGAGATCGGCCTCCAGGTGAACCTCTCCGCCACCGCTGTCCGCCGCCGCATCGACCGGCTGCGGGCGCGCGGGGTGGTCCGCGGCTTCACCGTGGTGCTCGACCCCTCGGTGCTCGGCTGGCAGACCGAGGCCTTCGTCGAGGTCTACTGCCGCGAGCGGACCGCCCCCGAGGAGATCCTCGCCAGCCTGCGCCAGTTCCCCGAGGTGATCGCCGCCTGGACGGTCACCGGCGACCCGGACGCGCTGGTCCACCTGCGGGCCGCCGACATGCGGCACCTGGAGGCGGTCATCGAGCGGATCCGCCGCGAGCCGGGCGTCCAGCGCAGCCGCTCCTCCGTCGTCCTCTCCCAGCTCATCGGCTGATCGGCCGGCCGCGTCCCGGGCCGGCGCAGGAATCCTGCGCGCAGCCCGTCGAAGACGCCCGAAAGCTGCCCGACCGGCCGCGTTCCGACGCGCGGACCGGGCCCGTCGCTGCCTACGCTGATCATGTCCGGCCGTGCGGTGCCAACCCCCGCGCCGCCGGACCCCCGACACCCCACAGCCGAGAGGGACACCCGTGTCCGCAGCCCCCGACCGCATGCACCGGCCCGACAGCGACCTGGTCGACCTGGTTTTCGACTACATGCGCGAGCGGCTGCAGTACGACCCCGTCCCGCTCGACCACCCCGGTGACGGCGAGCACCTGCGCACCCAGCTGTCCGGCCTGCTCAACCAGGACGGCAACAACCCGGCCGACGTGCTCAAGCTCTACGACCACGAGCTCTCCCGCGCGGTGATCTCCGCCGACAGCCCGCGCTACCTGTCCTTCATCCCGTGCGCCCCCACCAAGGCCGCGCTGCTCTTCGACATGGTCGTCTCCTGCGCCTCGCTCCAGGGCATCTCCTGGCTGGAGGCGGCGGGCGCGATCGCCGCCGAGAACCAGGTGCTGCGCCTGATAGCGGACCGCGCGGGCCTGCCGGAGTCGGCCGGCGGCACCTTCGTCTCCGGCGGCTCGGCCGGCAACCTCTCCGCGCTGGTGGTCGCCCGCGACACCGCCCGCCGCCGCCTGGGCGTCGGCCCGGAGGCCCGGCTGCGGATCGCCGTCGCCGACCAGGTGCACTCCTCGGTCAAGAACACCTTCAACATCATCGGCGTCGAGGCGTTCAAGGTGCCGACCGTGAACCGCCGCTTCACCGGCGAGGCGCTGCGCGCCGCGCTGGCCGCCGACCCGAACCCGGAGACGGTGATCGGCGTCGTCGGCACCGCCGGCACCACCAACGAGGGCATCGTCGACGACCTCCGCGGCCTGGGCGAGGTCGCCCGCGAGCGCGGGCTCTGGTTCCACGTGGACGGCGCCTACGGCGGCGCGGGCCTGTTCGCCCCCTCCGTCCGGGAGCGCTACAACGGCATCGAGCTCGCCGACTCCTTCGTCGTCGACCCGCACAAGTGGCTCTTCGCGCCGTTCGACTGCGCCGCGCTGGTCTACCGCAACCCCCAGCTCGCCCGCGCCGTGCACACCCAGGACGCCTCCTACCTGGACGTCCTGCACACCGAGGGCGACGAGTGGAACCCCACCGACTACGCCTACCACCTGACCCGGCGCGCCCGCGGCCTGCCGCTCTGGTTCTCGCTCGCCGTGCACGGCGTCCAGGCCTACACCGACGCCATCGAGGCCGGCCTCACGCTCGCCCGGGAGACCGCGCAGCTGATCCGCGACACCGACCACCTGGAGCTGCTGTTCGACCCGCAGCTCTCCGCGGTCTGCTTCAAGCGCACGGGCTGGACCAACGACGACTACTACCGCTGGTCGCAGCAGCTGCTCGCGGACCAGATCGGCTTCGTCACCCCCACCGGCTGGGACGGCGAGACCGTCGCCCGCTTCGCCTTCCTGCACCCCGGCACCACCATGGAGATGGTCAGGGAGATCCTCGACACCATGGTGTGACGCACACCCGACGCGCCCGTGCGCGCACGGACGGACCCCCGCCCGGCCCCGGCCCGGCGGGGGTCCGTCCGTTCCGGCCGCAGCTCCTACAGCAGCCCGCCGTTCGGCACGTACGGCGTCGGCGGGCGCATTCCGCGCAGGCCCACGAAGCCGCGGGTCTCCACCGTCAGGCCCACTTCGAGACCGACGTCCAGGGCCCACTCCTGCTCCGCGGTCAGCGCCTCCACCAGGGCCTCCGCCCCCTCCGGCACCCGGGCCAGCGCCTCGCGCAGCAGCCGGGTGGCGATGCGCTTGGAGGTGGCCGCCAGCAGCTTCACCTCGCCGCCGTCGCGGTAGCAGTAGCCGCTGCCCGCCAGCGCGTCCGCGATCAGCAGCTCCTCGCTGTGGGCGAGCAGCAGCTCGTGGTCCGGGCCGTGCGCGGAGCCGCGCAGCCGGCGGTCCACCGAGTCCAGCAGATGCCGGTGGGTCGCGTTCCCCGGGTGCACCGGGATGTCCCCGGGATCGACCAGCCCGGACCGGTCCACCCGCCCGGTCAGCCGCATCGCCGGGTACAGCGTGAAGCCGGCCAGTCGGTAGCGGCGCACGGCGGCGGGCGACGGCGAGGCGCACAGCATCCCGCGCAGACAGCCGCGCCCGTACGCGAGGGCCCGCTCCAGCAGCAGCCGGCCCACCCCCTTGCCCTGGACCCGGGGCAGCACCACCAGCAGCGCCAGCACCCAGACGCCCTCGCGGCGCAGCGAGAGCACCGCGCCGACCGGCTCGCCGTCGAGTTCGGCGAGCCAGCAGCCCTGCGGATCGGTGCGCGCCAGGTGTCTCGTCCGGGCCAGCTGGTAGACGGCCGGCCGGGGCGGCTCGGTGGCGGGCGCGGCGTCGGGGAGGGAGGCGAACGCTGCACGGGCGACGTACTGGACCACCTCCGCGTCGGCGGCGGTGTCCTGGACCGGGCGCAGGATCATGCCCACCATCCTGGCCGTCCGGGCGCCGCCGCGTGGCCCGTTCACCCGGATCGGCCCCATCGGGCGGTGACCGGGGTCCGCCGGTGTGCGAGCATGGGGAGCGTATGGGGAGCGGGTGCACGCCCGGCCCACGGAATCACGCCGCCACGAATCCTCCGAAAACACCGCCGTCCGGGAAATGAATCCGGGCGACCGTCGGTTGGCACTGGCGGCAGACCGTCGTCAAGACCGGGAGAAAGCAGATGACCGTCCAGGACGAGACCACTGTCGAAAGTGGCATCCTCCTCACCGATGCCGCCGCGGGCAAGGTCAAGGCCCTGCTGGAGCAGGAAGGCCGGGAGGACCTCGCGCTGCGGGTCGCCGTCCAGCCCGGTGGCTGCTCCGGCCTGCGTTACCAGCTGTTCTTCGACGAGCGCTCGCTCGACGGCGATGTGGTCAAGGACTTCAACGGCGTCAAGGTCGTCACCGACCGCATGAGCGCCCCGTACCTGGGCGGCGCCACGGTGGACTTCGTGGACACCATCGAGAAGCAGGGCTTCACGATCGACAACCCGAACGCCACCGGCTCCTGCGCCTGCGGCGACTCGTTCAGCTAACGGCCTGACGCGAAGGCGGCCCCGGATCCCCGGGGCCGCCTTCGTCGTGTCCGGACACCGGCCGTGCCGGTCGTTCCGGTCACACCGGCTGTGCCGACCGCACCGGTCACACCGTCACGGGTTGCCCGGGATGTCCGGGACCACCGGGTCGGGGCCGATCTTCGGGTCCGCCTCCAGCGGCACCTCCTGCCCGGTCGCCAGATCGGTCACCGTCCGGCCCCGCAGCGGCTCCTTCAGGTCGGCCGTCACCGTCTGCCGCTGGGCCACCGCGATGCAGTCCTGCCCGGCGGGCACCGGCGCCGCCGTGGTCACCCGGATGTCCACCCGGCCCGGCTTGGACTCGTCCGCCTTGAGCGCGTACCTCTGGCAGACCCCGCCGTAGAACCAGACCGTCAGACGGTTGCCGTCCGACCGGTAGGTGATCGCGGGGTGCACCTGCGAGCCGGTCCCGGAGCCGTTCGGCGCCGGTTCGCCCACCGCGATGCCGTTGCCGCCCGAACCCGGGGGAGTGGGTGCCGGGGTCGGGGTCAGCGCCGGGCCCGGGCTGGCCGGCCGCGGGTCCGGGGCGGTGGCCGAGGGGTCGGACGGCGGCGTGGTGACCGGAGCCGGCGTGGCCGCGGCACCGTCGGTGGCCGGGCCGGGAGAGGCGGACGCGCTCGCCGCCGCCGGCTCCGCGGTGGCGGACGTCGCCCCCGAACCCGCCTTCGCCGCGCCGCCGCATCCGGCCAGGACGGTGGCCGCCGCCAGCGCCAGGCCCGCCAGTGCCGTCGCGCGCACCCGGCCGGAACGCCGGGGCATGGTCTCCAGATCCATCTGCACATCCTCCCGAGGGTTCAGCGGTACGCCGTGCCGGCCGCACCGCGCGGATGTGACGTGCCCCGGGCGATTCCGGTTCCCGTCCCGCTTCCCCGGGACCGGACGCCCCGGCTCAGGGTCCGTACTCGGGCATCCCCGCGACCAGCCGCTGAGCCCCGGCGGGGACCCGGAAGCCGGAGCCGGCCGGCGCGCTGTCCTGCCGGCCGGTCGCCAGCAGCGGCCAGAACCGCCGCAGCCGGCGCGAGGAGTCCACCAGCGCGTCCAGCGACTCGCCGTCCGCGTCGCCGCGCAGGGCGGGCGGAACCCGCAGCGGGTGGTGACTGGGCATCATCGGCCATCACTCCGATCCACCGGTGCCGTGGCAGCGTCGCCACGGGCCTGGGCAGGGCCGAAACGGCCCCTCCCTGCCGACCCTAGGCCGGTCGGACCGGAGCCCACCAGAGCTACCGCGGGGTAGTACACCTTCGGGGACGGCGGGTGACAGCGGACGGGGGACCGGTACCCGCTGTCTTGCCGGTGCCCCGCCCCCGCCGGGTACCGTGGGTGGGTTGCACCGCCGTTCCACCCCGCTGTCCCGTGGCCCTGCCGCCATCCTGAGGAGACCTCGTGCGTATCGCCGTCGCCGGCTCGATCGCGACCGACCATCTGATGACCTTCCCCGGCCGGTTCGCCGACCAGCTGGTCGCCGAGCAGCTGCACACCGTGTCGCTGTCCTTCCTGGTCGACACCCTGGACATCCGCCGCGGCGGCGTCGCGCCGAACATCGCCTTCGGCATGGGCGTCCTGGGCCTGCGCCCGGTCCTGGTCGGTGCGGCCGGCGCGGACTTCGCGGAGTACCGCAGCTGGCTGGAGCGCAACAACGTGGACTGCCGCGCCGTCCACATCTCCGAGACCCGCCACACCGCGCGCTTCATGTGCACCACGGACGAGGACCACAACCAGATCGCCTCGTTCTACACCGGTGCCATGGCCGAGGCCCGCAACATCGAGCTCAAGCCGATCGCCGACCGCATCGGCGGCCTCGACCTGGTGCTGATCGGCGCCGACGACCCGCAGGCGATGGTCCGCCACACCCAGGAGTGCCGCACCCGCGGCTACGCCTTCGCCGCCGACCCGTCCCAGCAGCTGGCCCGCCTCGACGGCCACGACATCCGCCAGATCGTCGACGGCGCCGCGTACCTCTTCACCAACGAGTACGAGGCCGCGCTGATCGAGTCCAAGACCGGCTGGGACTCCGAGGAGATCCTCACCCGGGTCGGCACCCGGATCACCACCCTGGGCAGCAAGGGCGTCCGGATCGACCGCAAGGGCGAGGCCCCGGTGGTGGTCGGCTGCGCCCCCGAGACCGCCAAGGTGGACCCGACCGGTGTCGGCGACGCCTTCCGCGCCGGCTTCCTGGCCGGCCTCTCCTGGGACCTGGAGCTGGAGCGCTCCGCCCAGATCGGCTGCATGCTCGCCACCCTGGTGATCGAGACCGTCGGCACCCAGGAGTACGAGCTGCGCCCGCACGACTTCCTGCAGCGCTTCACCGCCGCCTACGGCGACGAGGCCGGCGCCGAGGTCCGCGCGCACCTGGTCAACTGACCCGCCGCACCAGATAGGCCGACCCCCGGTCGCCGCCGTACTCGGCGGCCGGGGCCTCGCCCAGGTACTCCTGGCCGCGCATCCCGCACCAGGCGGGGACGTCCAACCGGGCCGCCTCGTCGTCGGCCAGCACCGCGACCGTCCCGCCCACCGGCACCTCGCCGATCCGGTTCGCCAGCTCGATCACCGGCAGCGGACACCGCTTGCCCAGCGCGTCGAGCACCAGCAGCCGCCCGGTGATGCGCCCGCTCGCCTCCGGGCGCTCCGACCCGGTGCCGACGCTCCTCGCTCCGGCACTCCCTCCTTCGTCGGTCGCTTGTCGCTCCTCGCTCTCGGCACCGGTGCGCCCTTCGGCCCGGGGCGGGACGACCTCCCCGGCGGCCGAGGGCGGTGCCAGGTCCAGCCCCAGCGGCGCGCGGACGCCCGCCACCACCTCCGGCAGGACGGCCAGGAACCGCTCGACGTCCGCCTCGGCGGCGCCGAACGGCAGCGAGACCCGGACGTTGCCCTCGGTGAGCACGCCCATCGCCGCCAGCACATGGCTCGGGGTCAGCGTGGAGGAGGTGCACGAGGAGCCGGAGGAGACGGCGAACCCGGCCCGGTCCAGCTCGCCCAGCAGCACCTCGCCGTCCACGTACAGGCAGGAGAAGGTGACGAGGTGCGGCAGCCGCCGCACCGGGTCGCCGACCACCTCGACCTCGGGGACCAGCCGCGGCACCCGGGCCCGGATCCGCTCGACCAGCTCGTGCAGCCGGGCGTTCTCCCGCTCCGCCTCGGCCCGCACCGCGCGCAACGAGGCCGCCGCCGCGACGATCGCCGGCACGTTGACGAACCCCGGCACCCGGCCGCCCTCGCGCTCGTCGGCGGGCAGCGGCGAGGCGTACCGCACGCCCTTGCGCACCGCCAGCACCCCGACCCCGGCCGGCCCGCCCCACTTGTGCGCGCTGGCGGCCAGCAGCGACCAGCCGGCCGGCACGTCCACCCGCCCGGCGCTCTGCGCCGCGTCCACCAGCAGCGGCACCTCCCCGCAGCGCGCGGCCGTCTCGGCGACCGGCTGCACCGTGCCCACCTCGTGGTTGGCGGACTGCAGCACGGCGAGCGCGGTGTCCGGCCGCAGGGAGGCCGCGAACTCCGCCGGGTCGACCCGGCCCTGCCGGTCCACCGGCACCACGGTGACCTCGCCGCCCGCCGTCTGTCCCCCAGCCTCCGGCCGGGGGGACCCCCATCGCTCCGCGGTGTGCAGCACGCTGGAGTGCTCGACGGCGGAGTGCACCAGGTGCCGGCCGCGCCGCCGGTTGCCGTGCAGTGCGCCCAGCACACCGAGCTGGACGGCCTGGGTGCCGCTGGCGGTGAAGGAGATCTCGTCGGCCCGGCAGCCGAGCACCTCGGCCACGGTCTCCCGGGCCGCGTCCAGCAGCATCCGGGCCTGTCGCCCGGAGCGGTAGAGCCGGGCCGGGTCGGCCCACCCCTCGTCGAGGGCGGCGGTCAGCGCCTGCCGGGCGACGGGGTGGAGCGGTGCGGTGGAGGCCACATCGAAGTACACGGTCACATTTAACGACACTCCCGGGTGCATTCCGGCCTCCGGCGGCGGCTCACCGATCGTCAGTCGATCACCCCGAATGTCCGTATCGTCCGCGTCCGACGGGGCGTCACTCGTGTTGTCCGAGGTCATCCCCCGATCGGGCGTACGGACCCCGAATGCCTAGGATGACCTGCGGCGCAGCCCCTGCCGGGCCTGATCGGGTGCTCGGGCGGCGCGTTACCGGGACCTGCCCGTCAGCAGCGCATAAGGCTGGAGTAGGGTTTGGCCCGCATAAGCATTCAAACCGTGCCCGTGGACGGGTCGCCGAGGAGGGGAAACCTCCCCGGGGCGACGCGAAGGCGGGCGAGACTTCGGGAAGGCGCTACGTGAGTCCCAACGGCTCCGACCGCTCGCCGCGGCGCACGATGCGGCGGAAGCTGCCTCAGGCGCTGGCACTGGGCCTCGTCATCGCGACCGCCACCGGCTGCTCGGCCAACGACCTCCCCAGGCTTGGCCTCCCGAGCCCCGTCACCAAGGAAGGGCCGATGGTCCTCCACATGTGGCAGGGCTCCTGGATCGCGGCGCTGGTGGTCGGCGTACTGATGTGGGGTCTGATCATCTGGAGCGTGATCTTCCACCGGCGCAGCCGCACCGGCGTGCAGGTCCCCCCGCAGACCCGGTACAACGTGCCCATCGAGGCGCTCTACACCGCGGTCCCGATCATCATCGTGTCGGTCCTCTTCTACTTCGTCGCCCGCGACGAGTCGAAGCTGACCGCCGTCTCCGAGAAGCCGCAGCACACCGTCAACGTGGTGGGTTTCCAGTGGAGCTGGGCGTTCAACTACGAGAACACCGAGAACCCGGACCCGGCCAACGAGCAGGCCGCGTACGAGGTGGGTACCCCCGGCCAGCCGCCGACGCTGTACCTGCCGGTCGACGAGACGGTGCAGTTCCGCCTCACCTCTCGTGACGTGATCCACGACTTCTGGCCCATCAACTTCATGATGAAGATGGACGTCGTGCCGGGCGTGGTCAACAAGTTCGAGGTCACCCCGACCGTCAAGGGTGAGTACATGGGCAAGTGCGCCGAGCTCTGCGGCGTCGACCACTCGCGCATGCTGTTCAACGTGAAGGTCGTCGACCGTGCCGAGTACGACCAGCACCTGAAGGACCTGCGGGCCAAGGGTCAGACCGGCGCGGTGCCCTCCGGCATCACGACCATGGGAAGTGAAGAGAAGTGACCATCCTCAACGAGCCCGCCGCGGCCGGCGGGGGCGCCGGGGCCGTCACGGTCGGGGCGCAGCGGACCCGGAAGCCGGGTTCCACCATCATCAAGTGGCTCACCACCACTGACCACAAGACGATCGGCACCCTGTACCTGGGGACGTCGTTCGCCTTCTTCCTGATCGGCGGCATCCTCGCGCTGGTCATGCGTGCCGAGCTGGCTCGTCCCGGGACCCAGATCCTGTCGAACGAGCAGTTCAACCAGGCGTTCACGATGCACGGCACGGTCATGCTGCTGATGTTCGCGACGCCGCTGTTCGCCGGTTTCGCGAACTGGATCATGCCGCTGCAGATCGGCGCGCCGGACGTCGCGTTCCCGCGTCTGAACATGTTCGCCTACTGGCTGTACCTGTTCGGCTCGCTGATCGCCGTCGCCGGCTTCCTCACCCCGCAGGGTGCCGCCGACTTCGGCTGGTTCGCCTACGCGCCGCTGTCGGACGCGGTCCGCTCGCCGGGCATCGGCGCCGACATGTGGATCATGGGTCTGGCCTTCTCCGGCTTCGGCACCATCCTCGGTGCGGTCAACTTCATCACCACGATCATCTGCATGCGGGCCCCCGGCCTGACGATGTTCCGGATGTCGATCTTCACCTGGAACGTCCTGCTGACCGCGGTGCTGATCCTGCTGGCCTTCCCGGTGCTGGCCGCCGCGCTGTTCGCCCTGGAGGCGGACCGCAAGTTCGGGGCACACGTCTTCGATCCGGCCAACGGTGGTGCGCTGCTCTGGCAGCACCTGTTCTGGTTCTTCGGCCATCCCGAGGTGTACATCATCGCGCTGCCGTTCTTCGGCATCGTGTCGGAGATCATCCCGGTCTTCAGCCGCAAGCCGATGTTCGGCTACTCCGGCCTGATCGCGGCCACCATCGCGATCGCCGGTCTGTCGGTGACGGTGTGGGCCCACCACATGTACGTCACCGGCCAGGTGCTGCTGCCGTTCTTCTCCTTCATGACGTTCCTCATCGCCGTCCCGACCGGTGTGAAGTTCTTCAACTGGGTCGGCACCATGTGGAAGGGCTCGCTCAGCTTCGAGACCCCGATGCTGTGGACCGTCGGCTTCCTGGTCACCTTCCTCTTCGGTGGTCTGACCGGTGTGCTGCTGGCCTCCCCGCCGATCGACTTCCACGTCTCGGACTCGTACTTCGTCGTCGCCCACTTCCACTACGTGGTCTTCGGCACCGTCGTCTTCGCGATGTTCGCCGGCTTCCACTTCTGGTGGCCGAAGATGACCGGCAAGATGCTGGACGAGCGCCTCGGCAAGATCACCTTCTGGACGCTGTTCTTCGGCTTCCACACCACCTTCCTGGTGCAGCACTGGCTCGGCGCGGAGGGCATGCCCCGCCGCTACGCCGACTACCTGGCCGCCGACGGGTTCACCACCCTGAACACCGTCTCGACCATCGGCTCGTTCCTGCTCGGTCTGTCGATCCTGCCGTTCCTCTACAACGTCTGGAAGACCGCCAAGTACGGCGAGAAGATCGAGGTCGACGACCCGTGGGGCTACGGCCGCTCGCTGGAGTGGGCGACCTCCTGCCCGCCGCCGCGGCACAACTTCCTCACCCTGCCCCGGATCCGCTCCGAATCCCCGGCCTTCGACCTCCACTACCCGGAGATCGCCGCGCTGGACTACCTGGAGAACCACGGCGAGCCGGCCAAGCACCTCGCCGGTGTGACCCCGGCGAAGTACGACGCGCCGCAGCTGGGCAAGGGCAAGAAGGAGGGTGACGTCTGATGAAGGAACAGGGCAAGATCTTCCTGGGCCTGTCGGTCTTCGTGCTGGCCATGGCGATCACCTACGGCCTGTGGACCAACAGCTCCGACCACGGCATCGAGGCGGCCGGCACCACCGCGCTGTTCCTCGCCTTCGGTCTGTGCGCCTTCATCGGCTACTACCTCGCCTTCACCGCCCGCCGGGTGGACAGCGGCGCGGGTGACAACCCCGAGGCCGAGGTCGCGGACGACTCCGGCGAGCTGGGCTTCTTCGCCCCGCACAGCTGGCAGCCGCTCTCGCTCGCGATCGGCGGCGCGCTCGCCTTCCTCGGTGTGATCTTCGGCTGGTGGCTGATGTTCTGGTCGCTCCCGATCATCCTGATCGGCCTGTTCGGCTGGGTCTTCGAGTTCTACCGGGGCGAGAACCAGAATCAGTAGGCACTGGCTCCCTCGCACAGGGCCGGGCATCCCGCACGGGATGCCCGGCCCTGTTGCGTCCCCGGAGTGACGGCCTCACCCTGCCGGCCCAACGGCGCCCCGTTCGGATGTCGCTCCGCCGGAGGCGGTTCCTACGATCTGACCAATCGTGCGAAACCCCGGGAGGCGGTCATGGCCGACAGACGCGCAGTCGCGGGTCTCGGTGGCATCACCCTGGCCCTCGCCGTGCTGGTCCCGCTGGCGGGCTGCACCGCCGGCGGCGGCGAGGACGTCGCCGAGGCGGTCCGCAAGGTCGACGCCGCCGCGCTGGTGCACCTGTCCGCCACCGACCGGGCGGACCCCTCCCAGCCGGTCACGGTGACCGCCGAGGCGGGCAGCCGGCTGACCGACGTCACCGTGGTCGGCCCGGACGGGCGGACGGTCGCCGGGCGGCTCTCGGACGACCAGCGCAGCTGGCAGACCACCGGCCGGCTCAAGGCCGGCACCTCCTACAGCGTGCGGATCGCCGCCGACGACGGCCGCGGTGGCCGTGGCGAGACCACCGCCGGCTTCTCCACCCTGGCCGCCCAGCACCTGCTGACCGCCAAGCTCGGCCCGGACTCCTCCGGCAGCGGCGTCTACGGCGTGGGCCAGCCGCTCACCGTCCAGCTCTCCGAGGCCGTCAAGGACCCGCAGGCCCGCCAGGAGGTGGAGCGCGCGCTGACGGTGACCTCGCAGCCCGCCGTCACCGGCGGCTGGTACTGGGTGGACGACAAGAACCTGCACTTCCGCCCCGAGGAGTACTGGCCGACCGGCACCACCGTCAGCCTGGCCTTCGAGGCCACCGGCAGCCGGATCTCCGACGGCCTGTACGGCGGCGACCGTGCCGCCCTGGCGCTGCGGATCGGCGAGCGGGTCGAGACCGTGGTCGACGCCGCCGCGCACGAACTGACCCTCAAGCGGGACGGCCGGCCGGTGCGGACGATCCCGGTCACCACCGGCAAGCCCGGCTTCGACACCCGCAACGGTGTCAAGGTGGTGCTCGGCCAGGAGCGCAAGGTCCGGATGAGCGGCGAGACCATCGGCATAGCGGCCGGCAGCCAGGAGTCCTACGACCTCGACGTCGAGTGGGCCACCCGGGTCACCTGGAGCGGCGAGTACGTGCACGCCGCGCCCTGGTCGGTGGGCTCCCAGGGGGTGGACAACGTCAGCCACGGCTGTACCGGGATGAGCACCGAGAACGCCCACTGGTTCTACCAGAACACCAGGGTGGGGGACCTGGTGACGGTGGTGAACAGCGCGGGCAAGTCCATGGAGCCGTTCGGCAACGGCTTCGGCGACTGGAACATCGCCTGGACCGACTGGGTCAAGCACAGCGCCCTCGGCGGACCCGTCAGCACCACCGCCCCGGTCACCCGGGCGCCCGCCACCGGGATGATCGCCCCGCAGCTCTGAGCGGCCCGCTCAGCCCGCCGCGGCGTCGTCCCCGTACGCCACCCGCAGCGCGCCGTCCACGGCGCCCAGGGCGTCCGCCAGCGGCAGCCCGAGCCGCCGGACCCGCTCGGCGTACTCGGCGGCGGCCGCGGCGGCCAGCCGGTGCGCGGAGTCGCCGACCGCGGCGATCAGGGTGCCGCGCCGGCCGTGCGTCTCCACCACCCCGTCGGCCTCCAGCTCCCGGTAGGCGCGGGCGACCGTCCCGGCGGCCAGCCCGAGCTGCTCGGCCAGCGCGCGGACGGTGGGCAGCCGCAGCCCGGTGGCCAGCTCGCCGCTGCGGGCCTGCTCGGCGATCCGGGCGCGGATCTGCTCGTACGGGGGAGTGGCGGAGGCGGGGTCGACGGACAGCTGCACGGTGGACTCCTGACGTTCGCTGCGGACGGGGGACACGGGTGCGGGGGAGGGTACGGCAAAGCCCGAGGGCCGCCGACCAGAACTCTGGTCAGCGGCCCTCGGGTGCGACGCGGCGACGCGTACGGGATCAGTGGTGGCCGTGGCCGCTGGTGATCTCGTGGTGCTCCTCGGCGGTCGGCTTGGGGATCTGGCTGCCCTCGCCGTAGAAGCCGCGGGCGAGCTTCGCCCGGGTCCGGCTGACGACGCCGGCCTTGCGGGCCACGCCGTTCTCGTCGGTCCCGGCCGGCAGCTCGTACGGCTGCACCTGCTCGTGCGCGGTGAGCTTGTGCAGGTCCTGCTGCGGCAGCTGGGCGTGCACCTCGATGAACTCGCCGTGCGGCAGGCGCTTGATGACGCCGGTCTCGCGGCCGTGCAGCACCTTCTCCTTGTCGCGGCGCTGGAGGCCGAGGCACCAGCGCTTGGTGACGATGAAGGTCACGACCGGGACGACGAAGAAGCCGACGCGGACGAAGTAGGTGACCGAGTTGATCGACAGGTGCAGGTGGGTGGCGAACAGGTCGTTGCCACCGGCCACCAGGAGGAGCAGGTAGAGGCTGATCCAGGCGGCACCCAGGGCGGTGCGGACCGGGGCGTTGCGCGGACGGTCCAGGATGTGGTGCTCGCGCTTGTCGCCGGTGATCCAGCCCTCGATGAAGGGGTAGAGCGCGATCGAGACCAGCACCAGCGGGAAGATCGCCAGCGGGACCATGACACCCAGGTTCAGGGTGTGGCCCCAGAGGCCGATCTCCCAGCCCGGCATGACACGGATCAGGCCCTCGGAGAAGCCCATGTACCAGTCGGGCTGGGCGTCCGTGGACACCTGGTCCGGACGGTACGGGCCGACCGACCAGATCGGGTTGATCGTGGCGAGCGCCGAGATGGCGGCGATCAGGCCGAACACCAGGAAGAAGAAGCCACCGGCCTTGGCCATGTAGACCGGCATCAGCGGCATGCCGACGACGTTCTTCTCGGTCTTGCCCGGGCCCGCCCACTGGGTGTGCTTGTGGTAGAAGACCAGGATCAGGTGCGCCACCAGCAGGCCGAGCATGATGCCCGGGATCAGCAGCACGTGGATGGTGAAGAACCGCGGCACGATGTCGGTGCCGGGGAACTCGCCCCCGAACAGGAACATCTGGATGTAGGTGCCGACCAGCGGGACCGCGAGGATCGCGCCTTCCATGAACCGGATACCGGTGCCCGAGAGCAGGTCGTCGGGCAGCGAGTAGCCGAAGAAGCCGTCGAACATGCCGAGGACCAGCAGCAGGAAGCCGAAGACCCAGTTGATCTCGCGCGGCTTGCGGAACGCGCCCGTGAAGAAGACGCGCAGCATGTGCACGAGCATCGCCGCGACGAAGACCAGGGCGGCCCAGTGGTGGATCTGGCGGACCAGCAGGCCGCCGCGCACCTCGAAGCTGATGTCGACGGTCGAGGCGTAGGCCTCGGACATCGGGAGGCCCTTGAGCGGCACGTACGAGCCGTCGTAGATGACCTCGCCCATCGAGGGCTTGAAGAACAGCGTCAGGTAGACGCCGGTCAGGATGATGATGACGAAGGTGTAGAGGCAGATCTCGCCCAGCATGAAGGACCAGTGGTCCGGGAAGATCTTCCGCAGGTTGGCCTTGGCGAGGGAGTAGATCCCCAGCCGGCCGTCCGTCCAGTCCGCGGCCTGTTCCCACTTGTTCGCGGGCTTGGCGCGCGTGCTGGCGGGCTTGGCGGCGCCGGAGGTGGTGCTGCTCGCACTGCTCATCGAGCACGCTCCCAGAAGCTCGGGCCGACGGCTTCGTCGAAGTCGCCGTGGGCGACCAGGAAGCCCTTCTCGTCAGTGGTGATCTTCAGCTGCGGCAGGGGGTGGCCGGCCGGGCCGAAGATGACGCGCGCGCCGTCCGCCAGGTCGAAGGTCGACTGGTGGCAGGGGCAGAGCGCGTGGTGGGTCTGCTGCTCGTACAGGCTGATCGGGCAGCCGACGTGGGTGCAGATCTTGGAGTAGGCGAGGATGCCCTCGAAGCCCTTCTCCTTGGACTTCTCGTCCTTGATGTCCTCCGGCGCGATGCGCACCAGCATGAGGGCGTCCTTCGCGATGCGAACCTGGAAGTCCTCGGAGTGCGTGGTCAGGCCCTCGGGCATCGCGAAGGTCAGCGACCCCTGAACGATGTCCTCGGCCTTCATCGGCAGGTTGGTGTTCATGTTGATCAGCTGGAGCGGCTTGGCGTCGGTGGCCTCGTCCCAGCCGGTGTGCTGCAGCTTGTCCTCGGGCAGCGGGCCCAGGTCGCGGAGCAGGACCACGCCGGAGAGCGGGACCAGCGCCATCGAACCGATGAGGGTGTTGCGGATCATCTTGCGGCGGCCGAAGCCGGACTCCGCGGCACCGGTCTTGAACTGCTCGATGACGTCCGCGCGGACCTCGTCGTCGGCCTCGATCGGGTGACGCTCGGCCGGGATCTCGTGGTCCGACATCAGGGTGCGGGCCCAGTGGACCGCGCCCGCGCCGATGAGGAACAGCGCCGCGCCCAGGGTCATGCCGAGCGCGAAGTTCAGCGCGCTGACATGGCCCAGCGGCCAGATGTAGACGATCTTGTCCGGGTCGATGGCCACGTACGAGGCGATGAAGCCGATGGTGGCGAGCATCGAGAGGACGAACATCAGCGACACCTGACGCTCGGCCCGCTTGGCGGCCCGCTCGTCGATGTCGGTGCGGCGCGGCTCGTGGGCCGGCAGACCGGGGTCGGCGAACGGATCGCCGTGGGCAGCCACCTCGTGGTGCCCGGCGGAGCCGTGCGACTCCGGCAGGTTCTCTTCTGACATGTCGTGGCTCATGACTTCTTGGCCTTGGTGGTGTGGGCGGCGACCCAGATCGCGACCAGGATGAGCGCGCCGAGACCGAAGATCCAGCCGAACAGACCCTCGGTCACCGGACCGAGGCTGCCGAGCGTGAGACCGCCGGGGTTGGGCTCATCGTTGGTGGTGTGGCGGACGAAGGCCACGATCTGCTTCTTCTGCTCCTCGGGCATGGTGCTGTCCGGGAACGACGGCATGTTCTGCGGGCCGGTCTGCATGGCCTCGTAGATGTGCTTGGCGTCCACGCCCTCCAGCGACGGGGCGTACTTGCCCTGGGTCAGGGCACCGCCCTGGCCGGAGAAGTTGTGGCACTGGGCGCAGTTGGTGCGGAACAGCTCGCCACCCTTGGACAGATCCTCGGGGTTGGTCGAGGTGTACTGCTCCTCGGTCGGCGTCACCGGACCGGGGCCGAGCGAGGCGACGAAGGCGGCGAGCTGGTCGATCTCCGCCTGCGAGTAGATGTTCGGCTTGCGCGGCACCTGGGCGCCGGGCTGCTGGGCCGGCATGCGGCCGGTGCCCACCTGGAAGTCCACCGCGGCGGAGCCGACGCCGACGAGGCTCGGACCGTCACTGGAACCCTGGCCGTTCAGGCCGTGGCAGGAGGAGCAGCCCACGGCGAAGAGCTTCTTGCCCTCGTCGATCGCGAGCGACTGCGCGGCGACGTCGGCCTGCGCCTTGTCGGCGGGCGCGAACGCGGCGTACAGCCCCCCGGTTGCCGCCAGGGCGAGAAGTAGGACGACCAGCGCCGCCAGTGGGTGGCGCCGTCGTGCGGAGAGCTTTTTCACGGAATAACCCCGGTGTCAGGATCTGGTCGACTGGTGGGTGCACCCGGCGGCCGGTCTGGCCGGCACGAGGCTGCCTGTCTAGGGCTGCGCGCGCGGTCGGTCGGTGGGAGCGTCGGCACCGGCGAAATCGGGCCGTCGCCGGTGAGGGCGGGACCCGAGGCCGGTGGCCAGCGACCTGATCAGCTGGTTACTTGATCAGGTAGATGGTCGCGAACAGGCCGATCCACACGACGTCGACGAAGTGCCAGTAGTACGACACCACGATCGCGGCGGTGGCCTGCTCGTGAGTGAAGCGCTTGGCTGCGTACGTCCGTCCCAGGACCAGCAGGAAGGCGATCAGACCACCCGTCACGTGCAGACCGTGGAAGCCGGTGGTCAGGTAGAACACCGTGCCGTACGGGTCGGAGGACAGCGAGAGGCCGTCCTTCTTGACCAGCTCGGTGTACTCGAAGATCTGGCCGCCGATGAAGATCGCGCCCATCACGAAGGTCAGGGTGAACCACGAGCGGAGCTTCTTCACGTCACCGCGCTCGGCAGCGAAGACGCCGAGCTGGCAGGTGAGCGAGGAGAGCACCAGGATCGTGGTGTTGACCGAGGAGAAGGGCACGTTGAGGGCGTGCGCCTTCTCGGTCCAGAACTCCGGCCCCTTGACGGAGCGGAGCGTGAAGTACATCGCGAAGAGGGCCGCGAAGAACATCAACTCGGAACTGAGCCAGACGATCGTTCCGACGCTGACCATGTTCGGCCGGTTGACCGATCCGTGCGCGTGCCCGGTTTCTACTGCTGTTGCTGTCGCCACGACGGACATTATGTCGGTCCCTTATTCCGTCTTCACGCCGGGGGGTCTCCCTCGGAGTGTCCGGTGCGTGCGGTATGCCCCCCTGGCACCCCGCGGACCGCACCCACCCGTGCTGAGCAGCGGCGTGTCCCTTTTCTGACGGTTCCTCGAAGGCCCTTCCGGGGGCCCTGGCGGCGTGTCGCGGCGGTCCTGCGGGGCCATCGGTAGTAAGGGGAGAGACCACTCGTCCGCCGTACGGGTGGTCCGTGCGGGCGGGGGTGACGCGCCGTGCTCCGCCCGGACCAGTGGCGGGCGGCGGCGGTTCGGGGAGGATCTCGCGGGAAGGGCTCGGCGGCGGGTGATCGGGAGTAGCATCCGGGGAGAGGCGAACGTGGTCCGGATCACACGTGAGGGAGCAGGCCCATGGCGTACACGACCGACGAGACGCTGACCGTTCTCGTCTACAGCCACGACCGCACCACCCGCGAGCAGGTGCTGACCGCTCTCGGCCGGCGGCCCGCGGAGGACCTGCCGGAGCTGGACCACCTGGAGTGCGCGACCACTCCCGCGGTGCTCAAGGCGCTGGAGAAGGGCGGTGTCGACCTCTGCGTCCTGGACGGCGAGGCGGTGCCGGCCGGCGGGCTCGGGCTCGCCCGGCAGCTGAAGGACGAGATCTACGGCTGCCCGCCGCTGCTGGTGCTGATCGGCCGGCCGCAGGACTCCTGGCTGGCCGCCTGGAGCCGGGCCGACGCGGCGATCTCCCAGCCGGTGGACCCGGTGGCGCTGGCCGAGGCCGTCGCCACCCTGCTGCGGGCGCGGGTGGCCAAGCGGGCGCCCGCCTCGCGGTAGGCGGCCCGGCCGTCCGGGGCGGCCGTCCGGGGCGGCCGTCTCACCTCGCGTCTCAGTACAAGAGAAGAAGGGCGAACGGCGGAGCCCCGGCACCCGCCGCTCGATAGGCTGACTCCGTCCCTACGTCCTTCCCCGTCCGCGGGGAGCGAGAGCTGGAGTCAGCCATGGTGAACGCGCACCCTGCGAACGGCGGTAGCGAGCCCGCGCAGGTGGTCCGCACCTGGCCCGACATCCTGTCGGCGCTGCTGAGGGGGGAGGACCTCGACCGCGCGGCCACCGCGTGGGCGATGGACCGGATCATGAGCGGGGAGGCCTCCCCGGTGCAGATCGCCGGCTTCATGGTGGCGCTGCGGGCCAAGGGCGAGACGGTCGACGAGATCTCCGGTCTGGTGGACTCGATGTACTCGCACGCCGAGCCGCTGTCCATCCCCGGTCCGGCGGTGGACATCGTCGGCACCGGCGGCGACCGGGCCAAGACCGTCAACATCTCCACCATGTCGGCGATCGTCGCCGCGGCGGCCGGCGCCAAGGTGGTCAAGCACGGCAACCGGGCCGCCTCCTCGGCGAGCGGCTCCTCGGACGTGCTGGAGAAGCTGGGCATCAGCCTGAACCTGCGCCCGCGCCGGGTCGCCGAGATCGCCGAGGAGGTCGGGCTCACCTTCTGCTTCGCGGCCACCTTCCACCCGTCGATGCGGTACGCCGGTCCGGCCCGCAGCGAGCTCGGGGTGCCGACCGCCTTCAACATCCTCGGCCCGCTCACCAACCCGGCCCGGGTGACCTCGCACGCCATCGGCTGCTTCGACACCCGCCTCGCCGGGCTGATCGCCGGGGTGCTGGCGCAGCGCGGCGCCGCCGCGCTGGTCTTCCGGGGCGACGACGGGCTGGACGAACTCACCATCACCACCACCTCGCGGGTCTGGATCGTCCGGGACGGCGCCGTCACCGAGACCACCTTCGACCCGCGCGAGGTCGGCATCGAGCCGGTCGGCATCGAGGCGTTGCGCGGCGGGGACCCGTCGTACAACGCGGAGGTCGCGCGCCGGCTGCTGGCCGGGGAGCACGGGCCGGTGCGCGACGCGGTGCTGCTGAACTCGGCGGCCGCGCTGGTGGCGCTGGAGCTGACCGACGCGCCGCTCGCCGAGCAGCTCGGCACGGCCATGCGGCGCACCGCGGCGGCCATCGACTCCGGCGCGGCGGGCGATCTGCTGAAGCACTGGTCGGAGGCCACCGCCCGGCCGTGACGCGGGAATCGGGGCCCGGGGGAGCAGCATCCCCCGGGCCCTTCCGGCTGTCCGGGATGCGGACTCCTGTTTGACCGCGGGACGGACGCGACCTAGAGTCTTCGCCAGGTCATGAGCGACAGCGTCAAGCCCCAGCTGGCTGTCCGGCAACCCTCCGTCCGTGGCGGGGTGCCCTGGGTGAGGACCGGGTCGCGTGGCGCATCGTCCGCGTGGCAAGCGCGGACGCCGGACCGACAACACTCCCGGGGTCCCTGACCCGTACAGGAGTGCATCCTCATGTCCGTCGGCACCTCTCTCCGCGCCCCCCTCGCCGTCCTCGGCCACGACGTCCAGGTCCCGCTGGCCAACGGTGACAAGGTCGGCTACGCGGCGCTCGACTACGCGGCCAGCTCCCCGGCGCTCCAGCGGGTCTGGGACGACGTCGCCGCCTACGCCCCGTACTACGGCAGCGTGCACCGCGGCGCCGGCTACCTGTCGCAGCTCTCCACCGACCTGTTCGAGCAGAGCCGCCGCACCGTCACCGAGTTCCTCGACCTGCGCGAGGGCGACCAGGTGGTCTTCACCCGCGCCACCACCGACTCGCTCAACCTGCTGGCCGGCGCCGTCCCGGCGGGGACCCAGGTGTTCGCCTTCGAGACCGAGCACCACGCCTCGCTGCTGCCCTGGGCGCACGCCGGTCTGGCCGTCACCTACCTGCGCGCCCCCCGCTCGCACGCCGAGGCGGTCGAGGCCTTCGACGCCGCGCTGGCCGCCTCGCCCGAGGGCCCGAAGCTGCTCTGCGTCACCGGCGCCTCCAACGTCACCGGCGAGCTCTGGCCGGTCGCCGAGCTGACCCGCACCGCCCACCGGCACGGTGCCCGGGTGGTGCTGGACGCCGCGCAGCTGGCCCCGCACCACCGGGTCTCGGTGCGCGAGCTGGACGTCGACTGGATCGCCTTCTCCGGCCACAAGCTGTACGCGCCGTTCGGCGCCGGGGTGCTGGCCGGCCGGGCCGACTGGCTGGACGCGGCCGACCCGTACCTGGCCGGCGGCGGCGCCACCCGCACGGTGGCCCGGGAGGCCGACGGCTCGGTGGCCGTGCAGTGGCACACCGGCCCGGCCCGGCACGAGGCCGGCTCGCCCAACGTCATCGGCGCCTACGCCATCGCCTCGGCCTGCCGGGCGCTCACCGAGGCCGGCTTCGACGCGCTGGAGGCCCGTGAGCGGGCGCTGGTCGCGCGGCTGAAGGCCGGGCTGGCCGAGATCCCCGAGGTCCGGGTGCTGAACCTGTTCGGCGCGGACTCGGACCGGGTGGGCGTGCTCTCCTTCGTCGTCCGGGGCTGGAACAGCTCGCACTTCTCGGCCGCGCTGTCCGCCGAGTACGGCATCGGGGTGCGCGACGGCCTGTTCTGCGCCCACCCGCTGGTCCGCACGCTGCTCGGCGACGAGGAGGCCGCGCCCTCGGAGTGCGGCGCGCCGGAGCCCTCGCTGCCCGGCGAGCGCAGCCTGAACGCCATCCGGGTGAGCTTCGGTGCGGGTACCCCGGACGAGCACGTGGACCGGTTCCTGACCGCCGTCCGCGAGCTGGTCACGGACGGCGCGGCCTGGACCTACCGCAACGAGGGCGGCCGCTGCGTCGCGGACACCCGCCGGGAGGGCTGAGGCCCCGCCGACGGCGCTACTCGTCCAGACCGATCGAGAAGGCCGCTTCCAGGTCGTGCTGGGAGTAGGTGCGGAAGGCGATCTGGGTCTCGGTGTGGGCGACACCCGGGACCTTGTTGAGCCGGCCGGGAATCACCTCGGCGAGGTCGTCGTGCCGGCCCACCCGCACCATCGCGACCAGGTCGTAGCCGCCGGTCACCGAGTAGACCTCGCTGACGCCCTCGATGGCGGCGATCGCCTCGGCGATCTCCGGGATGCGGTCGACGCTGGTCTTGATCAGGACGATGGCGGTGATCACGGTGGCGTACTCCTTTGTGAGGTGCCGCCAGCGTATCGGGCGGTCCGGGGCCGGCGCCCGGTCAGGGTGCAGGCGTAGAGGAACCCGGCCGCGAAGCCGATCACGTGCACCAGGTACGCCACGCCGGGCCCGGCGGCGTGCACCGACCACCACTGCAGGGCGAACCAGAGCCCGAGCACCAGCCAGGCCGGGAAGCGCAGCGGCAGGAAGAGCAGCAGCGGGACGAGCGTGGTGACCCGGGCCCGCGGGTGGAAGCGCAGGTAGGCGCCGAGCACGGCGGAGATCGCCCCGGAGGCGCCGATCAGCACCCGGGTCGCGTCCGGCGAGTGCGCCTCGGCCAGTGCGAAGCCGTAGGTGGTCAGCGCCCCGGACGCCAGATAGAAGAGGAGGAACCGGGGGCGCCCCAGCCGCCGCTCCACGGTGGGGCCGAAGACGTGCAGGAAGAGCAGGTTGCCCAGCAGGTGGAGCCAGCCGCCGTGCAGGAAGAGCGCGCTGAGCACGGAGAGCGCCGGGTGCTTGCCCGGGGTGGGCGCGGCCGGGCAGCCGGGCACCGGGTCGGGGGCCTCGGCGAGCTGGCCGGCGGTCAGCGGGCGACCGGTCAGCAGTTCGGCGGGGACGGCCCCCCAGCGCTGCTCGTAGCGCTGCTCCGCGCAGACCCGGGCCCGGCCGTGGCCGTAGAGCGGGTTGAGCCCGGCGGCCGGTCCGAGCAGGAAGACCGCGGTGTTGAGCGCGATCAGCGCGTAGCAGACGGCCGGTGCGGCGGCGGCCGGACGGCCGAGGCGCGCGCCGGTGAGGTCGGGGAGGACCGGGAGGGCCATGGGCCCCAGCATCCCTCCGGCACGCGGCGCCCACCGTGCGGTTACGGCAGGTGGGCTACCCGGTGCGGGCCGGTCGGCCGGTGGCCGTGAAGGTTGCCCCAGGCAATAGGCTTGGGGCGGGCAATCCCGCCTCCCGCCGCCGACGCCGGGGCTCCGGGGGGAGCGCCTGAGCCCACCCAGGGACCACCCGAGAGGACCCCCGATGACCGTCCCCGCCCTGACCGCCGAGACGCGCTGGCGCTGCACGCTCTGCGGCAACCTGACCCGCTTCGACGTGACCCGGACCGCCCGGGTGACCGAGTTCCTCCACTTCGACCTGGCCGGCGAGTCGAAGGTCGAGGAGACCCAGGTGCTCAGCGAGACCGTCGAGTCGGTGCGCTGCCGCTGGTGCAACGCGGTGGACCAGGTCGAACTGGTCGCCCGCCCGGGCGCGGCCGACGGCGCCGAGCAGGCCTGACCGCCTGATCCGTGCGGCGGGCGGTGCGGGGCATGGCCGACCGCCGCACAGGACAATACAGAGAGAACGCACGAGTGTGACGGGGGCGGCGGCCGGGGGCCGTACCCCGCTGGACCAGGATCGGAGCCGAGGACGTGGTGGACGCAGCGAAGGAGCCCGGCGGGCCGCAGGGGCGGCAGCCCGCTGTGGACGCGCGGACGCCGGACGCGGCGGGGGCCGCCCCCTCCGGCACCGACGCCCCGGCCGAGGCGGCCGCCGGCGAGGAGTCGGGCGGCGGTGACGAGCCGGCGGCAGCCGTCGACGGGTCGGCCCGGGACGTCGCGGGCAGCGCGACGGGCGGCGCCGAGACCCTGGACCGGCCGCTGCCCGAGGGCGTGCGCCGGCGTGTGGTGGGCCTGGCCTCCGACGCGCTCGGCGGGCTGCCGCTCGCGGAACTGCCCCAGTCGCTGCGCCAGTACGCCAAGTTCACCCCCGCGCGCCGGGCCAAGTACGCGGCGACCGCGCTGGCGGCGGCGCTGGAGGCGGAGCCGGCCTTCCGGTCGCGGATAGCGGAGCGGCTGCGACTGGGCCAGCCGGACCTGGTCAGGGCCCTGGAGTCGGGCACCGTGCCGGGCGCCGCGGACCCGATGGACGTCGCGGCGGCCGCCTACCTGGTGCGCTCCGCGGGGTGGAGCCGGCTGGTCGCCGAGGCCGGCGAGGAGGCCGAGCGGGCGGGTGCCGAGGGCGCGGCGGCCGAGGCGGCCCGGCTGGTGGAGAAGCTGCAGGCCGAGCTGGCCGAGGTGCGCTCGGCGGCGCGCGCCGACCTGGACCGCCAGCGGGCCGAGTCGGAGGACGTCCGCCGGGAGGCGGATTCGCTGCGCCGCAGGCTGCGGTCGCTGGAGAGCGACACCCGGAGGGCGCAGGCGGAGACCCGTAAGGTGGCCGCCGAGCTGGAGGCGGTCAGGGCGCAGGCGGCGGCCGAGCGGAACACGGCGGAGAGCGAGGCGCGCCGGCTGCGGCACCGGGTCACGGAGCTGGAGAACGCCGCCGAGCAGGGGCGCCGGTCGGCCCGTGAGGGGCGCGGCGTCGAGGACATGCGGCTGCGGCTGCTGCTGGACACCGTGCTGCAGTCGGCGCAGGGGCTCCAGCGGGAGCTGGCGCTGCCGGTGTCCCAGATCCGCCCGGCGGACCTGGTGGAGGCGGTGGAGCCGGGCTCGGCCTCGCCGCACGACGTGGCGCGGCGCGGCCTGGCCGAGGACGATCCGGCGCTGCTGGACCAGCTGCTGGCGATCCCGCAGGTCCATCTGGTGGTGGACGGCTACAACGTGACCAAGACGGGCTATCCGACGCTGCCGCTGGAGCAGCAGCGGATCCGGCTGCTGGGCGGGCTGGCGATGCTGGCGCAGCGCACCCAGGCGGAGGTCACCTGTGTGTTCGACGGCCAGGACCTGGACGTGCCGGTGATCATGGCGCCGCCGCGCGGGGTGCGGGTGCGGTTCAGCCGGACCGGGGAGACGGCGGACGAGCTGATCCGCCGACTGGTCCGGGCGGAGCCGCAGGGGCGCCCGGTGGTGGTGGTCTCCACCGACCGGGAGGTCGCGGAGGGCGTGCGGAAGGCCGGCGCGCGCCCCGTCGCATCGGTCCTGCTGCTGAACCGGCTGGCCCGGCCGTAACCGCCCCCGGGCGCGAGCAGGCCGGCATGACGGCTGGTCAGCGCCCTGATGGCAATGTTGTGCGAGTTCTGTGAAGTCAGATCGGCGGCGCGGGTTCACGCGATCGGGGGAGTGGCGCGAATCGTGGATCTTCACTAGGGTCTGGCGTCAAACCTATTTTCCGGATTCTCACCCGTTCGGGTGAGGCCATTGGAAGAAGGAGCCGGTCCCTTGGCCTCCCACCGCCGTCCCAAGCAGCCGAGCCGCGCGCGGGTCTCCGTGCTCACCGCTGCCGCTGCGACCGCGGTCGCTCTCTCCGCCCAGGTCGCCGCCCACGCCGCGCCCAGCCCGTCGCCCAAGAAGGACGACGTCAAGGCGCAGATCGACCAGCTGCAGGAGGAGGCCGAGCAGGCCACCGAGCGGTACAACGGCGCCAAGGAGCGCGCCGACCAGCTGCGCAAGCAGGCCGACCAGCTGCAGGACCAGGTGGCCCGCGGCCAGGAGCAGATGACCCAGCTTCAGGCCGGGCTGTCCGAGGTGGCGGGCGAGCAGTACCGCACCGGCGGCATCGACCCGTCCGTCCAGCTGATGCTCTCCTCGGACCCGTCCGGCTACCTGGACAAGGCCTCCAGCGTGCAGCAGGCCAGCTCCAGCCAGGCCGAGGCGCTCAAGGGCCTGCAGGACCAGCAGCGCCGGCTCGACCAGCAGAAGACCGAGGCCGCCGCCGTCCTGGCCTCGCTGGACACCACCACCAAGGACCTGAACCAGTCCAAGGCCGAGGTCAACAAGAAGCTCAAGGAAGCCCAGGACCTGCTGAACTCGCTGAGCGCCGCCGACCGCGCCGCGCTGAAGACGGCGCAGCAGCAGGCCGACCGCGCCTCGCGCGGCAACGAGCGCACCGACCTGGGCAGCCTGCCGCAGGCCAGCGGCATGGCCGGCGCCGCGGTCTCCAACGCGATGGGCAAGCAGGGCTCGCCGTACGTCTGGGGTGCCACCGGCCCGAGCACCTTCGACTGCTCCGGCCTGATGGTCTGGGCGTACGGGAAGGCCGGCGTCTCGCTGCCGCGCACCTCGCAGGCGCAGGGCAACTACGGCTCCCGGGTGCCGTCGCTGGCCGAGGCCCAGCCGGGCGACCTGATCATCTACCGCGACGACCGCAGCCACGTCGGCATGTACATCGGCAACGGCATGGTGGTGCACGCGCCGCACACCGGTGACGTGGTGAAGGTGATGAAGGCCGACGCCATGAAGATCAACACGATCCGCCGGGTCTGACGGACCGGCACGACACGCCCGGGGCGCCCGCCGAGGGCCCCTGTGATCAGCGCCACCTCCGCACGGGGGTGGCGTTGGCGTTTCGCCCACCCGTTCGACCGTCTGACGGAAAATGATCAGCCGGACGTGGATGGTTGGTCACGGTCGGTCATATTCACAAAAGAACTTGGGCATTCTTCCGGCTTTTTTCTGACAAGGATTTGAACGGATCACGGATCTGTTACTAGGGTCGTGACTCGAACCACGCACAGTCGATCACCCAGCCTGGGTGGCGGCGGGGTTCGCCGCCGAGTTCGCGAAGCAGTGGGACGGGGCCTTCGGGTCGCCCGTTCGAGTGAGGACCCAGCAGTCGGGGGGCCCGCTGTGGAGCGGAGCCGGGGAACCACGTTCCTCCGGGGTGAATCGGCGCCAGGCCGGCCGCGCGAGCGGCGGGTGAGGCGTCGTAGGGCACGCTTCCGCCCGAACCCGTCAGCTCACCCGGTAGGCGGATGAGGAAGAAGGAGTCCGCCTTCGTGGCGTCCCATCGTCGTCCCAAGCCCGCCGGCCGCGCCCGTGTCTCGATCCTGACCGGGGTCGCCGCCGCTGCCGTCGCCCTCTCCGCGCAGTCCGGCGCCCACGCCGACCCGGCGCCGACCAAGGACCAGGTCAAGGAGCAGGTCGACCAGCTCAACGAGCAGGCCGAGGTCGCCACCGAGAAGTACAACGGCGCCCAGGCCAAGCAGCAGGAGCTGCAGAAGCAGGTCGCCGAGCTGCAGGACAAGGTGGCCCGTCAGCAGGCCTCGGTGATCGAGGCGCAGGGTGGTCTCTCCGAGATCGCCGGCGAGCAGTACCGCACGGGCGGCATCTCGCAGACCGTCCAGCTGATGCTCTCCGCCAGCCCGGACAACTTCCTCAGCCAGGCCGACGCCCTGAACCAGGCCGGCTCCACCCAGTCCGGCGCGCTGAAGGAGCTCCAGGAGCAGCAGCGCAGGCTCGACCAGGACCGCACCGAGACCCAGGCCAAGCTCGGCGAGCTGGAGGCCACCACCCAGCAGCTGAAGTCCTCCAAGGAGGAGGTCCAGGGCAAGCTGCAGAAGGCCCAGGACCTGCTCAACACGCTCACCGAGCAGGAGCGTCAGGCCATCCGCGCGGCCGAGGAGAAGGCCGCCGCCGAGGCGAAGGCGAAGGCGGACGCCGCCAAGGCCGAGGCCGCCAAGGCCGCCAAGGAGAAGGCCGACGCCGAGCGCGCCTCCCGGGACAACAACCGCAGCAACCTGAGCGCGCCGTCCTCGGGTTCATCGAGCTCCTCCGGCTCGTCGAGCTCCTCGACCGCGTCGGCCCCGGCCGCCGAGGCCGCCAAGCCGGCCGCGCCCGCCGCCAACGGCTCGCGTGCCGCCGCCGCGATCGCCGCCGCCGAGAGCAAGCTCGGCTCGCCGTACGTCTACGGCGCCACCGGCCCCAACTCCTTCGACTGCTCGGGCCTCACCGGCTGGGCGTACGCCCAGGCGGGCGTGTCGCTGCCGCGCACCTCGCAGGCGCAGGCGACCGCCGGTACCCAGATCGGGTCGGACATCTCCAAGGCCCAGCCCGGCGACCTGGTGATCTTCTACGGCGACCGCCACCACGTGGGCATCTACGTGGGCGGCGGCCAGGTCATCCACGCCCCGAAGCCGGGCGCGTCGGTCCGCTACGAGTCGGCCTCCAACATGCCGGTCAACACCATCGTGCGCCTCTGACCCACGGTCGGCAGGCTCCTCGGGCCCGGTCCCCCGCGCGGGGGACCGGGCCCGCGGCTTTCCCCGGCCCGACGGGGCGCTCGGTCCGCGAACCGATCTGACGTCCGATTAGTGTCCGAATATTCGGGTTCGGAGGGGTTTGGAATCGGTTGCCCGGACTCGCTAACGTCTGCCACCGGACGCCCGCTTCGACCGCCGCCCGTCCCGGCGCGGCGGCGGGCCGGGCCCAGGATCGGAGCCGACGTCGCATGGCCGTGCACCGCCGTTCCCCGCTGTCAGGTGCGCACGCGCTCGCCCGGGCGCTGGTGTTCACCGCGGCGGCCACCACCGCGCTCGGCGTGGCGACGGGCGGCTGCGCCCAGGCCGCGCCCGGCTCGCCGGACGGCCCGGCCGACCGCAAGGACGTCAAGGCCCAGGTGGAGCAGCTCTACGACGAGGCCGAGCAGGCCTCGGAGCGCTTCAACGCCGCCCAGGAGGCCCAGCAGAAGCTCCAGTACGAGACCGGGACGCTGCAGCAGCAGATCGCCGTCGCCCAGGACGAGCTCAACCGGCTGCGCGGCGACCTCGCCACCGTGGCCGGCGCCGAGTACCGCGGCGGCGGGATGACCCGTACCGTCCAGCTGATGCTCTCCACCGATCCGGAGGGCTACCTCTCCCGGGCCCGCACCCTCGACCAGGCCGCCGAGCGACAGAACGAGACCCTGCACGAGGTGGTGGGCCGTCAGCGGGTGCTCGACCAGCGCCGGGCCGAGGCCACCGCCAAGCTCGCCGAGCTGGAGCAGACCCGCAAGGCGCTGGCCGAGAGCAAGCAGCAGATCCAGCAGCGGCTCGCCACGGCGCAGCGGCTGCTCAACAGCCTCGGCACCGCCGAGCGCGCCCGGCTCGCCGCGCAGGACGCCCGGGACGCCGAGCAGCGCGTCACCCGCGGCACCGACCGGCTGGACCTCGGCAGCACCCCGCCCGCCTCCGAACGCGGCGCCGCCGCGCTGGCCGCCGCGGTGCGGATGATCGGTTCGCCCTACGTCTACGGATCCGCCGGGCCCAAGGCGTTCGACTGCTCCGGTCTGATGTACTGGAGCTGGCGGCAGGCCGGAGTGACCCTGCCGCGCACCTCGCAGGCCCAGGCGTACGCCGGGCAGCGGGTCAGCCTCTCCGAAGCGCGGCCGGGAGACCTGGTGATCTTCTACCGGGACATGCACCACGTCGGGATGTACGCCGGCGGCGGGGTGGTCGTGCATGCCCCCTACCCGGGTGCCAAGGTCCGCTACGAGAGCGTCGGCACGATGCCGGTCGCGGGGGTGATCCGGCTCTGAGCCGCCCGGATCCCGCCGTCGGCCGCCTGCCGTCGCGGCGCACCGCCCTGCTGCTCGCGGCCGGCGGGCTGGCCCAGCTCTCGCTGCCCGGGGCCGGTCCGGCGCGGCCCGCCGCCGCGGCCTCGGACGAGCACGCCGACGTCCTGGCGCTGCTCGACGGGCGGGCCCGGGCGCTGACCGCGGGACCGCCGGAGCTGCCGCTGCGGGCCGGGTACCGGAACCTGCTGCTCGGCCCGGTGGACCCGGCCGGCCGGTGCGCCGCCACCGCCGAGCTGACCGTCGAGGTGACCGGGTACGACCGCCTGCCGGTGGTCCACCCGCGCCGGCTGGTCCTGGCCCGGTCCGCCGCCGGCTGGCGGGTCGAACGCGAGGAGGGCGCGGGCGGGCCGCCGCCGCTGTGGGACCTCGGCGCCGTGCGGGCCGCGGCCGGCGCCCGCTGTCTGGTGCTCGGCGTGCTCGGGGCGGACGCCTCGGGCGCGTCCGCCCCTGCCGCCCTCGCCGGGCTCGCCGCCGTCGGCGACCGGGCGGTGACCGCCGTGGAGGCCCTCTGGGGCACCGCCTGGGCCGGCCGGCTGCTGCTGGAACTGCCCGCCACCGGTGAGCAGTTCACCCGGCTGCTGGCGGAGGAGCGGTCCGGCTGGTCCGGCATGGCCGCGGTCACCGTGGCCGCGCCCGGCGCGCCGCTGAACGCCCCGGCCGACCGGGTCCTGGTCAATCCGGACACCTACCCGGGCCTGAGCGACTTCGGCTGCCAGGTGGTGGTCACCCACGAGGCGGTGCACGTGGCGACCCGGGCCGACACCAGCGCCTGGACGCCGCTTTGGCTCTCCGAGGGCGTCGCCGACTGGACCGGCTACCACGACGCGGGCCGCCCGGCCCGGCAGCTCGCCCCGGAGCTGGCCCGGGACGTCGCCGCCGGGCGGCTGCCCGCCACGCTGCCCGAGGACGCCGCCTTCACGGCCGGCGGCGAAGGCCTCGCGCAGGTCTACGAGCAGGCCTGGCTGGCCTGCGACCTGATCGCCCGCCGGTACGGGCCGCGGCGGCTGGTGGAGCTCTACCGGGCGGTCGGCGCGGCGGGCCCGGGCGCGGACCGGCGGGCCTGGCTGGACGGGCTGCTCCGGGACCGGCTCGGCCTCGGCCTGGCCGAGTTCACCGGCCTCTGGCAGGCCGAGCTCCGGGCGCTGGCGGCCTGACTAGGGCCGCGCTCCCTGGCGCCGCTCGCGAGGCGCGGCGGCCGGCCGCTCGATGCCGTCCAGCAGGTCCTGCTCGTACGCGATGCCCGGGCGGACCGAGAACGCGGCCGCCGGCACCGGCTCCGGGCGGGTCATCACCACGGTCTCCGGGAGCGGCTCGGTGCGCCGGGTGGAGCGCCACAGCCGCACGCAGGACAGCCCGGTGGCGGCCAGCAGCAGCAGGTTGCGCACGGTCAGCACGGCGATCGCGCCCGGCCGGCTGGCGACCACGTCGCCGAAAACCAGCGGGAACTCCACCAGGGTCAGCGGGGTCGCCGCCAGGATCAGCAGCGCCACCGGCCGCTGGCTGGTGCCGCGCACGGTCAGGCAGACCGCCGCCGCGCCGACCAGCCAGACCAGGTACTGCGGGCTGATCACCCGGCTGGTCACGGTGAAGATCAGCAGCGCGGCGAGCGCCGCGTCGTACATGGTGGCCGCGTTGCGCCGCCGGGCGGTGAAGCGCCACAGCAGCAGCCAGCCGAAGCCGAGCACGGTGCCGGCCAGCATCACCTTGCTGACCACCTCGACCCACGGCCCGAGCATCTCCACCGAGCCGTAGTTCATCATCACCTTGCCGTCCCAGACGCCGGCGATCCGGGCGAAGTGGATCGGCAGCGCGCCGACCGACTCCACCTCGATGCCGCGGTCCTTCTGGAACGTCAGGAACTCGAACGCGCCGTTCATCCCGGCCGCCAGCAGGAAGCCGATCGCGGCGGTCGCGGCGGCCGCGGCCGTCCAGGAGCGGCGGGTGCGCCGCCCGGACGGGGTGCCGATGAGGCCGAGCAGCGGCCAGATCTTGACGATGCCGCCGAGACCCAGCAGCAGGCCGCCGATCGCCGGGCGGCGGATCAGCGCCAGCAGACCGGCCACCGCGATCGCGGTGACGATCACGTCGTAGCGGTTGTAGATCATCGGACCGAGCAGCGGGACGCCGGCCACCCAGACCCAGGCACCGGTCAGCGCCCGGCCCTTGCGCAGCCCGGTGCGCACCAGCAGGGCCATCGCGGCCGCGTCGGCGATCCCGCAGATCACCCAGAACGACACCAGGTACGACCAGGGCAGCAGGCCCGGCAGCAGGATCACCAGGGCGGCGCCGGGCGGGTACTGCCAGGTGACGTCGTCGAGCGGGAAGGTGCCGGTCTGCAGGACGCCGTACCAGCCGTGGTAGATCAGCCAGACGTCGGCGGTGATGTCCCCGCCGGGCATCCGCAGCACGCCGGTCACCAGCAGCAGCAGGAGCGTCCGGGTGGCCACCCAGGTCGCGCCGAGCGCCAGCAGCGCGCCCGAACGGCCGGAGGGGCGCGTGGAGCTCTGCACCGGCTCGCGGCGGACGGCGAGCGCCGTGCCGGAGCCCTCGGCGCCGCTGGATGTACCGGACTCGGTGGCCGGGGCCAACTCCACTGCGCTCCCTCGTTCGTCTCGGACGTGCCGCCGGCGGCGCCGCGCGACGGATGCCCGGGGGTCCGGGCAGGTCGGCGCCGGGCCGCCGTCACGGGCCGGACCGGCCGCGCCGACCACCCGGGTACTAGGACAGACCCGGGGGAGGAACGGTTGCCGTGCGCGGATCCGTTCCCGGCGGGTCATGGTGTTGACCTATCGTACGGATCACTGAGCGGTACACCGAGCACCCCCCGACCGAGCGAGCCGTGGCCTGATGCACAAGACCTTGATCGTGACCAACGACTTCCCGCCGAGGCCCGGCGGCATCCAGGCCTTCGTCCACAACATGGCCGTCCGTCAGCCCGCAGGAAGCGTCGTGGTGTACGCCTCCACCTGGCGCGACGGCACCGAGGTGGCGCGTTTCGACGCCGAACAGCCGTTCCCGGTGATCCGCGACCGGACGAAGGTGATGGTTCCCACACCGCGGGTCACCCGGCGTGCCGCCGAGATCCTGCGCGCCGAGCGCTGCGACTCGGTCTGGTTCGGCGCCGCCGCGCCGCTCGGGCTGATGGCCCCCGCGCTGCGCCGGGCCGGCGCCGGGCGGCTGCTCGGCATGACCCACGGCCACGAGGCCGCCTGGGCCCAGCTTCCGGCGGCCCGGCAGCTGCTGCGCCGGATCGGCACCGGCACCGACGTGCTGACCTACCTCGGCGAGTACACCCGCTCCCGGATCGCCGCCGCCGTCGGCCCGGAGGCCGCCGCCCGGATGGTGCAGCTGCCGCCCGGCGTGGACGAGCGGACCTTCCACCCGGACTCCGGCGGCGCCGCGGTGCGCGAGCGGCTCGGGCTGGCCGACCGGCCGGTGGTGGTCTGCGTCTCCCGGCTGGTGCCGCGCAAGGGCCAGGACACCCTCATCGAGGCGATGCCGCAGATCCTCGCCGACGTGCCGGACGCCGTGCTGCTGATCGTCGGCGGCGGCCCCTACCGGGCGGACCTGGAGAAGCTGGTGGACGCCCGCGGCGTGCGCTCCGCCGTCCGGTTCACCGGCTCGGTCCCGTGGGAGGAGCTGCCCGCGCACTACGGCGCCGGGGACGTCTTCGCGATGCCCTGCCGCACCCGGCGCGGCGGGCTGGACGTCGAGGGGCTCGGCATCGTCTACCTGGAGGCCTCGGCGACCGGCCTGCCGGTGGTGGCCGGGGACTCCGGCGGCGCACCGGACGCGGTGCTGGAGGGCGAGACCGGCTACGTGGTGCCGGGCGGCACGCCCGCGGCGGCGGCCGAGCGGATCGTCCGGCTGCTGAAGGACGAGGAGCTGCGCCGGCGGATGGGCGAGGCCGGGCGGCGCTGGGTGGACCGCTCCTGGCGCTGGGACCTGCTGGCCGGGCGGCTGACCTCACTGCTGGCGGGCTGAGCGCACGCGCCGGTGCGGCCCGCCTCCGAACGGTGGGGCGGGCCGCACCGGCGCGTGCGGGGGAGCGGCTACTTCCGGTAGATCGCCTCGACGTCGGCCGCGAAGTCCTTCAGCACGACGTTGCGCTTGAGCTTGAGGGAGGGCGTCAGATGGCCGCTCTCCTCGGAGAAGACGGTGTCGAGCAGGCGGAACTTCTTCACCGCCTCGGCGTGCGAGACGGCCGCGTTGCCGTCGTCCACCGCCGTCTGCAGGGCGGCCAGCAGGTCCGGGTCCTCGCGCAGGTCGGCCACCGTGGCGCCGGCCGGCTTGCCGTTCAGCTCCTTCCACTTGGGGAAGAAGTCCTCGTCGACCGTGATCAGGCAGGCGACGAAGGGCTTGCGGTCGCCGACCACCATGACCTCGCCGACCAGGGCGTGCGCCCGGATCCGGTCCTCGATCACCGCCGGGGCGACGTTCTTGCCGCCCGCGGTGACGATGATCTCCTTCTTGCGGCCGGTGATGGTCAGGTAGCCCTCGTCGTCCAGCGAGCCGAGGTCGCCGGTGGCGATCCAGCCGTCCTTGAGGGTGTCCGCGGTGGCCTGCGGGTTGTTCCAGTAGCCGGTGAAGACGTGCGGGCCCTTGAAGAAGACCTCGCCGTCCTCCGCGATCCGCACCGAGGCGCCGGGCGCCGGCTGGCCGACCGTGCCGATCTTCTGCTTGTCCCACGGGTTGAAGGCGGTGGCCGCGCAGGTCTCGGTCAGGCCGTAGCCCTCCAGCACGGTGAAGCCGATGCCCCGGTAGAAGTGGCCGAGCCGCTCGCCGAGCGGGGCGCCGCCGGAGATCGCGTGGGTGGCCCGGCCGCCGAGGGCCGCCCGCAGCTTGCTGTAGACCAGCTTGTCGAAGACGGCGTGCTTGAGCTTGAGCAGCAGCCCGGCGCCGCCCGCGTCCAGCGCCCGGCTGTAGGCGATCGCGGTGTCGGCGGCCTTGTCGAAGATCCTGCCCTTGCCGTCGGCCTGGGCCTTGGCCCGCGCCGTGTTGTAGACCTTCTCGAAGACCCGGGGCACGCCCAGGATCAGGGTCGGCTTGAAGGCGGCCAGCTCGGTGGTGACGTCCCGGACGTCGGAGACGTGGCCGAGCTTGATCGGGGCCATCGCCGGGGCGATCTCGACGATCCGGGCGAACACGTGGGCCAGCGGCAGGAAGAGCAGCACGGAGCTCTCGCCGGTGCGGAACAGCGGAGCCAGGCGCTCCACCACGTTGCCGCACTCGGCCAGGAAGTTGCCGTGCGTCAGCTGACAGCCCTTCGGGCGGCCGGTGGTGCCCGAGGTGTAGACGATGGTGGCGATCGAGTCGGGGCCGGCCGTCGAGCGGCGCTCGGTGACGGTGGCGTCGGTGACCTCGCGGCCCGACTCGGCCAGCGCGGCGAGCGCGGTGCCCTCGATCTGCCAGGTGTGCTTCAGCTCCGGCAGGCGGCCCCGGACCTCGGCGACCACCGCGCTGTGCGTCGCGGTCTCGGTGAACAGGGCGACCACCCCGGAGTCGCCGAGGATCCACTCGACCTGCTCGGCCGAGGAGGTCTCGTACACCGGGACGGTGATCGCGCCGGCCGTCCAGATCGCGAAGTCCAGCAGCGTCCACTCGTACCGGGTGCGGGACATGATGCCCACCCGGTCGCCCGGCTCGATGCCCGCGGTGATCAGCCCCTTCGCGGCGGCCTGCACCTCGACCAGGAACTGGGCGGCGGTCAACTCCTGCCACCGGCCGTCCACCTTGCGGCTGAGCACCGCGACGTCGGGGTGCCGCTCGGCGTTCTGGACCACGATGTCCGAGAGGTTACCGCCGCTCGGTACCTGGTAGAGGGCCGGAAGGCTGAAGTCGAGCAAGACTGCTCCTCGTTCGCGACGCTGCGGGACGGCAGGACGTTACTGCCCGGTAGGCAGCTTCGACCAGGGGGGGCGGCTCCGGTGTTCGAAGTGTCACACCTTGACCCGTCCGACCAGGTCGGGACCGGGTCGTTCGAATGGCACCCTACGGCAGCCCGCCGGTACCGGCCGGTAGCCGTCGGACGGGTCCCGCGCGGGACCCGTCCGACGCCGCGGCGCCCGGCCCGGCTCCGGGGGTGCACCGAAGGACGGGCCCGGGGGCGGGGCGCGATAGCCTGCTCCGGGCGGCACCCGGCCGAGCAGGCTCGGCCGGACCAGCAGCGAGGGACGACGCGGAGGGCCATTCCATGGCGGAGCACACCAGGTCGAGCATCACCATCGACGCGACCCCGGCGACGGTCATGGCCGTGATCGCCGACTTCGCCGCATACCCGGCCTGGACCGGAGAGGTCAAGGAGATCGAGGTCCTGGAGACCGCGGAGAACGGCCGCGCCTCCCAGGTCCGGCTGGTGCTCGACGCCGGCGCGATCCGTGACGAGCACGTCCTCGCCTACACCTGGGACGGCGACCGCGAGTGCGGCTGGACCCTGGTGCGCAGCCAGATGCTCCGCTCGCTCGACGGCTCCTACACCCTGGCCCCGCTCGGCGCCGACCGCACCGAGGTCACCTACCAGCTCGCGGTCGACGTCAAGATCCCGATGCTCGGCATGATCAAGCGCAAGGCCGAGAAGGTCATCATCGACCGCGCCCTGGCCGGTCTGAAGAAGCGCGTCGAGGACACCGCCGCCGGCAAGGCGCTCTGAACCGGGCACTCGACAGGACCGACGGCACCGACGAACGGGGGCGGCACGGCATGACGGCGACACGCACCATCCTGGTCAGCGGCGACCACGCGGCGCCCGCGGTGGCCGCCGCCACCGCGCTGCACGCCGCCCGGCGGGGCCGGCGCACCCTGCTGCTGGCGGCCGACGACCCGCACCGCACCCTGGACGCCGCCCTCGGCGTCCGACTGGAGGCCGGGCCGACGGCGTACGCGCCCGGCCTGACCGTCGCCCGCACCGACGAGCAGGCCGCCTTCCGGCGCGCCCTCGACGGGATCGGCGGCCGGCTGAAGCCCGCCCTCGACCTGCTGGGCGCCGACCCGCTCGACGCCGAGGAGCTCACCGCCCTCCCCGGCACCGCCCGGCTCGCCCTGCTGCGCGCGCTGCCCGCGGCCGACGCGGACGTCCTGGTGGTGCTCGCCCCGCCGCCCGCCGACCTCATCGCCACCCTCGCGCTGCCCGAGCAGCTGGAGCGCTACCTGGCCCGGCTGGTCCCCGAGCAGCGCCAGGCGGCCCGGGCGCTGCGCCCGCTGCTGGCCGGCCTCGCCGGGGTGCCGATGCCCGCCGACTGGCTGTACGAGACGCGCGCCAAGGCGACCGGCGCGCTCGCCGAGGCGCGCGCCGCCATCACCGCGCCCGGCACCAGCGTCCGGCTGGTCACCGCGGCCGACGCCCATCCCTTCGACGAACTGCGCCGGATCCGCACCGGACTGGCCCTGCACGGCCACCGCCCGGACGCCGTGGTGGTGCACGGCGTGCTGCCGGACGCCGCCGCCGACTCGCCCGACCCCTGGCTGGCCGGTCTGGCCCGCCGCCACCGCGACGAGCTGGCCGCGCTGGCCGCCGCCTGCGACGGCGTCCCGGTGCTCACCACCGGGCCCGCCGAGACCACCCCGGAGGCCGTCGCCGACCGTCTCTACGGCGCCGGTCCCGGCCCCGAGCCGTACCCGGCCGGGCCGTGGACCGTCGAGGACCGGCTGGCTTCGGAGGGTCTGCTGGTCTGGCACCTCGCCCTGCCGGGTGCCGAGCGCGCCGACCTCGACCTGGTGCGGCGCGGCGACGAACTGGTGGTCGGCCTCGGCGCCCACCGGCGGGTGCTCGCCCTGCCCTCGGCGTTGCGCCGCTGCACGGTCGCCGGCGCGGGCCTGCACGACGGCGTCCTCGCCGTCCGCTTCGCCCCCGACCCCGCGCTCTGGCCCCGGAGTTAGGGCCCGTTCGGCGTCCGGAGGGCCCGGCGTGGTCCGGTAGCGTCGGGGCGGGCGGCCGCGGGTGCGGCCGCCGCTGCTGAGGAGGCCTGCGCGATGACCACCACGGACCGGACCGAGCCCACCGCCGACCGGGACGGCGGCCCGCACCCGTTCGGCCCGGAGCTGGGCCCGCTGGTGGACGAGGTGCGCCGGTTCGCCACCGTCGTCGGGGAGAAGGCCCAGGAGGCGAGCGCCGAGACCCTGCTCTCGCTGGCCGGGCTGGCCGACCGCCTGCGGGACAAGCAGCCCGAGGTGTACGGGCACCTCGCCGCCGCCGGCACCGGTCTGGCCGCCGCCGGCACCGAACTGCTGGCCGCCTACCGGGCCGCCGTCACCGGCCACGAGCGCCGCTGGACCGCCGGCGAGCCGGCCCGCCCGGAGCGGGTGGACCTGGACGACACGCCTGAGGGACCGTCCGACAAGCAGTGAACCCCTGATGCCCGGTGGGCCACGTCCTGGCTTCACTCTGTGATGCGACCGGTGAAAATGTACGACTTTTGAACGGTCTCAGGCGGGTTGGCCCGAGAATGTCTTCGGTTAATGTAGGCGGCGGTGTGTACGGGGGCATGGTTGGGCGGTAGCGTTCCGTCCAGCGGGAACGAGTGAATAGCTGAGGGACACATGGCTCTGACCATCGGCGTCGACGTCGGCGGGACCAAGATCGCGGCAGGCGTGGTCGACGAGGCGGGAGAGATCCTCGCCCGGACCAGGGTGCCCACCCCGGCCGACCCGCAGTGGGCGGTCGACGCGATCGCGCAGGCCGTGCGCGAGCTCAAGGAGCAGTACCCCGACGTGACCGCGGCCGGCATCGGCGCCCCCGGCTTCGTCGACCGCAGCCGCTCGACGGTGATCTTCGCCCCCAACATCGACTGGGAGGACGAGCCCCTGCGCGGCCGGATCGAGGAGCTCACCGGCCTGCCCGCGGTCATCGAGAACGACGCCAACTGCGCCGCCTGGGCCGAGTACCGGTTCGGCGCCGGCGCCGGCCACGAGGACATGGTGCTGATCACCGTCGGCACCGGCATCGGCGGCGGCCTCGTCCTGGACGGCCGGCTGCACCGCGGCCGGTTCGGCGTGGCCGGCGAGATCGGCCACCTCAACATGGTCCCGGACGGCCTGCCCTGCGGCTGCGGCGGCAAGGGCTGCTGGGAGCAGTACGGCTCCGGCCGGGCGCTGCGCCGCTACGGCCGCGAGCGCGCCGCCGCCGACCCGGTGCGCGGCCGGCGGATGCTGGAACTCAACGACGGCGTCGCCGAGACGATCCGCGGCATCCACATCACCCAGGCCGCCGAGGAGGGCGACCCGCTCGCCCTGGAGTGCTACGCCGAGCTGGCCGACTGGCTGGGCCGGGGGATGGCGGACCTCGCGGCGCTCTTCGACCCGGGCGTCTTCGTGCTCGGCGGCGGGGTCTCCGACTCCGGCCGGCTGCTGCTCGACCCGGTCGCCAAGGCCTTCGAGCACTACCTGACCGGCGGGGTGCACCGCCCGCGCGCCGAGGTTGTGCTCGCCTCCACCGGCTCGGCCGCCGGCATCGCCGGCGCGGCCGACCTGGCCCGTACGGTCTGACCGGCAGGCCCCCGACGCGCGCACCACGGCCCGTCCCTCCGCCCGGAGGGGCGGGCCGCGCCGTGTCCGTGTTCACGCCTCGACGCCCCGTCCTGCCGTACGGTCGTCACCGAGGACGCCCAGGGGAGGAACCGCGATGACCACCGAACCGGCCGCACCTGCCGCTCCGGCCGAACTGCCGCCGCCCGCGCCGGGCCGGCTGCGGCTGCTCAGCTACAACGTCCGCTCGCTGCGCGACGACCGGCGCGCCCTGGTCCGGGTGATCCGGGCCTGCGCGCCCGACCTGGTCTGCGTCCAGGAGTCACCGCGCTACTGGCGTCCCCGGGGGCAGGCGGCCTGGCTCGCCCGGCGGACCGGCACCGCGGTGCTCGCCGGCGGCGGACGGGCCGCCGCCGGGCCGCTGCTGCTCGGCCGGCCTGGCGTCCGGGTGGCGGCCGTCCACGACCGGCTGCTGCCGAAGACCCGCGGACTGCACGCGCGCGGCTTCGCCACCGCGCTGGTCGAGGTGCCCGGCGCCGCGCGGTTCACCGTCACCAGCTGTCACCTCAGCCTGGACGCGGACGAGCGGCTGCGCCAGTTCGAGCTGCTCACCGGGCAGCTGCGGTACGCCGAACTCGGCGTGATCGCGGGGGACTTCAACGAGCACCCGGACGGCCCGGGCTGGCGCTCGCTGGCCGCACGGCTGCAGGACGGGCACGTGGTGGCGCCCTGGGGCGGCGAGATGACGTCCGTCCCGGAGAACCCCTACCAGCGGCTGGACGCCGTCTTCGCCACGCCGGGCATCGAGGTGCTCGCCTGCGGCGTCCCGCACGGCCTGCCCGGCGTCACCGGGGCCGACCTGCGGGCCGCCACCGACCACCTCCCGGTGCTCGCCGTCCTGCAGTTGCCCGCCGGGTAGTGGCCGGGCTCCCCGGGCCGCGGCGGTCAGACGACCGCGCCGCCGTGCGGGTCCTCGGGCTCGTCCTCGTCGCGGTCCTTCATCCGGACCACCAGGGTGGCGAAGCCGCCGAGGAAGGCGGCCACCCCGACCCAGGCGGGCCAGCCGGAGACCTCGCGCCAGACGACCGCGTCGAAGAGCAGCAGCGCGGGCCCGCCGAGCACCGCCAGCCAGGCGAACTTGGCGGTGGTGTCGGCCTCCGGCAGCGGCGGCGGCTCCGGCGGCTCGAAGTGGCCCTCGTCGGTCTCCTCGGCCAGCTCGAAGTCGCGCGGGCCGGAGCCGGCGGCCGGCATGACCGGCCGGCCGGAGCGGGGGCGCGGCTGGGGCGCCAGGTCGGAGAGGTCGCCGGGTTCGCCGGGCAGGCCGTCGGGTTCCTTGAAGCCCTTGAGCTCGCCGCGCGCCCGGAGGTTCTCGATCTCCGGCCAGTTCGGGTTGTTGAGGTCGACCGGGTCGTCGAACTGGGCGATCAGCGCGGCGAAGATCTCGTCCTGCTCGGCCTGGCTGCGCTCGGGCGCGCGCCGGGGGCGGGACTGGCCGGCCGTCGCGCCCGCGCCGGGCGTCGTGCCGGTGCCCGACGTCGTGCCGGTGCCCGCGCCGCCCGTCTCCTCGCCCGCCGCCGGGGCGTCGCCGGAACCGGCCACCGTCTCACCGGCCGGTCCGCGGCCCGTCTGCTCGCCGTCCGTCCGCCCGGCACCCGGCCGCGCGCCGCCGGTGGCCGCACCCTCCTCGCGGGGCGTCTCGTCCTCGCCGCCCGCCGTGCTGCTCTCGTGCACTTCCGGCCCTTCAGCCTTGGTGGTGGTCGGATTTCACCGAGGTGGCGCCCGCCGCCTGCGCGGGGGCCAACCGTCGGATGAAGTCCTGGGCGGTCGCGAATATTTCCGCCGCGTCGTGGTCCAGCGTCGCGACGTGGTAGCTGCGCTGGCACAGCCGCTCCGTCACATCGGTCGAGGATATCCGGGCCAGCACCAGCTCGGAGTTGGCCGCGGAGACCACGTGGTCCTGCGGGCTGTGGAAGAGCAGCACCGGCTGGGTCACCTCCGGCAGCCGCGCCTGGACCTCCTTCCACAGCCGGGCCAGCGACCAGGCGGCATGCAACGGCGTCCGGTCGTAGCCCAGCTCGACCGCGCAGGGCCGGGCGATGTCGTTGGCGACCCCGGGCAGGCTCGGCAGGAGGTGCCGCAGCACCGGCAGAATGACACTCGCGGGGTTGTCCGAGCGCACCGACGGGTTGACCAGCACCAGCCCGGCGACCGCGGTCCCGTGCACCGCCGCCAGCCGCAGCGCCAGGCCGCCGCCCATCGACAGCCCGACGACGAACACCCGCTCGCACTCCGCCGCCAGGGCCAGCAGCTCCCGCTCGACCTCGGCGTACCAGTCCTCCCAGCGGGTCACCTGCATGTCCTGCCAGCGGGTGCCGTGGCCCGGCAGCAGCGGCAGCGAGACGGTGTACCCGGCGGCGGCGAGGTCCTCCGCCCACGGCCGCAGCGACTGCGGCGAGCCGGTGAACCCGTGACAGAGCAGGACGCCCACCGGCCCGCCCCGGTGGCGGTACGGTTCGGCGCCGGGCAGCAGCGGCATGGCGGACTCCTTCGCGGGCGAGGACGCTGGAGGTGGCGCTGGACGGACGGGGGCGTGCGGGCGGACCGGTGCGGGCGGCTGCGGAATTCGCATCGTCCCACGGGCCCGCCCGCTCCGTACACCCCCGCCGGGAAGCCGGCCCGACACCCCGTCACCCGGCAGCCCGGACACCCCGTCGGGGCGGGGCGGGGCACGGGCGGACACCGCGGGGCATTAGGATCGACCGGTCCGCAATACAGGAGGCCCGGGTTGTTCTACCGACTGATGAAGATGATCGTCGCGCCGCTGCTGCGGATCTTCTTCCGGCCGTGGATCGAGGGTGAGGAGAACATCCCCACCGAGGGTGCCGCGATCATCGCGAGCAACCACCTGTCCTTCTCGGACTCCTTCTTCTTCCCCGCGCTGATCAAGCGCCGGGTGACCTTCATCGCGAAGGCCGAGTACTTCACCACGCCGGGCATCAAGGGCCGGCTGACCGCCGCCTTCTTCAAGGGCGTCGGCCAGCTCCCGGTGGACCGCTCGGGCGTGCGCGGCGCCGGCGAGGCGGCGATCCGTTCGGCGATCGCCGTGCTGGACCGCGGCGAGCTGTTCGGCGTCTACCCGGAGGGCACCCGCTCGCCCGACGGCAAGCTCTACCGGGGCAAGGTCGGCGGCCTGGCCCGCGTCGCGCTGGCGACCGGCGCGCCGGTCATCCCGGTCGCGATGATCGACACCGAGAAGGTGCAGCCGCCCGGCCAGGTGGTCCCGAACTTCGGCATCCGCCCGGGCATCCGGATCGGCCGCCCGCTGGACTTCTCCCGCTACCAGGGCATGGAGAACGACCGCTTCATCCTCCGCTCGGTGACGGACGAGGTGATGTACGAGATCATGCGGCTGTCCGGCCAGGAGTACGTCGACGTCTACGCGACCGCCGCCAAGCGGCAGATCGCCGAGGACAAGAAGAAGGCCGACGCCGAGCGCAAGGCCGTCCAGAAGGCCGAGCAGGCCGCCGCCAAGGCCGAGAAGGCCGAGGAGAAGGCGGAGGCGGAGAAGGCGGCCGAGGCCGAGAAGGCCGGGCAGGAACCGCAGCAGGGGACCGGGCCGGCCTGAGCCGGGGCCGGCCGCACGGGGGGAGGACGGCGGGCATGACGGACGGCGGCAGAACCGGGCCCGGCCCGGGCACGGTCGGCGCGGCGGTGGCGGCGGGCGGCATGTCCGTCGAACTGCCGCTCTGGCGGGCCATCTCCTTCTTCCGGGTGCTGGCGCTCTGCTACGCGCTGCTCCGGTACTTCGACTCCTACCTGCAGTTCCTGCACCCGGTCGCCGGCTGGATCTACCTCGGCGCGCTGACCCTGTGGACGCTCGCCTCCACCCGGGCCTTCTCCGGCCCGCACCGCTGCACCTGGTACGTGCTCGCCACCGATCTGGTCCTCGTCGTCACCGGCATCGTGATGAGCGGGGTGATCGACGAGCCGTCCCGGATCAGCCACGGCGCGCCGACCCTGCCCACCATCTGGGCGGCCGGCACCGTGCTCGGCTTCGCCGGACGGGGCGGCTGGCGCTGGGCGGCGGCGGCCGGCTCGGTGATCGGGGTGGCCAACATCCTCGGCCACGGCGGCCCGACCGGCGACAACATCCACAACATCGTGCTGCTGATGCTGTCCGGCTGCGCGATCGGCTACGTCATGGAGCTCGCCCGGGCCAGCGAGGCCACGCTCACCCGGGCACTCCAGGTCGAGGCGGCGACCCGGGAGCGCGAGCGGCTCTCCCGGGACATCCACGACGGCGTGCTCCAGGTGCTCGCCCTGGTCCAGCGCCGGGGCTCCGAGGCCCCGTCCGGCGCCGGGTCCGCGGACGGCGCGGACCTCGCCGAGCTGGGCCGGCTGGCCGGCGAGCAGGAGCGCGCCCTGCGCGCGCTGATGAGCGGCGGCCCGCTGCCCGCCCCGCGCGGCGCGCAGGAGCCGGAGCGGCCGCAGGACCTGCGCGCCCTGCTCGCCCCGTACACGGACGAGCGGGTCACGCTCTCCGCCCCCGGCACCCCGGTGCTGCTCGCGGCCCCGGCGGCCGGCGAGCTGGCCGCCGCGGTCGGCGCCGCGGTGGACAACGTCCGCCGGCACGCCGGGCCCGCCGCGCGCGCCTGGATCCTGCTGGAGGACGAGCCGCAGGCCGTCACCGTCTCGATCCGCGACGACGGCCCGGGCTTCGCCCCCGGGCGGCTCGGCGAGGCGGAGCGGGCCGGCCGGCTCGGCGTCTCCCAGTCGATCCGCGGCCGGCTGCGCGACCTCGGCGGCTCGGCCGAGCTGTACTCGGCGCCCGGCGAGGGCGTCGAGGTGGAGCTGCGGGTGCCGCGCGCCGGCTCCGGCGCCCCGGCCGCTGCGCTGTGAGAACGCCCGTGCGAGAACCCCCGTGCGAGAACCCCCGTGCCGACACCTCCCGCGAAAGGGCCCCGAGCATGACGACCCAGCAGCCGATCGACCAGCAGGCGCCCGCGGGGCGACCGGTGCGGGTCATGGTGGTGGACGACCACCCGATGTGGCGCGACGCCGTCTCCCGCGACCTCGCCGAGGCCGGACTGGACGTGGTGGCCACCGCCGGCGACGGCGAGGAGGCCGTGCGCCGGGCCCGCGCCTGCGCCCCGCAGGTGGTGGTGCTCGACCTCAACCTGCCCGGTCTGCCCGGCGCCGAGGTCTGCCGCCAGGTGGTCGCGCACGACCCGACGGTGCGCGTCCTGGTGCTCTCCGCGAGCGGCGAGCACGCGGACGTGCTGGAGGCGGTGAAGTCCGGTGCGACCGGCTACCTGGTCAAGTCGGCCGGGCGGGAGGAGCTGCTGGACGCGGTGCGCCGTACGGCCGTCGGCGACGCGGTGTTCACCCCGGGCCTGGCCGGCCTGGTGCTCGGCGAGTTCCGCCGGCTGGCGGCCGAACCGCCCGCCGCCGCCGCGCCGGTCGTCCCGCAGCTGACCGCCCGGGAGACCGAGGTGCTGCGGATGGTCGCCAAGGGCCTGTCGTACAAGCAGATCGCCGATCGGCTGGTGCTCTCGCACCGCACGGTGCAGAACCACGTCCAGAACACCCTCGGCAAGCTCCAGCTGCACAACCGGGTCGAGCTGGTCCGGTACGCGATCGAGCAGGGGCTGGACGACGAGATCTGACGCCCCACCGGGCGGGGTGCGGTCCGGCACCCCGCCCGGTGCGTGCCCCGGCTCAGCCGGCGGCGGGCACCGCGCCGCGCAGCAGCCCGGCGACGATCTCCACGCCCTCCCGGGTGAGCACCGACTCCGGGTGGAACTGCAGCCCGGCGAAGCCCGGCCCGCGCAGCGCGTGCACGTCCCCGGTCAGCGGGTCGCGGGCCACCTCGACGTCCTCGGCGGCCAGCCGGGCGGCGTCGTCGTCCGTGCAGCGGGCGGTGAAGGCGTTGTAGAAGCCGACCGTGCGCCGCGTCCCGAACAGCTCGATGTCCTCCTGCGCGCCCTGGTACGGCACCGCCTTGCGGACCAGCGGCAGACCGAGCGCGGCGGACAGCAGCTGGTGGCTGAGGCAGACGGCGAGCACCGGGGCGGTGCGCCGGCCGTCGCGGACGGCGGCCAGCGCGTCGGCGACGACCGGGCGCAGCACGGCCATCTTGGGGTCGTCCGCGGCGGCCGGGTCGCCCGGGCCGGGGCCGAGCACCAGCGGGCCGGGGTGGGCGGCGACCCGCTCGCGCAGGCCCGGCTCGTCGTAGCGGACCACGGTGACCCGGTGGCCGAGCGAGGTCAGCAGGTGGGCGAGCATCGCGGTGAAGGTGTCCTCGCCGTCGACGACCAGGGTCTCCAGCGCCTCGGTGGCCCGGGCCGGCTGCTGCATCCGCAGCCAGAACGGGGCGAGGCCGGCCCGCCGGGCGTCCAGCGCGGCCTGGACGCGGTGGTCGTCGGCCAGCCGCGGGCCGCTCGGGCCGGCCGGCCGGGCGGGGGCCGGGCGGGCGCCGATCGCGGTGAGCACCCCGGCGGCCTTGGCGTGCGTCTCGGCGACCTCGGAGAGCGGGTCGGAGTGGCGCACCAGGGTGGCGCCGACCCGGACGGCGAGGCGGCCGGTGGCCGGGTCGATGTCGGCGGTGCGGATGCAGATCGGCGAGTCGAGCAGCTGGCCGCCGCTGGCCGAGCGGCCGATCAGCGCGAGGGCGCCGGAGTAGTAGCCGCGTCCGCCGCGCTCGTAGCGCTTGATCACCCGGGTGGCGTTCTGCACGGGGCTGCCGGTGACGGTGGCGGCGAACATCGTCTCCCTGAGCACCTCGCGGACGTCCAGCGAGGTGCGGCCGCGCAGCTCGTACTCGGTGTGCGCGAGGTGGGACATCTCCTTGAGCCGAGGGCCGAGCACCTGGCCGCCGAGGTCGCCGACGGTGCACATCATCTTGAGCTCCTCGTCGACCACCATGGTCAGCTCCTCCAGCTCCTTGGGGTCGTGGAGGAAGTCGAGCAGCGAGTCCAGTCCGGCGCCGGCGGCCGGATAGCGGTAGGTGCCGGAGATCGGGTTCATCACGACCGTCCCGCCGCTCTGCCGGACGTGCACCTCGGGGGAGGCGCCGACCAGGACGCGGTCCCCGGTGTGCACCAGGAAGGTCCAGTAGGCGCCGCGCTCCTGCTCCAGCAGCCGGCCGAACAGGGTGAGGGCGAGGGCGGGGGAGCAGCTTCCACCACCGGCTCCGCCGGGGGCTTCCAGCGTCGCGGTGAAGTCGCGGCGGATGACGAAGTTGGCGCCCTCGCCGCGGCCGATCTCCTCGTCGATCACCCGGCGCACGATCGCCGCGTACTCGGCGTCGTCGATGTCGAAGCCGCCGTTGCTGAGCGTGACCGGCAGCCGGGGGAGTGCGGCGGCGACCTCGGCGAGCGGCAGGGCGTACTGCTCGGTGACGGCCAGGGCCTGGAGCGGGGTGGCGTCGTCGTGCGCCTCGAAGCCGCGCTCGCGGATCTGCCGGTAGGGGACGAGCGCGAGCAGGTCGTGCACGGGGCCGTCGGCGGGGGCGCCGTGCCGGACCGGGAGGTCGGCCAGCCGGTCGTGGACGCCGACGGTGCCGAGCAGCACCTCGACGGTGTCCGGGGCGGTGCGCGGGGTGCGGCGGTGCAGCAGGGCGAAGGCCGGTGCGTCGGCGGCGGTGAGTCGGGCGAGCAGGTCGGCGGCACTGGTCACGGTAACGGCGTTCCTTCCGGGGTGGCTTCTGCGGCGGTGGGGATTCCGCTCCCGGGAGGGCCGTCGACCGGCTGAGAACGCCGACGGCCGCCCCGAGGGGCGGCCGGTCGTCTGCGTCTAGGAACGCGCGGGCTGTGGGCCACCCAGGGGGTCGGCCCACCACCAGGAGAAGGTGTGCGGCGTGTTCACGGGCCCGAGCCTAGCGGATGCCCGGCCGGGAGTGAGGCCCGTCACCCGATTGTCCGCACGGTGTCTCACCCCTCGGGCGGTGGTCACAAATCGGTTGTCGCACCCCGTAGCCTTGGTCGCGTGACCGTGACGAATCTCCACACCTGGCAGACCCTGCCCGCGGCGCAGCAGCCTGAATGGCCGGACCAAGAGGCTCTGCGCAAGACCCTTGCCGAGCTCGCCTCGTATCCGCCGCTCGTCTTCGCAGGCGAGTGCGACCAGCTGCGCGCCCGGCTCGGTGCCGTGGCCCGTGGTGAGGCGTTCCTGCTGCAGGGCGGTGACTGCGCCGAGGCCTTCGACGGTGTCTCGGCGGAGCACATCCGCAACAAGCTCAAGACCCTGCTGCAGATGGCGGCCGTGCTGACGTACGCGGCCTCGGTGCCGGTCGTCAAGGTCGGCCGCATCGCCGGCCAGTACTCCAAGCCGCGCTCCAAGTCGACCGAGACCCGCGACGGCGTGACCCTGCCGGTCTACCGCGGCGACTCGGTGAACGGCTTCGAGTTCACCCCCGAGTCCCGGATCCCGGACCCGGAGCGGCTGAAGCGGATGTACAACGCGTCCGCCGCGACGCTCAACCTGGTGCGCGCCTTCACCACCGGTGGTTACGCCGACCTGCGCCAGGTGCACGCCTGGAACCAGGACTTCGTGCGCAACTCGCCGGCCGGCCAGCGCTACGAGCAGCTCGCCCGCGAGATCGACAACGCGCTGGCGTTCATGAACGCCTGTGGCGTGGCGCCGGAGGAGTTCAGGACGGTCGAGTTCTTCTCGTCCCACGAGGCGCTGATCCTGGACTACGAGACCGCGCTGACCCGCGTGGACTCGCGCACCGGCGAGCTGTACGACGTCTCCGGCCACATGGTGTGGATCGGCGAGCGCACCCGCCAGCTGGACCACGCGCACATCGAGTTCGCCTCGAAGATCCGCAACCCGATCGGCGTGAAGCTCGGCCCGACCACCTCGGTCGACGAGGCGCTGACCCTGATCGAGAAGCTGGACCCGGAGCGCGAGCCCGGCCGGCTCACCTTCATCACCCGGATGGGCGCGGGCAAGGTCCGCGAGCACCTGCCCACCCTGGTGGAGAAGGTCACCGCCTCGGGCGCGCAGCCGGTCTGGATCTGCGACCCGATGCACGGCAACACCTTCGAGGCGTCCAGCGGTCACAAGACCCGCCGCTTCGACGACGTGCTCGACGAGGTCAAGGGCTTCTTCGAGGTGCACCGCGCGCTCGGCACCCACCCGGGCGGCATCCACGTCGAGCTGACCGGTGACGACGTCACCGAGTGCGTCGGCGGCGGCGACGAGGTGCTGGTCGACGACCTGCACCAGCGCTACGAGACGGCCTGCGACCCGCGGCTCAACCGCAGCCAGTCGCTGGACCTGGCGTTCCTGGTCGCCGAGATGTACCGCGGCGGCAACTGAACAGCGCCTCACGGGCGGCGCCCGAGGGTGCCGCGCATGTGACAAAAGCCTCTCCGGCCTGGGGGTTTCCCGGGCCGGAGAGGCTTTTGCGTACTCGCTCCACCGGGGTAAGGTGAGGCTCAGTGAACTAAGGCTTGCCTTAGTCAAGATCCAGTCCGCTTCACCGCTTCACCCCCGGGAGAGACCGCGATGTACGTGTGCATGTGCCATGCGGTCACCGAGGACCAGGTGAAGCGGGCGATCGACGGCGGTGCCAACACCCCGCGCCAGATCGCCAAGGGCTGCAAGGCCGGGACGGACTGCGGGTCCTGCGTGCGGCGGATCCAGGCCCTGCTTGGCGAGCACGGCGCCCGGCCCTGCCCGACCGCCCGGCTGGCCGCCAGGCTGGGCCTGGCCGACCCGACGGCCGAGCCCGCCGTACCCGCCGTCGCGCCCGCCGTCGTGCCGGCGCCGCTGCGCGCCGCCTGACCGGGGGCGCTCAGGACTCCGGCTGCTCGATCAGCTGGGCGATGTAGAGCGCCTCCCCGAGCTTCTCCACCAGGGCGAGCTGGGTGTCGAGGTAGTCGATGTGCTCCTCCTCGTCCGCCAGGATCGACTCGAAGATGTTGGCCGAGGTGACGTCGTTCTTGGCCCGCATCACCACGATCCCGCGCTTGAGCCGGTCGATCGCCTCGACCTCGACCTGCCGGTCCGCCTCGAACATCTCCTTGACCGTCTGGCCGATCCGGACGTGGAAGAGCCGCTGGTAGTTGGGCAGCCCGTCGAGGAAGAGGATCCGGTCGGTGAGCACCTCGGCGTGCTTCATCTCGTCGAAGGACTCGTGCCGGGTGTACTTGGCGAGCTTCGTCCAGCCGAAGTTCTCCTGCATCTTGGCGTGCAGGAAGTACTGGTTGATGGCGGTCAGTTCGGCGGTGAGCTGCTCGTTGAGGAACTCGATGACCTCTGCGTCGCCCTTCATGGTGTTGCCTTCCTGCTCGGCGTGCGGGATCGGGGCCGTGTGCCCGTCGGCTCCGGCTGGAGGCATCCTGGCACCGCTTTGGGGGGAAATTCCAGTAAGTTCACACTCACTAGGACATGTGTCGGAATATCCGATTTGCCCAGCGCACGGGAAAGCCCTCGCCCCCGTCGTTGGCCCGTACGAGCGGGGCGCGTGGAGTACGGAAGGGGCGCACTTCGGGTGCCGCCCGCCGTCTGTCACCATGGATCCATGGGTCAGTCCGAACAAGAACCGTCGTCGCCGTCTGACCCCAGGCTCCCGCCCGGCCAGCGCGTCCAGCGCGGCTGGCCCGCCCTGCACTACGGCCCGGTGCCCCGCTTCAAGCCGCTGACCTGGGATCTCCAGGTGTTCGGCGCGACCGCCTCGGCCGAGAAGCACAGCTGGGACTTCGAGGGCTTCAACGCCCTGCCGCGCACCACCGTCCGGGCCGACCTGCACTGCGTCACCCGCTTCTCGGTGCTCGACGGCGAGTGGACCGGGGTGGCCGCCGCGGCCCTGCTCGACCTCGCGCCGCCGGACACCGGCGTCACCCATGTCATGGTCTGGGCCGAGTACGGCTACAGCGCCAACCTGCGGCTGGAGGACTTCGCGGCCTCCGACACGCTGCTCGCCACCCACCGCGACGGCGAGGTGCTCACCGCCGAGCACGGTTTCCCGGTCCGGCTGGTCGTCCCGCGGCTGTACGCCTGGAAGGGCCCCAAGTGGGTCCGGGCGGTCGAGTACATGCGGGCCGACCGGCGCGGCTTCTGGGAGGAGCGCGGCTACCACAACCGGGCCGACCCGTGGCGGGAGCAGCGCTACTCCCACCAGGAGGAGCCGGGCGACGGCCCGCTGCGCTGAGCCGGCGGGCGGCGGGTCCCGCAGGCGGCGGATCCCGCGGGAAGGCCTACAGGAACGGGAAGTTGACCGTGACCACGGTGCGCTGCGGGCGGCGCTCGCCGGCTGCCGGGGACTGGCCGGTCACCTTGCCGGTGCCGAACAGGTTGACCCCACTGCTCTGCATCGTGAACCCGGCCGCCTGGAGCGCCTTCTCGGCGGCCTCCTTGGACATCCCGGTGACGTCCGGGACCGGCACCATGCCCTTGCTGACCACCAGCGCGACCACCGTGTTCTCCGGCACCTGCTGGCCGGCCGCCGGCGAGCTGCTGATCACCGAGCCCTCCGGGACGGTGTCGTTGTACGTCTCGGTCACCGTGCCGGCGGTCAGCTGCGCCCCGGTCAGCGTCGAGGAGGCCTGCGCGGCCGGGCGGCCGACCACGTCCGGGACGGCGATCCGCTTGGGCCCGCGCGAGACGGTGAGGGTGATCGCGTCGCTCTTCCTGGTCCGGGTGCCCACCCCGGGGGCGGCAGCCATCACCTGGCCGACCGGGACGGACTCGCTGTACACCTCGGAGACCCGCCCGTGCATGCCCGCGGCGTCCAGGATCCGCTCCGCCTCGGTCCGGTCCTTGCCGAGCACGCCCGGCACCGTGCCGTACACCGCGCCGGAGATCGTGTAGGTGGCGCCGCCGACCAGCAGGACCAGGGCGGCGACCACGGCCGTCCAGATCAGCGGCCCGCGCGGCAGCCGGCGGGCGGCGGACCGGGGGCGCCGGGCGCGGCGCGGGGCGCGGGGCGGCGGCGGCTCGTCGTACGGGCGGGGCTCGGTGAGCAGCTGGTCCATGAGGTCCGGCGGCACGTCCAGCACGCTGGTGCGCTCGACCGGGGGCGACGGCAGCAGCACCGGGGTGAGCACCGAGGTCGCCTCGCCGGTCGGGTAGCGCGGGCTGGGCCGGGTGGAGGCCGGCGGTTCGGCGTCCAGCTGGTCCGGGGTGAGCCCGCGGCGCACCCGCTGGAGCGCGGCGAGCAGCTCGACCGCGTCGTGCGGGCGGTTCGCGCGGTCCCGGGCGCAGGCGCCGGCCACTATGGCGTCCAGCCCGGGCGTCACGCCGGGGACGGCGGCGGACGGCGGCGGGACGTCCTCGTGCAGGTGGCGGTACATCACCTGGACGGGGTTCTCGCCGGTGTGCGGGCGGGCGCCGGTGAGCATCTCGTACAGCAGGATGCCGGCCGCGTAGACGTCCACCCGCTGGTCGGTCTCGGCGCCCAGGCGGATCTGCTCGGGCGCGAGGTAGGAGACGGTGCCGAGCACGGTGCCGGCCGTCGCGGCGGTGGAGGTGGTGGCGCCGTCGGCGGCGTTGAGCACCCGGACCAGGCCGAAGTCGGCGACCTTGACCAGGCCGTCCTCGGTGATCAGCACGTTCTCGGGCTTGACGTCGCGGTGCACCAGTCCGGCCCGGTGGGCGGCGCCGAGGGCGGCGAGCACCGGCTCCAGGATGTCCAGGGCGGCCCGCACGGAGAGCGCGCCGCGGTCGCGCAGCAGGTCGCGCAGGGTGCCGCCGGGCACGTACTCCATGGCGAGGAAGACGTGCGCGCCGTCGGCGCCCTGGTCGAAGACGTTGACCACGTTGGGGTGGGCGAGCCGGGCGACGGCCTTGGCCTCGCGGATGAAGCGGGTGGTGAACGCGGTGTCGCCGGCCAGCGAGGGGTGCATCACCTTGAGCGCCACGACCCGGTCGAGCCGGGTGTCGGTGCCCTGGTAGACGGTGGACATGCCGCCGGTGGCGATCCGCCGCTCGACCCGGTACCGGCCGTCGAGCAGGGTACCGATCAGGGGGTCGCGCAATGCCATGTCCACCCGGCGAGTCTAGGACGTGGGGGTCCGCCGGCCCCGGGAGACACCGCTCCCGGGGCCGCTCTGTGCCCGGTTTGTGACACCGGGATGATGATCGTATTGGTTATCCGGAATGTCGGGTGCCCGGAACGGACCGTCAGAACGCCGGGTGCTCGCGGGTGTCCAGGTCGGCACGGCCGGCCATCGCGGACGAGGCCTCGGCGTGGAACCGGCGCGGGATCCGGCCCGCCCGGTGGGCCAGCCGGCCCGCCTCGGCGGCGTGCCGCATCGCGTCGGCCATCAGCACCGGGTCCTGGGCGCGGGTGACGGCCGAGGCCAGCATCACCGCGGCGCAGCCCAGCTCCATCGCCAGCGCGACGTCCGAGGCGGTGCCGGCACCGGCGTCCAGGATCACCGGGACGCCCGCGCCCTCCACGATCAGCTGGAAGTTGTGCGGGTTGCGGATGCCCAGACCGGAGCCGATCGGCGAGCCCAGCGGCATGATCGCCGCGCAGCCGACGTCCTCCAGCTTGCGGGCCAGCACCGGGTCGTCGTTGGTGTACGGCAGCACCGTGAAGCCGTCGTCGACCAGGGTCTCGGCGGCGTCCAGCAGCTCGATCGGGTCCGGCAGCAGGGTCCGCTCGTCGGCGATCACCTCCAGCTTCACCCAGTCGGTGCCGAGTGCCTCGCGGGCCAGCCGGGCGGTCAGCACGGCCTCGCCGGCGGTGAAGCAGCCGGCCGTGTTGGGCAGCACCCGGATGCCGTTGCGGCTCAGCACGTCCAGCACCGAACCCTGGGTGCCGGCGTTCACCCGGCGCATCGCCACGGTGGTCAGCTCGGTGCCGGAGACCCGCAGCGCCTGCTCCAGGACCTCCAGGCTGGGGGCGCCGCCGGTGCCCATGATCAGCCGGGAGGAGAAGGACGTCCCGGCGATGGTGAGAAGGTCGTCGGCCATCGGTCAGCCTCCCTGGACGGCGGTGAGGATCTCGATCCGGTCGCCCGCCGACAGTGGCGTGCGCGGCCACTCGGCGCGCGGCACCACGGCCTCGTTCAGGGCGGCGGCGACGCCGGAGTGCGCCTGGCTGAGGGTGGCGACCACCTCGGCGAGGGTGGTCGCGGCGGGCACCTCGCGGGGCTCGCCGTTGACGCTCAGGGGGATGTCGCTGGTGCGGGGGCTCATGCCGGGACCTTCGTGAATCGGGTGGGGGAGAACGGGTGGGCGAGCTCCGGCAGGGTGCCGGTGGCCAGGTAGTCGGCCAGCAGGTCGCCGGTGACGGGCGTCAGCAGGACGCCGTTGCGGTAGTGGCCGGTGGCGGCGACCAGGCCGGGCAGCGCGGTCGGGCCGAGCAGCGGCGCGTTGTCCGGCGAGCCGGGGCGAAGCCCTGCGCCGGTCTCCACCAGTGGCAGTTCGGTGATGCCGGGGACCAGCTCGTGCGCGTCGCGCAGCAGCTCGTACACCCCGCCGGCGGTGACCGTGGTGTCGTGGCCCTGCTCCTCGGTGGTCGCGCCGACCACCAGCTCGCCGTTCTCGCGCGGCACCAGGTAGAGGTGGCCGCCGCGGACCACGGCGCGCACGTTGCGGGAGAGGAAGGGCCGGTACGCCTCGGGCACCCGCAGCCGCAGCACCTGCCCCTTGACCGGGCGGATCGCCGGCAGCACGCCCGGGGGCAGGCCGGGCAGCAGGTGGCTGCGCGAGCCGGCCGCGAGCACGATCCGGTCGGCGGTGACGCTCTCGCCGGTGGCCAGCCGGGCGCCGGTCGCGCGGTCGTGCTCGACCAGCAGCTCGGTGGCCTCGGTGCGGTGCACCACCGCGCCGGCCCGCTCGCACGCGTGCAGCAGGGCCTCCGCCAGCCGGCGGCCGTCCACCTGGTGGTCGTCGGTGACGTGCAGGCCGCCGCGCACGCCCGGGGCGAGCATCGGCTCCAGCCGGCGGGCCTCGCGGCCGGTGAGCCACTGCGAGTCCAGGCCGAGCCGCTGGTGGAAGGCGTGCAGCTCGCGCAGTTCCGCGCGGTCGTCGGCGTCGAGGGCGACGGCGAGGGTGCCGCACTGCCGGTAGCCGATGTCCCGGCCGCCGCTCGCCTCGGTGAGTTCGGCGGCGAAGGACGCGTACCGCTCGTTGGAGGCCATCCCGAGGCGCAGCAGCGGCTCCTCGCCGTACTGGAGTTCGGTGACCGGGGCGAGCATGCCCGCCGCGACCTGGGCGGCACCGTGGCCGGGCCAGGGGTCGATCAGCAGGACGCGCAGCCCGCGCTGGGCCGCCCGCCAGGCGACGACGAGGCCGATGATCCCACCGCCGATGACCAGCACCTCGGCATGGGCGCCCCGTACCAGGCGTGTCAAAGCTGCTCTCCCTTCGCCGGTATGACCCGGATCAGGTTCGGACGGTCGCGGGCCGTGCCAGCCCGCCTCTCAGCCCGGTGCGCCGGGCTCCCGTGATGGTGCCCCCACCTTAACTCCGGGGGGTGCGCCCCCTGAAGGTGCCCGCGAGAGGGGGCGGGGAAGGGCCTAGGACCTCGGACCCGGAACCGGGCTCAGTACAGTGACGGGCGTGGCTGAGCTGAACGGAACGGGACAGACGGATCGGGTGGTCGTCGTGGGCGCCGGGCTGGCCGGGGCGCAGTGCGCCGCGGTGCTGCGGCGCGACGGCTGGCAGGGGCGGATCACGCTGGTCGGCGAGGAGCCGCACGCGCCGTACGACCGGCCGCCGCTCTCCAAGGACGTCCTGCTCGGCAAGGCCGACAGCACCGCCCTCGACCTCGACTTCGCCGAGCTCGGCGTCGAGCTGCTCACCGGCCGCCGCGCCACCGGACTCACCGCCGGCGGCCCCGGCGGCGCGGGCCTGCTGCACACCGACGCCGGGGACGAACCGTACGACGCGCTGGTGATCGCCACCGGCGCCGAGCCGCGCGCCCTGCCCGGCGCCGAGCGCGCCCACCTGCTGCACACCCTGGACGACGCGCTGGCGCTGCGCGCCCTGCTCCGCCCCGGCCTGCGCCTGGTGCTGGTCGGCGCGGGCTGGATCGGCGCCGAGGTGGCCACCGCCGCCCGGGCGGCCGGCTGCGAGGTGACCGTCGTCGAAGCAGGCCCGGCGCCCGTCCCCGGCGCGCTGCCCGCCGAGGTCGGCCGGGCGATGGCCGCCTGGTACGCCGAGGCCGGGGTGGACCTGCGCTGCGGCACCGGCGTCGCCGCCGTCGAACCGGGCGCGGTGCTGCTCGCCGACGGCTCGCACCTGCCCGCCGACGAGGTCGTGGTCGGCATCGGCGCCCGCCCGGCCACCGGCTGGCTGGCCGGCACCGGGGTCGCCCTGGACGCGGCCGGCGCCGTGCTGGTGGACGAGCGGCTGCGCACCACCGTGCCGGGCGTCCTCGCGGCCGGCGACTGCGTCAGCTACCCCTCGGCACGCTCCGGCGCCCGGCTCACCGTCCAGCACTGGGACCACGCACTGCAGTCCGGCGAGGCCGTCGCCGCCACCCTGCTCGGAACGGACGCGCCGCCGTACGACCCGGTGCAGTACTTCTGGTCCGAGCAGTTCGGCCGGATGGCGCAGTACGCCGGACGGCACGGCGCGGGCGACGAGCTGCTGTGGCGCGGCTCGCCGTCGGACGCCGGCTGGTCGGTGCTCTGGCTGCGCGACGGCGCCCTGCGGGCGCTGCTCGCGGTCGACCGGCCGCGCGACCTGACCCAGGGACGGCGGCTGATCGAGCGCGGCGCCGTGCTCGACCCGGCCCGCGCGGCCGACCCGGCGGTCCCGCTGAAGTCGGCCCTGGCCGCCGGGTAGCGCCGGGCGGCGGACCCGGTTGGTGCGCGGCGGGCCGCCGAGGTGGCAGTCTGGTGCTTGTGAGTGAGATCGAAGCCAAGATTGAAGCCCTGGTCCCCGCGTGGCTGTACCTCCCCGACATCTCCGAGAAGTGGGGTCTGGTGGTCACCGAGGTCCGCAACATGGTCAAGAAGGGTGACCTGATCGCCGTCCGCCGCGGCCCCAACAAGTCGCTGCAGGTCCCGGCGGCGTTCATCGACGAGACCGGCCCGGTGAAGCACCTGGTCGGCACGGTGACGGTGCTGCGCGACAGCGGGTTCAGCGACGAGGAGATCCTCGAGTGGATGTTCAGCGAGGACCCGTCGCTGCCCGGCACCCCCGTCCAGGCGCTCTGGGAGAACCGGGCCACCGAGGTCAAGCGCCGCGCCCAGGCGATGGCGCTGTGACGGACCGACGGGAGCGGCTCGCCGACGCCCGGCTGTACCTGTGCACCGACGCCCGGCGCGAGCGCGGCGACCTCGCCGAGTTCCTGGACGCGGCGCTGGCCGGCGGCGTCGACATCGTCCAGCTCCGGGACAAGGGCCTGGAGGCCCGGCAGGAACTGGCGGCGCTGGAGGTCTTCGCCGACGCCTGCCGCCGGCACGGCAAGCTGCTCGCCGTCAACGACCGCGCCGACGTCGCCCACGCGGCAGGCCCCGACGTGCTGCACCTCGGGCAGGACGACCTGCCGGTGCCCGCCGCCCGGGCGATCATCGGCGAGGACGTGCTGATCGGGCGGTCCTGCCACGCCGAGTCCGAGGTGGACGCGGCCGCCGCCGAGCCCGGCGTCGACTACTTCTGCACCGGTCCGGTCTGGCCGACCCCGACCAAGCCCGGACGCCCCGCGCCGGGCCTGGGCCTGGTCGAGTACGCGGCGAAGCTGGGGAGCGACCGCCCGTGGTTCGCCATCGGCGGCATCGACCTCGGCAACCTGGACGAGGTGCTGGCCGCCGGCGCCCGCCGGGTGGTCGTCGTCCGGGCCGTCACCGCCGCGGACGACCCGGGGGCCGCGGCCGCCGAGTTCGCCCGCCGGCTGCGCGCCCACTGACCGACCGGGGCCGCCGCCGTCCGCTCCGCCCCCGCGCCTGTGCGGAGGGGTCAGTACTTGCGGACGGTGGCGGCCTCGGCCAGCGCCAGCAGCGTCTCCCGGGCCCGCGGGTCCGCCAGCGGCGCCTCGTCCAGCGCGGCCAGCGCCTGGCGCAGCAGTTCCTCGATCCGCTGCTCCACCCGCTCCGGCGCGCCGCTGCGGGCCACCAGCTCGCGCAGCCCGGCGACCTCCCCGGCGGTCAGGTCCGGCGCGCCCAGCCGCTCGTCCAGGTGCCGTGCCTCGGCGGCCGGCAGGCCCCGCATCGCGTGCGCGACCAGCAGCGTCCGCTTGCCCTCGCGCAGGTCGTCGCCGGCCGGCTTGCCGGTGACCGCCGGGTCGCCGAACACGCCGAGCAGGTCGTCCCGCAGCTGGAACGCCTCGCCCAGCGGCAGGCCGAACGCCCCGTACGCCTCCACCAGCCGGGGCGGGGCCCCCGCGAGCAGGGCGCCGACCTGGAGCGGCCGTTCGATCGTGTACTTGGCCGACTTGTAGTGCAGGACGGTCTGCGCGCGGTCCAGTGCGCCCTGGTCGGTGGAGTCCCCGGCGACCGGCTCCAGCACGTCCAGGTACTGGCCGACCATCACCTCGGTGCGCATCAGGTCGAACATCGGCTTGGCGGCCAGCACCGCCGCCGGGTCCAGGCCGGAGTTCAGGAACAGCTCGTCGCACCAGATCAGCAGCAGGTCGCCGAGCAGCACCGCCGCCGAGGCGCCGTACTGCTCGCGGTCGCCGCGCCAGCCGCGCTCGCGGTGCATCGCCTCGAAGCGGCGGTGCACGGAGGGCAGGCCGCGGCGGGTGTCGCTGCGGTCCATGAGGTCGTCGTGGACGAGCGCGCTGGCCTGGAGCAGTTCCAGGGCCGCCGCCGCCCGGGTGATCCCCTCGCCCGCCGCCGGGCCGCCGGCGCCGCGCCAGCCCCAGTAGCAGAACGCCGGGCGCAGCCGCTTGCCGCCGTCCAGCAGGAAGTCGCGCAGCGCCTCGGTGACCGGCTCCAGCTGTGGGGAGACCTTGCCGAGCAGGGCCGACTGGCCGTCCATGAAGCCGACGAGGGCCGCGTTGACGCGCTCGCGCACGTCCTCCACGTCAATCGGGTTGGCCGGCCGGTGGCTGGAGGAGGTCACGATGGGGCTCCGGAGGTAGCTGGGGTGCGCAGCAAGCGTATCCGGGGTGGAGGGGAACAGCCGTACGCGCGAGCTCCGGCCGGGCGTGCGACCCGTCGTCCGCGCGGATCCCGTGCCGGGCCCCGGCGTCGTCCATCCGGCGTCCACCTGTCGTCCATCCGGCGTCTCAAGGGCTGGGACCGAGTTGTCCGCGCCCTTCCACCGGCGGCTAATCTGCCAGCATGGCACTCGGTATCGCTTCGACCAGACCGGACCGCGCGCAGACGGTCCGCGAACTCCTGGCGGCCGGAAAGCGGTCCTTCTCCTTCGAGTTCATGCCGCCGCGCACCGAGGCCGGTGAACAGAAGCTCTGGGACGCCATCCGGCGGCTCGAACCGCTCGACCCCAACTTCGTCTGCATGACGTACGGCGCCGGCGGCTCCTCGCGCGAACGCACGGTGAACATGGTCGGGCGGATCGCCACCGAGACCACGCTCACCCCGGTCGCCCACCTGACCGCCGTCGACCACTCCGTGGCCGAGCTGCGCAACATCATCGGCCAGTACGCCGACCAGGGCGTGCGCAACGTCCTCGCGGTGCGCGGCGACCCGCTCGGCGACCCGCTGGGCGAGTGGGTCAGCCACCCGGAGGGCGTCACCTACGCGTACGAGCTGGTCGAGCTGATCAAGGGCATCGGCGACTTCTGCGTCGGCGTGGCGGCCTCGCCGAACATGCACCCGCGCTCGACCAACTGGGACGACGACATCCGGCACTTCGTGGCGAAGGTCCGCTCCGGGGCCGACTACGCGATCACCCAGATGTTCTTCGAGGTGGACGACTACCTGCGGCTGCGCGACCGGGTGACGGCCGCCGGGTGCGAGACGCCGATCATCCCGGAGATCATGCCGGTCACCAACGCCAAGCAGCTGGAGCGCTTCCCGCAGCTGAGCGGCTCGGCCTTCCCGCCAGACCTGGAGGCCAGGCTGCGCGCGGCGATCGACGACCCGGCGGCGCTGCGCGCGATCGGCATGGAGCACGCCACCGCGATGTCCGAGCGGCTGCTGGCGGAGGGCGTCCCCGGGCTGCACTTCATCACGCTGAACCACTCGACGGCGACGCTGGAGATCTACCAGAACCTGGGTCTGCACCGGCGCTGAGCTGCGGCGCGTCGCGTTCCCGCGGGGGACGGGAACGCGATGCGGTACCCGGGCCGTTGAACCGGTACAGTCGCCGCACACGCGCGGCGGGCGCGGGCACGCGACTGGGAGGTAGCGGGCGGGATGGGCATCGGATACCTGCTGCTGTACGTCGCGTTGGCGGTGGTGGCGCTCTGGCTGGTCGCCGAGCTGCTGTTCCAGAACCGGGCCCCGCTGCACTGGCGCGGCCTCGCCCTGGCGGGCTTCCTCGCGGTGGCCGCCGGGATGGCGGCCGGGTCCGTGCCGGTGATCGGCGCGGGCGCCGCGATGTTCGCGGTCGGTCAGACCTTCGTGACGCTCTCGGTGAAGCGCGGGTACGCCTCCGGGTGGTCGCTGCGGGCGGCGGACGGCAGGCTGCCCGGGCCGCTCGCCAAGGTGCCGCTGCTCGGTGCGCTCACCGGCGGGGGCGCGGCGGCCGCCGCCGCGGCGGTCGCGGTGGAGCAGGTCGGCGAGGTGGGCGCGGTCGAGGAGGCCCCGGCCGTGGCGCCGGTGGTGGCGGAGGAGGCGGCCGTCGAGCAGACCGCCGCGTTCGAGATGCAGGAGCTCGCCGCCGACGGCGTGTACGCGCCGGCCTACTACGAGCAGCAGCAGGACGCCGCCGCCTACACCGAGGCCTACCAGGCCGGCTACGACCCGGCGCAGCAGCAGCAGCAGCAGCAACAACAACAGCAGCAGTACGGCTACGACCAGCAGCAGTGGCAGCAGCAGTACGGCTACGACCAGGGCTACGGCACCTACCAGCAGCAGCCCGACGCGTACGGCAACTACCAGCAGCAGCAGGCCGACCCGTACGCCGGCTACCAACAGCCCCAGCAGCAACAACAGCAGCAGCAGTACGGCTACGACCAGCAGCAGCCGTGGCAGCCCGCCGAACCCCAGCCGCAGCCCGACCAGCCCATCACCGGCATCCCCCACCAGCCGCAGCAGCCCCACTACGACCAGTACGGCTACCAGCAGCAGCACCCCACCTGGCAGCAGCAGCCCTGACCCGAGCGCGCCCGGGAAGTCGGCCCCGCCGACTTCCCACTCCACCCCCCTCGATCTCCGGTCGCCAGACCGCCTCGCAGCGTGCTCTATGCGCGTAGAAGCGTGGCGGTGCGCACAGGAAGTCGGCGGATCCGACTTTCTGCGGCGGGGGTCAGGCGGGGCCGATGAGGTTGGCGACGATGCAGGCGGACATGCCGACGCGGGCGAGGCCGCCGCCGGGGTGGGCGGCGCCGCCGGTGAGGTAGAGGCCGGGGTGGTCCTCGTTCGGGGCCTGGAGGAGGTCGCCGTCGAGGCCGGCGAGGGCGGGGGGCGGGACGGAACCGAAGAAGGAGCCGGTCTCGCGCTCGGTGTGCTCGGGGGTGCGGACCACGCGCCAGAGCAGCCGCTCGCGCAGGTTCAGGCCGGCCGCGTCGACGTGGTCGAGCATCCGGTCGGCGAAGGCGTCCGCGACCCCGGGCGTGCCCCAGTCGAGGTCCAGTGACGGGGTGGTCGCCGTCAGCACCACGGCCTCGTGCCCGGCCGGGTGCAGCGAGGGGTCGTCCGGCCGCAGCACCTGCACGGTCGGCCGGTCGGTCGGCAGGGCTCCCGGGGTGAAGACGCCGGCCAGTTCGGCGGCCGGGTCGCCGGCGTGCACCACCGTGCGGTGCGCCGTGCCCTCCGGGCGGGCGCCGCGCAGCGCGAGCAGTACGCTCACCCGCCCCGGCACGCCGTGCAGCCGGCCGGCGGCGGCGGGCCACTCGTCCGAGCTCTCGGCCGGTCCCATCCACTGGGTGTACAGCACCCGGGCGTCGATCGAGGAGACCACCAGATCGGCGTCGATCCGGTCGCCCTTGGTCTGCACGCCGCAGATCCGGCCGTCGCGGACGACCACCTTGGCGACCGGCGTCTCGAAGCGGAACTCCACCTTGCGCTGCTCGCAGCGCCGGTACACCGTGTCGGCCAGCGCGCGCAGACCGCCCTTGACGTACCAGACGCCGAAGGACTGCTCCATGTACGGCAGCACCGTGGCCCCGGCGGGGGCGGTGCGCGGGTCGAGGCCGAACCGCAGCGCGTGCTCGTGCAGCAGGGCGGTCAGTCCCGGGTGCCCGCCGAGCTGCTCGGCGGCGACGTCGGCGAGCGTCCACTGGCGCGGTGGGCGACGCCGGCCGAACAGGCCGCGCCGGGCCGGGCCGGGCACGGGGTACGGGTCGGTGTGCAGCGGCGCCGGGTCGGCCGGCAGCGGCTCCTCCAGCAGCGGGCGGCGGGTGGCCTCCCAGACCGTGCGGCCGTGGTTCAGCACCTCGGCCCACCGCTCGCCCGCGCCCGGGCCGAAGGCCTCGTCGAGGGCCTGGACCACGCCGCCCCGGGAGGCGTTGGGCAGGGACACGGCCGTCCCGTCGGGGAACAGGTGCCGGCTCTCCGGGTCGACCGGGCCGAGCTCGACCAGCTGTTCCAGCGGCTCGCGTCCGGTCTTCAGGGCGAGGTCGCGGTAGACGGCGGGCAGGGTGAGCAGTCCGGGGCCGGTGTCGAACGCGAAGCCGTCGCGCTCGTAGCGGCCGACCATGCCGCCGTAGGTGCCGCGTGCCTCGCAGACCGTCACCTTGTGCCCGAGGGTCGCCAGCCGGGAAGCCGCCGCGAGCCCGCTCATACCTGCGCCGATGATGACGATCCGTGCCATGGTGACGATCCTAGGACCGCCGGACGGATCCCCCGGTCACGGGCTGCCCGGCCCCAGCCGTCCCGGCGGCCCCTGCGGTCCCGGCCGCGCGGGCGGCACGGCGTTCGCGACGGCGGGCGCGGAAGGCGCGGATCCGGTTGATCGCGAACCACACCAGCAGGACGCCGGCCAGCAGCAGCACGGCGGCGATCGAGGCGGCCAGCCACGGGTGGAAGATCGCCAGCGTGACCAGCCCGGCCACCGAGACGTCCTCGGCCAGCGAGACCGCGATGTTGCTGGCCGGCTCGGGCGAGGTGTTGACCGCCATCCGCAGCGAGGCCTTCACCAGGTGGCTGACCAGCGCCGTCGTGCCGCCCATCGCGCCCGCCGCGACCTCGCTCAGCGAACCCGGGTCGGTCGAGGCGATCAGCGCGCCGACGGTGGCGCCCGCGATCGGCCGGATCACCGTGTGGGCGACGTCCCAGACGCTGTCCACGTACGGGATCTTGTCGGCCACGGCCTCCAGCAGGAACAGCGCGGCGGCCGCGAGCAGCACGTCGGTGCGCTCCAGGGCGGCCGGCACCGAGTCGGCCCCGGCGAACCGGCCCAGCAGGCCGAGCAGCAGCACCACCGCGTAGGCGTTGATCCCGCTCGCCAGTCCGCTGGTGAAGATCAGCGGGACGATCGTCATCCGTTTCCCCGTCCGTTCCTGCTCGCAGTCCCCGCCGGGATCGGCCCGACTCGCCGTACCGTACCGGGACGCCGCCGGGCCGACCGGTGGTTCCCGTCCCGACCGTCTGAGTACGGATACTCAGACGGCCGATTGAGTACCTGCGCGGATGGCCTTTGACCTGCGTGGACGTCACAGTGGTGGCACCGGGAAGGCGGCGCGTCGGGCGCCCCGCCCCGGAGGAGCGGACGGCCGGTGCGATCGCACGGACCCGTCCGCGCCGGAGCCGGCCGGAGGCCGCGCACCGCCGACACGGGGCGGCGGAGCGGGCCACGGGGGAGCCGGTGCCCGGGGGGACCGGGAAGTGCCGAAGCGCCGTCCGTGGGGGGACGGCGCTTCGGTGGCCGGCCGGGCCGGCCACCGCAGGGCCCGATTGTCAGTGGTGCCGTTCACCATGGAGGGGCACGGGCCACCCGGCCCGGGCGCTGCCTCGGAACGGGGGAGACCATGACCATCAGCCACCCTGAGCCCGTCACCGCCCGCCTCCACTCCGCCGCCTACCGACCGGGGAGCGCGCCGCGCTCCTCCGCCCACCGGCCGTCCGCCGGTGCCGATGTGCACCCGGTGCTGCGCCGGGCCGCCGCCCCGCCCGCCGCGCTCGACCTGCTCGCCGAGGCCCACCGCACCCTCGCCCGGGCCCGCGGCCTGGAGGACCCGCTGGAGCGGTACGCCGCCGCGCACCTCGCGGCGCTGCGCACCGTGGCGGCGGTGCTCGCCGTGCGCGGGCGCCCGGAGAAGAGCGAGCGGCGCCGCCGGGCGATCCGCAGCGCCTGGGAGGTGCTGCCCGAGGTGGCGCCCGAACTCGCCGAGTGGGCGCCGTACTTCGCGGCGGGCGCGCGCCGCCGGGCGGCCGCCGAGGCGGGCATCCGGGGCGCCGCCTCGGTCCGGGACGCGGACGACCTGGTCCGCAACTCGGCGCTGTTCCTGCGCCTGGTCGAGCGCCTGCTCGGCCTGCACGCCACCCCGCCCGCCCCGCGGCTGCCGCTGGACGACATCGAGGGGCAGCGGGCGGACGGGCGGCGGGCCGACGGACCGGGGGAGGCGGAGGTGCGCGAGGCCGGGTGAGCGAAGGGGCGGCCGAACGGGGCGCCGGGACGGGAGGGCCTAAGGTGGAGACAACCTGATCGACACTGCACGTGCCAAGGAGCCTCGCCTTGTACCCGACGCGTCCCCGCAGCGCCCTGCGTACCGCCGTGGTGTGGGAGGTGGTGCGCGCCGCCCTGGAGAAGCGGGTGGCCGAGCTGGACCAGCCGGTGCTCGACGTGGTCGACACCGGCGGCGGCACCGGCAACTTCGCGGTGCCGGTGGCCCGGCTCGGTCACCGGGTCACCGTGGTCGACCCGAGCCCGGACGCGCTGTTCGCGCTGGAGCGGCGGGCCGCCGAGGCCGGCGTGACCGACCTGGTCCGCGCCGTGCAGGGCGACACCCAGACGCTGCCCGAGCTGGTCGCGCCCGGCACCGTCGACGCGGTGCTCTGCCACGGCGTGCTGGAGGTCGTCGACGACCCGGCCGAGGCGCTCGCCAGCCTGGCCGGCACCCTGCGCCGGGGCGGTTTCGTGAGCCTGCTGGCCGCCAACCGCAACGGCGCCGTGCTCGCCCGCGCGCTCGGCGGCCACTTCGACGACGCCCGCGCGGTGCTGAGTGCCGCCGACGGCCGCTGGGGCGCGAACGACCCGATGCCGCGCCGCTTCACGGGCGAGGAGCTGGACCGGCTGGCGGCCGGCGCCGGGCTGCGGGTGGAGTCGGTGCACGGTGTGCGGGTCTTCGCCGACCTGGTGCCGGGCGTCCTGGTGGACACCGAGCCGGGCGCGCTGGACGCGCTGCTGAAGCTGGAGGAGGCCGCCGCCGGGCAGCCGGCCTTCCACGCGGTGGCGACCCAGCTCCACCTGCTGGCCACCCTGGGCTGACCGGACGGCCCACCGCCGGTCCACGGCCGGTCCACTGTCGGCCCACCGCCGTTCGCCGACGGACTTCCCACCGTTCGCCGGCCCACCGTCGGTGCGTCTTCCACCCCGTCTCCGCGCCCTCTCCTCGGGATCTCCCCAGGTCCGGGCCGATTCCAATGGATCGGGCACTTGTCCGCACCCTGCCGCGTTGAGGAGGGTGCGGCGAGGAGCCGCCGAAGTGGCCGGGCCCACGCGTGGTCGACCACTCCGCGACGGGCCCGTGGACCGTATGATCTGGGTAAAGCCGGAAAGCATGACCGCCGGATGCTCGGGGCATATGGACGACACGGGCCCGGGCCCCCGCACAGGCGTCCGACCGCGTGTTCTTAAGGCTGATTGGACTTGCCACCCCGACCGGGGCGGCGGACCGGTCGCACCCGCGACCGACGAGTAGGAGGACTCCGTGCCGCTCTCGGAGCACGAGCAGCGACTGCTCGACCAGATGGAGCGAGCGCTGTATGCCGAAGATCCCAAATTCGCGTCGGCGCTTGAGGGAACCGGCCTGCGCACCTACACCCGCCGGCGGGTGTATCTGGCCATCGGCGGCTTCGTGGTCGGCATCGGCCTGCTGATGGGCGGCATGGTCGTCGACCAGATCTGGGTCAGTGTGGTGGGCTTCCTGGTGATGCTCGGGTGCGCGGTCTTCGCCGTGACGGGCTGGCGCCGCGGGCCCGCGGGCCAGGCGCAGCGCTCCGGCGGTCAGGCCGCCGCGCCCCGCCGCAAGGCCGGGATGATGGACCGGGTCGAGCAGCGCTGGCAGCGTCGGCGCGACGAGCAGACCGGCGGCTTCTGAGCGACGGATTCCGAGAGACCGCACCGCCCCTACCGGCGGACGGTACGGATACAACAGCAGCAGCAGCAACAGCACGGACGCGACGAGGGCGGGCAGTCGAACGACTGCCCGCCCTCGTCGCATCCCGACGCCGTCAGGACTACGTGCCGCCGCCCCCGCGGCGCGACCGGCGCCGGCCCAGCACCCGGCGGACCGGTCCGGTGACCGTCCCGACCGCCCCGCCCGCGCGCGCCAGCAGGGCGCCGACCCCCAGCCGGGCGGTCAGCAGCGCGTCCGAGATCCGCCACCGCAGCTGGGCAGAGGACGGCGGCAGCAGCAGTGCCCTGATCCGCTCCCACCGTCCGAGCCGGGCCCGCAGGCCGTCCCGGGCGGTCCGGACGTCCGCCGCCAGCGGCTCGCCGACCTGCGCGGACCGGGCGTAGAGCACCCGCTCGGTGGCCAGCGCCACCCGGCCCGCGGCCGCCGCCGACGCCTCGTCCAGCTCGCCGGTCTCGGTGATCCGGCGGACGGCGGCGCGCGGGGTGCGCGACTCGTCCGGCGGGATGCCGAGGTCCCAGGCGGAGTCGATCAGTTCGTCCCAGGCGGCCAGCACCTGCGCGTCGGTGAGTCCGCCGGGACCCGGTCCGCCGGGGCGCCGGCGCCCGCCGGTGCCGAGCCGGCGCCGGCGCAGCAGCGTGCGCCAGACCATCGGGGTGAGCAGCAGCACCAGCAGCAGCACGGCGACGGCCAGGGCGGCCAGTGTCTTCCCGGAGGGCCAGACGGACTGCCCGCCGCCGCCGGCCGCCTGGTCGCGCCGGTCGTCGCAGTCGCCGGTGCGGCGCAGCTTCGCGTCGCAGTCGGCGTTGGCGGACGGCACCTGGACCGGTGCGGTGGCCTGCGGCTGCGGGGCGGGCGCGGTGGTCGGCTGGGTGGCCGGCGAGGAGATCGGGTCCGAGTAGTCGGGCTGGACGCCGCGGTTCGGGGTGGGCTCGAAGCGCAGCCAGCCGTAGCCCTCGAAGTAGAGCTCGGGCCAGGCGTGGTACATCGAGTCGGTCACCGAGTAGACGTTGCCGCCCTTGGTGTTGCCGGGGGTGAAGCCGAGTGCGACCCGGGCGGGGACGCCCAGGGTGCGGGCCATCACCGCCATGGTGGAGGCGAAGTGGACGCAGTAGCCGCGGCGCCGGGCCAGGAAGTCCGCCATCGCGTCGCCGCCGTTGTCGGGCTTGATGGTGGTGTCGTAGGTGAAGTCCGGCCCGGTGAACCAGGTCCGCAGGGCGTCCATCTTGTCGTACGGGGTCGGCGCGTTCCTGGTGATGTCGGCCGCCGTCCGCCGGACCACGTCGGGCAGGTCGGAGGGCACGGCCAGGTACTGCCGGGTGATCCGCTCGGGCGGCTTGGGCGCGCTGCGCAGGCTGGTGGCGGTGGGCTGGACGTCCATGCCGGTGGCCGTGTACTTGAGCCCCTTGATCGCCTTTTCCTTGGCGGGGAGGACGCTGGCGGTGGCCCGGTCGAGCTGCCAGGCGGAGTTGTCGCGCAGGTTGACGTTCCGCGCCGGGTAGGGCAGCGGCAGCCAGGCGTCCTCCAGCCGGTTGCCGATCATGACCTCGGTCTTGGCCTCGGGCACGTCGACCGACCCCAGCCCCTCGGGCGCGGGCAGGGCGCCGGTGAACGGCTCGGTGTCCGAGGAACCGCGCTTCCAGGCGGTGCCGTCGAAGGCGTCCAGCGCGCCGGTGCGCAGGTAGGTGGAGCCGGCGGAGGGGCTCTCCGTCGAGTACGTGAACAGCTCGACGTTGCGCGGGTTGGGCAGCGACCCGGTCAGCGCGACCATCGGGTCGAGGCTGCTGACGCCGCCCGCGCCGCCGTGCCGCCCGGAGGCCGTGCCGGGGCCGGTGTGCAGCAGTCCGGTGCTCCAGCGCGGCAGGAAGGCGGGCAGCAGCAGGGCGAGCACGAGGGCCGCCACGCCGACCTGACGGCCGTTCTGGCCGAGCGCGCCGAGGCCGCTGCCGCCCTCGCCGCGTTCGGCGCCGCGGAAGACCCGGCCCCAGCGGGAGACCCGGTCCTGGCCCTCGGCGAAGAGCAGCACCAGGTAGCCGGTGGCGGCGGTGGCGAACCAGAGCCAGCTGCCCTGGCCGCCGGCCAGCCCGTTGCCGACCGAGTAGAGCGCGAGCAGCGGCAGTCCGGCCAGGGCCGAGCGGCGGTAGGTGACCGCGACGGTGTCCACGGCGACGGCGATCAGACCGACCGAGGCGACCAGGATCAGCCGCAGGCCCGGGTTGGGCGGGGCGGGGATGGCGTAGTCGCGGACGTCGGCGAACCCCTGGCCGAGGATCCGGCCGAGGGCGCGGACCGACTCGGTGCCCGGTACGACGCCGCCGAAGACCGCAGAGGAGGAGGCGAAGCCGAGCAGCAGCATGACGAACAGCACCAGCAGCTGGCCGAGCGGGACGGTCCACCGGTAGAACGGCGTGCGCCGCAGCCCGGCGCCGACGGCCGCGACCACCGCCACCACGAGGAGGGCGTGGCCGATCCAGCCCTTGGAGGTCAGCAGCGGGGTCAGGCAGAGCGCGGCCAGGAGGGTGGCCAGCGCCGAGTACACGGTCAGTTTGGCCCGGGTGGTCACGCGCCGGCCTCTTCTCGGTAGGGGGAGGGCGACTCGGTCCCCTCGGCGGCCCGCCACAGGTCGGGGACGGAGTCGCCGGCGCGGACGGTGAGCACCGTCCAGCCGGCCTCGCGCAGCCGGCGCGCCCGGTCGCGGAACTCCTCGCCGCCGGTGTCCGGGGCGAGCATGCGCAGGCCGGCCCAGGTGCCGGTGTCGAGCAGGAAGACGACGGCGCCGCCGGTGCGGCTGCGCAGCCGGGCGAGCCGGGCGGTCTGCTCCTCGTCGAGCTCGCCGAGGACGGCCACCAGCAGGCCCTCGCCGCCGGCCCGCAGCGGGTCCTCGGCGCGGGAGAGCCCGGCCCCGTCGGAGAGGTCGACGATGGCGAGGGCGTCCAGGATGACGCCGGAGGTGTCGGCGGCGCCGTGCCCGCCGTCCACGCCGAGGCCGGGGACGGTGTGGCCGGTGTCGGTGAGCAGGCGGGTCTGGTAGCCGCGCTCCAGCAGGTGCGCGGCGACGGAGGCGGCGCAGCTCACGGCCCATTCGAAGGAGGAGGCCGGGCCGCTGCCCCGGTGGGCGATCTCGCGGGTGTCCAGCAGCACCGTGGCGCGGGCCCTGCGGGGCTGCTCCTCGCGCCGGACCATCAGTTCGCCGTAGCGCGCGGTGGACTTCCAGTGCACCCGGCGCAGGTCGTCGCCGGCCCGGTACTCGCGCAGGATGACGTCGTCGTCGCCGGCCAGCGCGAGGGAGCGGGTGTGGCTGTCGCCCTGCCCGGCCCATTCGCCGCTGAGCCGCACGTGCGGCAGCGCCAGCACCTGCGGGACGACGGTGAGCACGTCGGAGGCGGCGAAGGAGCGGTTCAGCTCGCACATCCCGAACGGGTCGGAGAGCCGCAGCTGGAGCGGGCCCAGAGGGTAGCGCCCGCGCAGGTCGGAGCGGACCCGGTAGGAGACCTCGCGGTGGCCGCGCGGCTCGACCCGGTCCAGGACGAACCGCGGGCGCGGCCCGAGCACGTACGGGACCTTGTCCTCCAGCAGCAGCAGACCGGTGGGGACCCGCGAGACGTTGTCCACCCGCAGGTGCACCCGGGCCTCCTGGCCGGCCACCGCCCGGCGCGGGGAGAGCCGGCGGCCGCTGGCGACCCGGTAGCGGGTGTTGGCCAGCAGCAGCGCGGCGGCCAGCGGCAGCACGGCGAGCAGCACGCCGACGCGCAGCAGCGCGTCCTGGCCGAGCAGGTAGGCGCAGACCACCGCGGTCAGTCCGGCGGCGAGGAAGGAGCGGCCGCGGGTGGTGAGGCCGCGCAGGCCGGCGCGCAGGCCCGACGGTTCGTCGGACGGGCCCACCTCAGCCCCTCCGGACGGCCGTGCCGCCCTGCTGCGGGCGCGGCAGCGGCAGGCGGGCGACCAGGTCGGTGACGATCTGTTCGGCGGTGCGGCGGCTGAGCTGGGTCTCGGCGGTGGGCATCAGACGGTGGGCGAGCACCGGGACGGCGAGGCGCTGGACGTCGTCCGGGGTGACGTAGTCGCGGCCGTCCAGGGCGGCGGCGGCGCGGGCGGCCCGGACCAGGTGCAGGGTGGCGCGCGGCGAGGCGCCGAGCCGCAGCTCGTGGCTGCTGCGGGTGGCGGAGACCAGGTCGACGACGTAGCGGCGGACCGGGTCGGCGACGTGCACGGTGCGGACCAGCTCGACCAGCTTGAGGATGTCGGCGGCGTGCGCGACCGGCTGCAGGTCGTCCAGCGGGCTGGCGCCGGCGTGCACGTCGAGCATGGCGAACTCGGCCTCGGGGCTGGGGTAGCCCATCGAGATCCGGGCCATGAAGCGGTCCCGCTGGGCCTCCGGGAGGGGGTAGGTGCCCTCCATCTCGACCGGGTTCTGGGTGGCGACCACCATGAACGGCGAGGGCAGCACGTAGCTGGTGCCGTCGATGGTGACCTGGCGCTCCTCCATCGACTCCAGCAGCGCGGACTGGGTCTTGGGCGAGGCCCGGTTGATCTCGTCGCCGACCACGATCTGGGCGAAGATCGCGCCGGGGCGGAACTCGAAGTCGCGCTGCTGCTGGTCGAAGATGTTGGTGCCGGTGACGTCCGAGGGCAGCAGGTCCGGGGTGAACTGGATGCGCCGCACGGTGCAGTCGACGGACCGGGCGAGCGCCTTGGCCAGCATGGTCTTGCCGACGCCGGGCACGTCCTCCAGCAGCAGATGGCCCTCGGCGAGCAGCACGGTCAGGGCGATCCGCACGGCCTCCGGCTTGCCCTCGATCACGCTCTCGATGTTGGCCCGGACCCGGTCGACGACGGCGGCGAGTTCCGACAGGCCGACCGGGCCGTACCCGGCTGCGCCCTGGTCGCTCCCCGCACGACCGTCGAGACCGGCCTGATCGCTGTAGCTCGTCACCCGTTCGCTCCCTGGCACACCACGACCGGCTCCGTCCGAGCCCGGCCCCACCCCATGCTGGACGCGGCCCCTCCGGGAGCGGTTCCGTGTGCGGGAGCCGGTGCCGGGGTACGGCCTGCGGCTGGCCGCCCCAGGTGGTTCGAGGTCAGACCGGCAGGCGCATTCTCCCCCCTGGGGAGGCCAGAAGTCACCACTTGGAAGGGCTGCCCAGGTCGGAAGGGGCACCGGGAGTGCCCGCGGCGGGCCCGGACGGCGTCGGCCGGGCCGCTCGGGCGGGCTGCTCGGCCGGGCCGTTCGGCGGGGCGGGAGATCAGTCGATCTCGCGCAGCAGGCCGGTGTGGACGTCGAAGACGAATCCGCGCACGTCGTCGGTGTGGAGCAGGAAGGGGGAGGTGCGCACCCGCTGCATCGACTGCCGGACGTCGCCGTCCAGGTCGACGAAGGCTTCGACCGCCCACTGCGGGCGCTGGCCGACCTCGGCCTCCAGCTCGCGCCGGAAGTCCTCGGTGAGCCCGAGCAGGCCGCAGCCGGTGTGGTGGATCAGCGCGATCGAGCGGGTGCCCAGGGCGCGCTGGCTGATGGTCAGGGAGCGGATCGTGTCGTCGGTGACCACGCCGCCCGCGTTGCGGATGACGTGGGCGTCGCCGAGTTCGAGGCCGAGCGCGGCGAACAGGTCGAGACGGGCGTCCATGCACGCGACCACGGCGATCCTCTGCACCGGGCGGGCGTCCATGCCGCCGTCGCGGAAGGTCAGCGCGTACTCGCGGTTGGCGGCGACGAAGCGGTCGATGATGGTCGGGGTGGGGTCGGCAGCGGCGGTCGGCGTGGGCCGGTCGGGAGTCACTGTCATGGGGAAGACGTTAGTGCGATTCACCCGTTCGCGGTGGGGCTGTTTGCGACAGAGCGGACGCCTGTGGCCGAAGGCGTTCCCACAAGGCGGGAGTGGGTGGGCGATCGGCCGTCCGGGTGCCCCGCCGGGCCCCTGGCATGTGCCACGAGCACCGTCGCGACCTGCGGTGATCCTTTCCGCCGCCCGGGTGGTGCGCCGGAGCGGGCCATTGACTGACGGGGCGTGCGCGATAGAGTTGCGGCGCAGTGGAGCACACCCGCCGGGGCCCGTCAACCGGGCCTTTCCGGCCGTGCGGTGACCGACGCGGCCCGTGGCCTCCACCCGCTCTCCGTGCCACCTGGCGCACCTTCCCCGGCGCCGGGCGGTCACGACCTTCCCCAGGAGCGGGCGGGGACCACGGGCCGCGCGGCCCGGCCCGCGGGACGGCTGCGCGCCCTGGTGGGAGAGAATGGTCGGAGCTCCCCGGACGTCGGGCGGCTTTCGCACCGAGGAAGGGCGCCACAGCGCATGACCACCAACGATCCGGCACCCAAGCACGTCCCGGTGATGCTGCAGCGGTGCATGGACGCGCTGGCCCCGGCGATCTCCCGGCCCGGCGCGGTGGTGGTGGACGCCACCCTCGGCCTCGGCGGCCACAGCGAGGCCCTGCTCACCCAGTTCCCGGACGTCCGGCTGATCGCGGTGGACCGCGACCCGGCGGCGCTCAAGCTCTCCGGCGAGCGGCTGGCCCGCTTCGGCGACCGGGCCACCCTGGTGCACGCCGTCTACGACGAGATCCCCGAGGTGCTGGAGCGCCTGGGCGTCCCCAGGGTCGACGGCGTCCTGTTCGACCTCGGCGTCTCCTCGATGCAGCTGGACGAGGCCGACCGCGGCTTCGCCTACGCCCAGGACGCGCCGCTGGACATGCGGATGGACCAGACCCGGGGGATCAGCGCGGCCGAGGTGCTGAACACCTACAGCCACGGCGAGCTGGCCCGGATCCTCAAGTTCTACGGCGAGGAGCGGTTCGCCGGCAAGATCGCCTCGGTCATCCTCCGGGAGCGCGAGAAGGAACCGTTCACCACCAGCGCGCGTCTGGTCGATCTGGTGCGCAACGCCATCCCGGCCGCCACCCGCCGCACCGGCGGGAACCCGGCCAAGCGGACCTTCCAGGCGCTGCGGATCGAGGTCAACGGCGAGCTGGAGGTCCTGGACCGGGCGATCCCCGGAGCGCTGGACGTGCTGGCGCTCGGCGGGCGGATCGTCGTGATGTCCTACCAGTCGCTGGAGGACCGTCTGGTCAAGCAGTACTTCGCGGCCGGTGCGACCAGCACCGCCCCTCCGGGGCTGCCGTTCGTACCCGAGGAGCACCAGCCCTGGCTGAAGCTGATCACTCGCGGTGCCGAACTGGCCACGGAGGAGGAGATCGAGGAGAACCGGCGCGCCGCGCCCGTGCGGCTGCGGGTGGCGGAGAGGATCAGGGACCGAAGCACCCGGCGCTGACCGGCACCGGGGCGGTCCGAAGGGCGGAGGAACAACAGTGGTGGGGCCGGTGGCCGGAGGCGGGGCGGGGAGTCGTTTGCTCCCCGGGCAGAGCGGCAGGGCGCGGATCACCGTGCGTCCGGGGCGGCCGGTACGGGGGCGGACACCGTTCGCCGTGCTGGTGGTGGTGCTGCTCGGAGCCGGGCTGCTCGGGCTGCTGGCGCTGAACACCGCGCTCAACGAGGGCTCCTTCGAGCTGTCCAGGCTGCAGCGGCAGACCACCGTGCTGACCGACGAGCAGCAGGGGCTGCAGCGCCAGATCGACCAGAACTCCGCTCCGGACGCGCTGGCCCGCCGGGCCGCCGAGCTGGGCATGGTGCCGGGCGGCGGGATGGCCTTCCTCGACCTGCCGAACGGCGGCGCCGTGGTCGGCACGCCCAAGGCGGCGCAGGACAGCCCTCCGGTGAAACGGTCCACCGCGGAACCGTGGCCCGCGAAGCAGCCCGCGCCGGGCACCCAGCCGACCACCCAGCCGACCGCTCAGCCGAGTGCGCAGCCGACCGGCCAGTCGACCGCCCAGCCGACCGCGGGCGGGACCACTCCGGCCGCCCCGCCGCCGCCGTCCACCGCCGCCGCCTCGCCGACCGGTCCGGTGTCGGGCGGCGACGTCACCGTCCAGGTCAACCCGGGCACGGCGCAGCCGTCGCCGCACGCGGGCGGGGGTACCGGCCGATGAGCACGCCCCGCCAGCCCTCCGGCGGCGCCGGCGCGGGCGGTCGCCGCCCCGTCAAGGGCGCCGCGCCGCGTCCGGCCGTCCCGCGCGGGCAGTCCGCCGGCCGCGCCCAGAGTCCCAAAGCGCAGAGTCCCAAGGCACAGAGTCCCAAGGCACAGAGCCCGAAGCCGCAGAGCCCGAAGGCCCAGCCCGCCAAGCCGTCGGCCGCCAAGGCCCAGGGCGCCAAGGAGCAGCCCGGCCGTCCGCGCCCGGCGCGCGCCCCCCAGCAGCGCCGCTCCGACGGGCGCCCCCCGGCACCCCGGCCACGCCCCCAGCGCCGCCCGCCGACCCGTCGCCCCGCCTCCCGCGGGCTCCGGCTGGCCGACCCGCGCCGCCGGCTGCGGGTGATCACCATCGCGCTCTCGGTGGTGTTCTCGATCTTCGCCGGGCGGCTGGTCCAGCTCCAGCTGCTGGATTCCGACGCGCTGGCCGCCGACGCCAACACCAACCGCTACCTGAACATCCCGATCACCGCCGAACGGGGCTCGATAACGTCCTCCGACGGGGTGTCCCTGGCCACCACCGTCGACGCCTACGACATCACCGCCGACCCGGCGATGTTCACCCCCGAGGCGACCGGTCTGCCCGACGCCCCCGAGCAGGCCGCCGCGCTGCTGGCGCCGATCCTCGGCGTGCCCAAGGAGAAGATCGCGGCCGACCTGCACACCCCCAAGACCCGCTACAAGCGGCTGGCCGCCCAGCAGAGCCCGGACGTCAAGAACCAGATCAGCGACCTCAAGTCCGGTCTGGAGAAGCAGGCGGGATCGCGTGCCTGCCAGGCCCAGAAGCGGCTGCTGAACAAGCCCGCCGAGGAGGGCGGCCGCACCCGGCTGGACAACGAGTGCGTCAACCCGCTGGCCGGCGTCTTCAACCGGGACACCCAGAAGCGGGTCTACCCGTCCGACGGGCTGGCCGCCAACCTGGTCGGCTTCGTCAACGCCGAGGGCGAGGGCGCCGGCGGGCTGGAGCAGCAGTACCAGAAGCTGCTGGCCGGCAAGGACGGCCACAGCAGCTACGCGCAGGCCGGCGGCCGTCTGGTGCCGACCGCGGGCGGCTCGCTGGACCCCGCCGTGCCCGGCACCGACCTGCGGCTGACCATCAACCGCGACATCCAGTGGGCCGCCCAGCGGGCCATCACCGACCAGGTCACCAACGCCGGGGCGGAGAAGGGCTACGTGATCGTCCAGGACGTGCGGAACGGCCAGGTGCTGGCGATGGCCACCTCGCCCGGCTTCAACCCGAACGACCTGAGCACCGCCAAGAACTCGCAGCTCGGCAACGCCGCCCTGCAGGACGCCTACGAGCCCGGCTCCACCGCCAAGCTGATGACCATGGCGGCCGTCCTGGACACCGGCAAGGCCACCTGGGACACCAAGGTCACCGTGCCGTACCCGCTGGTCCGCGGCGACGTCGCGTTCAAGGACGACATCGAGCACGACACCTGGTACCTCACCCTGGCCGGCGTGCTCGCCAAGTCCTCCAACATCGGCACCATCGAGGCCGCCCAGACCCTCGGCGACACCCAGCCCGAGGCCAACCGGGTGCTCTACGACTACCTGCGGAAGTTCGGCATCGGCCAGCAGACCGGCCTCGGCTTCCCCGGCGAGACCGCGGGGCTGCTCGACAAGCCGGAGGACTGGAAGGCGTCCAAGCAGTACACCATCCCGTTCGGCCAGGGCCTGTCGGTCAACGCGCTGCAGGCGACCTCGGTCTTCTCGACCATCGCCAACGGCGGGGTCCGGGTGGCGCCCAGCGTCGTCCAGGGCACCACCGCGCCGGACGGCAAGTACAGCGCGGCCCCGGCCTCGGAGCAGTCCCGGGTGGTCAGCGAGCAGACCGCCAAGACCCTCACCGAGATGCTGGAGTCGGTCGTCTCCGACGAGCAGGGCACCGGCGGCAGGGCCGCGATCCCGGGCTACCGGGTCGCCGGCAAGACCGGCACCGCCAACCGGGTGGACCCGAAGGCCGGCGGCTACCGCGGGTACACCGCCTCCTTCATCGGGTTCGCCCCGGCCGACCAGCCCCGGGTCACCGTCTCCTGCGTGATCCAGGACCCGGTCAACGGCCACTTCGGCGGCCAGCTGTGCGGCCCGGTGTTCAAGCAGGTGATGGAGTTCACCCTCAAGACCCTCCAGGTCCCGCCGAGCGGCAGCGAGGCGCCCAACCTGCCCGTCGAGTGGAAGCCGTGATCGACCATGAGCAACGACCTGGCGGGTGCGGCCGCCGGCGCGGAAAAGGGCCGGTTTGGCCCTGGACGCCCTTCGGCGGATAGCCTCTCCGCCGTGCCGAAACCCGATCAAATCACCGTGAGCCCGCCCCGCCCCGCCCGGACCGGCGCCCGGCCGCTCGCCGAGGTCGCCCGCCTGCTGGGCCTGGACCCCGTCGAGGGACCCGAGGTCACCGGCGTCACCCACAACGCCCGCGAGGTCCGCCCCGGCGACGTGTACGTGGCGTTCCCGGGCGCCAACCACCACGGCGCCTCCTTCGCCGGGCAGGCCGCCGCGGCCGGCGCGGTCGCGGTGCTCACCGACCCGGCCGGCGCCGAACTGGCGGCGGGCACCGGCCTGCCGCTGCTGGTCGTCGACCGGCCCCGGGCCCGGATGGGCGAGCTCGCGGCCGCCGTCTACGACCGGCCCTCCGAGCGGCTGCTGATGATCGGGCTCACCGGCACCAACGGCAAGACCACCACCTCCTACCTGGTCGAGGGCGGCCTGCGCGGCGCCGACCGCCACCCCGGGGTGATCGGCACCGTCGAGATGCGGGTCGGCGACGAGCGGATCAAGAGCGAGCGCACCACCCCCGAGGCCACCGACCTGCACGCGATCCTCGCCGTGATGGGCGAGCGCGGCGCCGACGCGGTGACCATGGAGGTCTCCAGCCACGCCCTGGTCTACGGCCGCACCGACGGCGTGGCCTACGACGTCGCGCTGTTCAACAACCTCACCCCCGAGCACCTCGACTTCCACCCGGACATGGAGGACTACTTCCAGGCGAAGGCCCGGCTCTTCCAGCCCGGCAAGTCCCGCGCCGGCGTGGTCAACGTGGACGACGCCTACGGCCGCCGGCTCGCCGCCGAGGCGAAGATCCCGGTCGCCACCTTCTCCGCCACCGGCGCCCCGGAGGCGGACTGGCGCGCGGTGGACGTCCAGCTCGGCCCGATCGGCTCGACCTTCCGGGTGCTCGGCCCCGGCGGCGCCGAGGCGGACGCCTCCGTCCCGCTGCCCGGCCCGTTCAACGTCGCCAACGCGCTGGCCGCCATCGTCGTGCTCGCCACCGCCGGGATCCCGCTGGAGCGGGCGGTGGCCGGCGTCGCCGCCGTCCCCGGCGTGCCCGGCCGGCTGGAGCGGGTGGACGCCGGCCAGCCGTACGTCGCGGTGGTCGACTACGCGCACAAGCCGGACGCCCTGGAGGCCGTCCTCGGCTCGCTGCGCGAGGTCACCAAGGGCCGGCTGCACGTGGTGATCGGCTGCGGCGGCGACCGCGACCCGCACAAGCGGGCCCCGATGGGCGGCATCGCCGCCCGGCTGGCCGACACCGCCCTGCTGACCAGCGACAACCCGCGCAGCGAGGACCCGCTGACGATCCTCGCCACCATGCTGAACGGCGCCGCCGCGGTGCCCGAGGCCGAGCGCGGTGCCGTCCTGGTCGTGCCCGACCGCGCCGAGGCGATCGAGCTGGCGGTCGCCCGCGCCCAGGCCGGCGACACCGTGCTGGTGGCCGGCAAGGGCCACGAGCTCGGCCAGTACGTACGAGACGAGATCCGCCCCTTCGACGACCGGGAGGTGCTGCGCGAATCCATCGCGCGGACCACGGCCGCCCGGGGCACCGGAGGAGTAGAGCAGCCGTGATCGCACTGACCCTCGCCGAGGTGGCCGCCGCAGTCGGGGGAACCCTGGCCGGCGCCGACCCCGACGCCCTGGTGACCGCCCCGGTCGAGGTCGACTCCCGCAGGGTCCGCCCCGGCGGCCTGTTCGCGGCCTTCGTCGGCGAGCACGTGGACGGCCACGACTACGCGGTCACCGCCGTCGAGGCCGGCGCCGTCGCGGTGCTGGCCTCCCGCCCGGTCGGCGTGCCCGCCGTGCTGGTCGACAGCGTGGTGGACGCGCTCGGCAAGCTGGCCCGCACCGTCGTGGGCCGCTCCGACGCCGCCGTGGTCGCGCTGACCGGCTCGGCCGGCAAGACCAGCACCAAGGACCTCATCGCCCAGCTGCTTCAGCGCCTGGGCGACACCGTCTACCCGCCGGGCTCGCTCAACAACGAGATCGGCCACCCGATGACCGCCCTGCGGGTCGAGGACGCCACCCGGCACCTGGTGCTGGAGATGGGTGCCCGGCACAAGGGCGACATCGAGTACCTCACCTCGATCACCCCGCCGCGGATCGGCCTGGTGCTCAACGTCGGCACCGCGCACGTCGGCGAGTTCGGCTCCCAGGAGGCGATCGCCGAGGCCAAGGGCGAACTCGTCGAGGCCCTGCCGGCCGACGGCGCGGCGATCCTCAACGCGGACGACCGGCTGGTGCGCGCCATGGCCGCGCGCACCAAGGCCAAGGTGGTCTACTTCGGCGAGTCCGCGCAGGCCGATGTCCGGGCACAGGACGTTCGCCTGGACTCCACCGGACGTCCATCCTTCACGCTGAGCACCCCGGCCGGTTCCGCACCGGTGCAGCTGCGCCTGTACGGTGAGCACCACGTCTCGAACGCACTCGCCGCCGCCGCGGTGGCGATGGAGCTCGGGATGACCGTCGACGACACCGCCGAAGCGCTGAGCCAGGCGGGTGCGCTGTCCCGCTGGCGCATGGAGGTCGTCGACCGGGCCGATGGTGTCACCGTCGTCAACGACGCCTACAACGCGAACCCCGACTCGATGCGGGCCGCGCTGCGGGCGCTCATCTCGATGGGGGGTCGCGGCCCGGAGCGCCGTCGCACCTGGGCGGTGCTCGGCGAGATGCGGGAGCTCGGCGAGGACAGCCTGGCCGAGCACGACGCCATCGGGCGGCTCGCCGTCCGACTGGACGTCACCAAGCTGGTGGCGGTCGGCGGACGCGAGGCGGCCTGCATGGAACTGGGCGCGAGGAACGAAGGTTCGTGGGGTGAGGAGTCGGTGCTGGTGTCCGACGCGGACGCGGCGGTCGAGCTGCTGCGCAGTCAGCTGCGGCCGGGGGATGTGGTGCTGGTGAAGGCCTCCCGTTCGGTGGGGCTGGAGAAGGTGGCCGAGGCCCTCCTCGCGGACGGTGCGGCCGAGTAATGAAGCAGATCCTCTTCTCCGGCATGATCGGCCTGATCCTGTCGCTGGCCGGCACCCCCGCGCTGATCAAGCTGCTGGCCCGGCAGGGCTACGGCCAGTACATCCGCGACGACGGCCCCAAGGCGCACCACAGCAAGAAGGGCACGCCCACCATGGGCGGCATCGCCTTCATCCTGGCGACCCTGGTGGCCTACTTCGCGACCAAGGCGATAACGGGCGAGAGCCCGACCGCCTCCGGGCTGCTGGTGCTGTTCCTGACCACCGGTCTGGGCCTGGTGGGCTTCCTCGACGACTACATCAAGGTCGTCAAGCGCCGCTCCCTGGGCCTGCGGGCCAAGGCCAAGCTGGCCGGCCAGTCCATCGTCGGCCTGGCCTTCGCGGTCCTGGCCCTGCAGTTCCCCGACAACGCCGGCCGCCGCCCGGCCTCCGAGCACCTGTCCTTCGTCCGGGACTTCGAGTGGGCGATCGGCCCGGTGCTGTTCGTCATCTTCGCGTACTTCCTGATCGCCGCCACCTCCAACGGCGTCAACCTGACGGACGGTCTGGACGGCCTGGCCACCGGTGCCTCGGTGATGGCCTTCGGCGCCTACACCTTCATCGGCGTCTGGGAGTACGGCCAGAGCTGCGCCTACGTGGCCTCGGCCACCTCCAACTGCTACGACGTCCGCGACCCGCTGGACCTCGCGGTGGTCGCGGCCGCCCTGATGGGCTCCTGCTTCGGCTTCCTCTGGTGGAACACCTCGCCCGCCAAGATCTTCATGGGCGACACCGGCTCGCTGGCCCTCGGCGGCGCGCTGGCCGGTCTGGCGATCTGCTCGCGCACCGAGATCCTGCTCGTCCTGCTGGGCGGCCTCTTCGTGATCATCACCCTCTCGGTGATCATCCAGGTCGGCTCGTTCCGGATGACCGGCAAGCGCGTCTTCAAAATGGCCCCGCTGCAGCACCACTTCGAACTCAAGGGCTGGAGCGAGGTCCTGGTCGTGGTCCGGTTCTGGATCATCCAGGGCCTGTGCGTGGCCGTCGGCCTCGGCCTCTTCTACGCGGGATGGGTGACCGGATGACCGCCCCCGGACCGACCGGACCCGACTGGGCCGGACTCCAGGTCGCGGTCGCCGGGCTCGGCGTCTCCGGCATCAGCGCCGCCCGCGTCCTGCGCGGCCTCGGCGCCGAGGTCACCGTCGTGGACGGCGGCTCCGGCGAGGGCCTGCGGGCCCGCGCCGCCGAACTGGAGGCGCTGGGCGTCACCGTCCGCCTCGGCGACGGCGCCACCCTGCCCGAGGGCACCCGGCTGGTCGTCACCTCGCCCGGCTGGCCGCCGAGCAGCCCGCTGTTCGCCGCCGCCGCCGAGGCCGGCGTCGAGGTCTGGGGCGACGTCGAGCTGGCCTGGCGCCTGCGCCGGCCGCTGCCCGCCACCGGCGAGCCGGCCCCCTGGCTGGCCGTCACCGGCACCAACGGCAAGACCACCACCGTCCAGATGCTCGCCTCGATCCTCACCGCCGCCGGCCGGCGCACCGCCGCCGTCGGCAACGTCGGGGTCTCGGTGCTGGACGCGGTGCTCGCCGAGGAGCCGTACGACGTGCTCGCCGTCGAGCTCTCCAGCTACCAGCTGCACTGGGCGCCCTCGCTGCGCCCGTACGCGGCCGCGGTGCTCAACCTGGCGCCCGACCACCTCGACTGGCACGGCTCGATGGAGGCGTACGCCGCCGACAAGGGCCGGATCTACGAGGGCAACGTCGTCGCCTGCGTGTACAACCTGGCCGACCCGGCCACCGAGGCGCTGGTCCGCGAGGCCGACGTCGAGGAGGGCTGCCGGGCGATCGGCTTCGGCCTCGGCGCGCCCGGCCCGTCGAACTTCGGCGTGGTCGACGGCCTGCTGGTGGACCGCGCGTTCGTGCCCGACCGGGCCAAGAACGCCGCCGAGCTGGGCTCGGTCGAGGACGTTTCCCCGCCGGCCCCGCACAACATCACCAATGCCCTGGCGGCCGCCGCGCTGGCCCGCGCCTACGGCGTGGAGCCGAAGGCCGTCCGGGAGGGCCTGCGGGCCTTCCGCCCGGACGCGCACCGGATCGCCGAGGTCGCGGTGGTCGACGGCGTCACGTACGTCGACGACTCCAAGGCGACCAACACCCACGCCGCCGCGGCCTCGCTCGCGGCGTACCGGCCGGTCGTCTGGGTCGCCGGCGGCCTGGCCAAGGGCGCGACCTTCGACGAGCTGGTCGGGGGCGCGGCCGAGCGGCTGCGGGCCGCCGTGCTGATCGGCGAGGACCGCGCGCTGATCCGCGAGGCGCTGGCGCGACACGCCCCGGATGTCCCGGTGATCGAGGCGGCCGAGGGCCAGACTGGCGCGGTGGCGATGACCGAGGTGGTCCGCGCGGCCGCGTCGCTCGCCCGAACGGGTGACACGGTACTGCTGGCCCCGGCCTGCGCCTCGATGGACATGTTCACCAACTACGGCGAGCGCGGCGACCTCTTCGCTGCGGCCGTGCGGGAGCTGGCGGACCGGTAGCGGACATGGACGGGCTCCGGCCCTGAAGCACGAAAAGGGGAGCGGTGTGGCCGGGCAGGGCAGGGCGGGTGGTTCGAGCACGCCGGAGAGAGGCGGCCCGGCCGAGTCCCTGCGGGTGATCTCGGCCACCACCACCGCCTACAAGTCGGCCGGTCCGGTCGCCCGTCTGCAGGCCTTCCGGGGCCGCGTGCGGTACGCCCTGGACCGGCCGCTCACGCCCTACCTGCTGATCGCCGGAACGGCGCTGCTGCTGGTCGTGCTCGGGCTGATGATGGTCTTCTCGGCCTCCCAGATCCTGGCGCTGGGCCAGCACCGCTCCACCCAGTTCTACTTCTTCAAGCAGCTGCTCGCGGTGGTGCTCGGCCTCGTGCTGCTGCTCGGCTTCGCCCTGGTGCCGGTGGCCGTGCTGCGGGTGATCGTCTACCCGGTGATGCTCATCGTGATCGGCGCCCTGGTGCTGGTCGCGATCCCGGGCATCGGCATGGAGGTCAACGGCAACCGGAACTGGCTGGATTTCGGCGTGTTCCAGTTCCAGCCGTCGGAGTTCGCCAAGCTGGCCCTGGTGCTCTGGGGCGCCGACCTGCTGGCCCGCAAGCAGAAGGCCGGCACGCTCGACCAGTGGAAGCACCTGCTGGTCCCGCTGGTGCCCGGCGCCCTGCTGCTGCTCGCGCTGATCATGCTCGGCGGCGACATGGGCACCTCGATGATCCTGGTCGCGATGCTGTTCGGCCTGCTGTGGATGGTCGGCGCGCCGCTGCGGCTGTTCGTCGCCACCCTCGGCGTGGCCGTGGTGGTCTGCACCGCCCTGGTGGTCACCGTCCCGCACCGGGCCGAGCGGCTCTCCTGCATCGGCGTGACCAAGCTCGACGCCGCCGGCAGCTGCTTCCAGGCCCTGCACGGCGTGTACTCGTTCGGCCTCGGCGGCCTCTTCGGCTCCGGACTCGGCGCCGGCGTGGAGAAGTGGGGCCAGCTCCCGGAGGCGCACACCGACTTCATCTTCGCCACCACGGGCGAGGAACTCGGTCTGGTGGGGACGCTGTCGGTGATCGGTCTCTTCGCGGCACTAGGCTACGCGGGTATCCGTGTGGCCATCGGCACGAAGGATCCCTTCGTCAGGTACGCCGCGGGAGCCGCCACCACCTGGATCATGGCGCAGGCCGTGATCAACCTGGGGTCGGCGCTGGGACTGCTGCCCATCGCGGGCGTCCCGCTCCCGCTGTTCTCCTACGGCGGTTCCGCCATGCTGTCGGCCATGTCCGCGATCGGGGTGCTGCTCTGCCTGGCACGCAGCAGCTCGGGCGCGAAGGCGGCCCTGGCCGCCCGGAGCAAGAACTCCCGGATCAGGAAGCAGCTGGCCCGGGTGCTGCCACGACGACGAACCACAGCGCGCCCGGCCAGCGGGCCGGCACGCAGGGAGCGGTGAATTTCGGTGCATGTCGTACTCGCCGGCGGGGGGACCGCCGGTCACATCGAGCCGGCCATGGCCCTCGCGGACGCCCTCCGCAGGCACGACCCGTCCATCGGGATCACCGCCCTCGGCACCGAGCGCGGCCTGGAGACCCGACTGGTGCCCGAGCGCGGCTACCAGCTGGAGCTGATCCCGGCCGTCCCGCTGCCCCGCAAGCCCACCCCCGAGCTGATCACCGTCCCGGGCCGGCTGCGCGGCACCGTCCGGGCCGCCCAGGAGATCATCGAGCGGGTCAAGGCGGACGCCGTGGTCGGCTTCGGCGGCTACGTCGCGATGCCCGCCTACCTGGCCGCCAAGCGGGCCGGTGTGCCGATCGTGGTGCACGAGGCCAACGCCCGGCCCGGCCTGGCCAACAAGATCGGCGCCCGGTACAGCGACTTCGTCGCCGTCTCCACGCCGGACAGCAAGCTGCGCGACTCCCGGTACATCGGCATCCCGCTGCGCCGGACCATCGCGACCCTGGACCGGGGCGCCGCCCGCCCGGACGCCCGGCACTACTTCGGCCTCGACCAGCGGCTGCCCACCCTGCTGGTCACCGGCGGCTCGCAGGGCGCCCGCCGGCTGAACGAGACGATCACCGCGATCGCCCCCCGGCTCCAGCAGTACGGGGTGCAGATCCTGCACGCGGTCGGCCCGAAGAACGAGCTGCCGCAGGTGGACGAGATCCCCGGGATGCCGCCGTACCGCCCGGTGCCGTACCTGGACCGGATGGACCTCGCGTACGCCGCGGCCGACATGATGCTCTGCCGGGCCGGCGCCATGACGGTGGCCGAGCTGGCCGCGGTCGGTCTGCCCGCCGCCTTCGTGCCGCTGCCGATCGGCAACGGCGAGCAGCGGCTGAACGCCCAGCCGATGGTCAAGGCCGGCGGCGGCCTGCTGGTCGACGACGCCGAGCTGAGCCCGGACTGGGTGCTGCAGAACGTGCTGCCGGTGCTCACCGACCCGCAGCGGCTCTGGGACATGAGCCGGGCCGCCGCCGAGTTCGGCCGCCGGGACGCCGACGAGCTGCTGGTCGGCATGGTCTACGAGGCCATCGAGGCCGCCCGGGGCGGCCGCCGCCGTGGCTGACGCCCGGCTCGCCGATCCCCTCGACGAGGAGTTCGAGGCCGAGGAGTACGCTCCTCGGCTCCGGCTCTCCCGGCGGGGGGTGCTGGTGCTGGGCGGTCTGACCGCGGTACTCCTGGGCGTCCTGTCCTGGCTGGTGTTCTTCTCCTCGGTGCTGGAGGTGCGTTCGGTCTCCGTGCAGGGGATGCGGGACGACCGGCTGACGGCCGACGAGGTCCGCTCGGCGATCGGCGGGGTCGGTTCCGGCCCGCTGGCCCGGGTGGACCTCGACGACGCCCGGCGACGGGTGGAGGCGATCCCCCGGGTGGCGAAGGCGGAGGTCTGGCGGGGCTGGCCGAACACCCTGCGGGTGAAGGTCACCCAGCGCACGGCGGTCGCCGCCGTCAAGGGTGAGGACGGCCAGTTCACCCAGGTCGACGCCGGCGGCGTGAGCTTCGCCACCGAGCCGGCCGCCCCGGAGGGGGTGCCGGTGGTGGAGCTGAAGCTCAGCCAGCAGGCCCTCGACGTGGAGTCGGTGATCGGCCGTGGGCAGCTGGTGCAGGGCGCGGTGGCGGTGGCCGCCGGACTGCCGGCGGACGTCCGGCAGCGGGCCGGGGCCGTGCTGGTGCACTCGTACGACGACATCCAGTTGCAGCTCGACGGGGGAGTGACGGTGCGCTGGGGGAGCTCCGAGCAGACCGATCGAAAAGCCCGGGTGCTGGTGGCGCTGCTGAATCAGAAGGGTACGAACTTCGACGTGAGCGCCCCGGACTCGCCTGCGGTGTCGTGATGATCCGGTAGGTTTTCTACGACAAGGTGGGCTTGACGCGGTTTCGCCTCGGGCCGACCCTTGATGGTCACCCCGGTTTCATCCGGTGGTCGATGATCACATAGGCTCAAAAGAAAAAGGGAAGCTCGGCGTGTTCGTTGAAACGCGTGCCCGGAGCCACCTAGTGTCCTGTGTCACCAGACTGTGTTCCCTGGTGATGTGACAGAGGCACAGCACTAACCCTAAAGGTCAAGTTTAGGGTTGGGGTCGGCGGTCGGCATTTCGGACATTACGTCAGAAACCAGGCTCCCTACCCATCGACATCCGTCGGTTCGGCCCGCACCGGGCATCGGGCCGACCCGGAAATTCGAGGCGAGAGGCCTTCGACGTGGCAGCACCGCAGAACTACCTCGCAGTCATCAAGGTCGTCGGTATCGGCGGCGGTGGTGTCAACGCCATCAACCGGATGATCGAGGTCGGTCTCAAGGGCGTCGAGTTCATCGCGATCAACACCGATGCGCAGGCCCTCCTCATGAGCGACGCCGACGTCAAGCTCGATGTGGGCCGTGAACTCACCCGGGGCCTCGGCGCCGGCGCCAACCCCGAGGTCGGCCGCAAGGCCGCCGAGGACCACCGCGAGGAGATCGAGGAGGTCCTCAAGGGGGCCGACATGGTCTTCGTCACCGCCGGTGAGGGCGGCGGCACCGGCACGGGCGGCGCGCCGGTCGTCGCCAACATCGCCCGCTCGCTGGGCGCGCTCACCATCGGCGTGGTCACCCGCCCGTTCACCTTCGAGGGCCGGCGCCGCGCCAACCAGGCCGAGGACGGCATCGCCTCCCTGCGCGAAGAGGTCGACACCCTCATCGTGATCCCCAACGACCGGCTGCTGTCCATTTCGGACCGCCAGGTCAGCGTTCTGGACGCGTTCCGCTCGGCCGACCAGGTCCTGCTCTCCGGTGTCCAGGGCATCACCGACCTGATCACCACCCCGGGTCTGATCAACCTCGACTTCGCCGACGTCAAGTCCGTCATGTCGGACGCCGGCTCGGCGCTCATGGGCATCGGCTCGGCCCGCGGTGAGGACCGCGCCAAGGCCGCCGCCGTGATGGCGATCTCCTCGCCGCTGCTGGAGGCCTCGATCGACGGCGCCCGCGGCGTGCTGCTCTCCATCTCCGGTGGCTCGGACCTCGGTCTGTTCGAGATCAACGAGTCCGCCCAGCTGGTCAGCGAGGCGGCCCACCCCGAGGCCAACATCATCTTCGGTGCGGTCATCGACGACGCCCTCGGCGACGAGGTCCGGGTCACCGTCATCGCGGCCGGCTTCGACGGCGGTCAGCCGCCGGCCATCGTCCGCGAGCCGGTGGTCAAGGCGAGCGCGGCCCCGGCCGGCTCGTCGTCCTCCTCGTCGTCCAGTGGCAGCGCCCCCGAGCGTCCGGCCGGCCGGCCGTCGTACGGCGGCATCGGCTCGGTGACCTCCCGTCCGGAGGGCGAGGGCGCCGCCCCGGCCCGCCCGACCGAGGCCCCGGCCACCGCGACCGCCGCCCCGGTGCCGCCGCAGGTGCAGCCGGCCCGCCAGCCGTTCGTGGAGAGCCCGGCCGAGGAGCTCGACGTTCCGGACTTCCTTAAGTGATCGACCACGCGGTCCGCGACGGTGCTCACTTCGCCTTCACCACCCGGTGGGGCGGGGTGAGCACTTCGCCGTACGGGGAGCTGAACCTCGGCGGCGCGGTGGGGGACGACCCGGTGGCCGTCCGGGAGAACCGGGCGATCGCGGCCCGCGCGCTCGGCCTCGACCCGGCCGACGTGGTCTGGATGAACCAGGTGCACGGGGCCGAGGTGGCCGTGGTGACGGAGCGGCAGCCGGCCGGGCAGGCCCCGACCGTCGACGCCGTGGTCACCGACCGGCCGTTGGCGCTGGCGGTGCTCACCGCCGACTGCACGCCGGTACTGCTGGCCGACCCGGTCGCGGGTGTGGCGGGCGCCGCCCACGCCGGACGGCCCGGCCTCGCCGCCGGGGTGGTCCCCGCGGTGGTCCGGGCGATGGTGGAGCTCGGCGCCGAGCCCGGGCGGATCGTCGCCGCCACCGGCCCGGCCGTCTGCGGCCGCTGCTACGAGGTGCCCGCGCAGTTGCGCGCCGAGGTCGCCGACCGGGTGCCGGCCGCGTACGCGCAGACCTCCTGGGGGACCCCGGCGCTGGACGTGCCGGAGGGAGTCGCGGCCCAGCTGGCCGCCGTGGGTGTCACCGAGCTGGTGCGATCACCGGTCTGCACCCTCGAATCCGCCGATCACTACTCCTACCGCCGCGAGCAGCGCACGGGCCGGCTCGCGAGCTACGTCTGGTTGGGCTCTGAACACTGATGACGAACGACATCTACGGACCGTTCCCGAGTGGTTCCGATCGGTTTCCGGACAAGGACTGGCTGGACGCGCTGACGGAGGGGCAGCGTGCCCGGTACGAGGAACTGGGCACCAACCTGGAGGTCGTCGAGCGCCGGATCGCCGACGCCTGCACCGCCGCCGGCCGGGCGCGTGACGAGGTCCGGCTGATCGTGGTCACCAAGACCTACCCCGCCGAGGACACCGCGCTGCTGGCCGGTCTGGGCGTCACCGACGTCGCGGAGAACCGTGACCAGGACGCCGCGCCCAAGGCGGAGCAGTGCAGAAACCTTCCGCTGGCCTGGCACTTCGTCGGCCAGCTGCAGACCAACAAGGTCCGCTCGGTCGTCCGCTACTCCGACCACGTCCACTCGGTGGACCGGCCGCGGCTGGTGGAGTCGCTCGGCGCGGCGGTCCGCAAGGCCGAGCGCGCCGACCTCGGCTGCCTGGTGCAGATCGCGCTCGACAAGGAGCACGGCGAGGGCGAGCACCGCGCCGGCGTCGCCCCGGCGGACGTCGCGGCGCTGGCCGACGCTATCGCCGACACGCCCGGGCTGCGCCTGGACGGTGTGATGACCGTCGCTCCGCTGGCCGGTCCGCTGGCCGGCGACCCGGCGGCGGCCTTCGATCGGCTGGCGGAAATCGCAACCGCCGTACGGACCGCCCATCCGGCTGCCACCATGGTGTCGGCAGGGATGAGCGGTGACCTTGAGCAGGCCATTGCCGCCGGAGCGACACATGTGCGCGTCGGAACGGCGGTACTCGGAGTGCGGTCACCCCTCGGGTAACGTCACCGGGTAGTAGATCAGACTGCAGGACAAAATAGGACAGAAGCTAGCAGCTTATCTGAGCGCTAGCCAACCGTGGATCGCAGCTCCGCGGCCCTCATCCACGAACTTTGACCGGCCGTCGGCCTGACGAAGCGTCGTGGGCGGACCGCGGAATCCGCAAGGCGGGGCCGCTCGGCCCGGCCGCCGGGACGGAGCCGGTCCACCACAAGCGGAGGAGACAGGAGCATGGCCGGCGCGATGCGCAAGATGGCGGTCTACCTCGGCCTCGTGGAGGACGAGACGTACGACGGCCAGGGGTACGACCCCGATGACGACTACGACGCGGACCCCGAGCCGATCCGGACCGGACGGACCGAGGACATCCCCCGGCCGGCCGCGCCGGCGCCCGCGCCGGTCTCCTCGATCACCCCGCAGCCGGTGCCGGCCGCCGTCCCGATCCGTCAGGAGACCCCGAGGATGGCCCCAGTGTCGTCCATCACACCCGAACGCCGCCACAACCTGGAGAAGAGCGCCCCGGTGATCATGCCCAAGGTCGTGAACGAACGAGAGCCCTACCGCATCACCACGCTGCACCCTAGGACCTACAACGAGGCCCGTACCATCGGCGAACAGTTCCGTGGCGGGACCCCCGTGATCATGAATCTCACGGAGATGGACGACACCGACGCGAAGCGGCTCGTAGACTTCGCCGCTGGACTCGTCTTCGGTCTGCACGGCAGTATCGAGCGCGTGACGCAGAAGGTGTTCCTCCTGTCTCCTGCTAACGTCGATGTCACGGCGGAGGACAAGGCTCGGATCGCCGAGGGTGGGTTCTTCAACCAGAGCTGACCCGGCCACGACTTTACGTGTGGATCTGATCGACAGTGAGTTAGCGACAGGCGAGCGGCCCCAGGGCCGGGAATCGGGGAGAGAGAAGCGCGATGGAGATCGTGTGGGCAGTGCTCTATTACGCACTGACCGTCTTCCTGGTGTTCCTGCTCGTGCGGCTGGTGATGGACTGGGTGTTCCAGTTCGCGCGTTCGTGGCGGCCCGGCAAGGCCATGGTTCTGGTCCTGGAGGCCACGTACACTGTCACGGATCCGCCGCTCAAGCTTCTGCGGCGGTTCATTCCGCCGCTGCGTCTCGGGGGCGTGGCGCTCGACCTGTCCTTCTTCGTACTGATGATCATTGTGTATGTCCTGATCTCGCTTGTGCGGCCCTAGTCGTAGGTGAGCGATGCGACAGGATGCCGGTGTGCCGACGATCACGTTGAGGTGAAGAGATGCCATTGACCCCCGAGGACGTTCGGAACAAGCAGTTCACGACCGTCCGCCTGCGCGAAGGCTATGACGAGGACGAGGTCGATGCCTTCCTCGACGAGGTCGAGGCGGAGCTGACCCGTCTCCTCCGCGAGAACGAGGACCTGCGCGCCAAGCTGGCCGCCGCGACCCGGGCCGCCGCGCAGAACCAGGCCAACATGCGCAAGGAGCCGCCGCAGGACGCGCGCCCCGGCGCCCCGGTGCCGGCGGCCATATCCGGCCCGCCGGTCCCCGGGCAGCAGGGTGGCCCCGGTGGCCCGCAGCAGATGGGCCCGGGCGGTCCGCAGCAGCAGATGGGCCCCGGCCCGCAGCAGCAGCAGATGGGCAACCAGCCGCTCGGCCTGCCGTCCGGCGCCCCGCAGCTGCCCGCCGGTCAGGGCGGCCCGATGGGCCCCGGCCCGCAGCAGCAGCAGATGGGCCAGACCATGGGCGGCCAGCAGCAGCTGGTCCAGCCGATGGGCGGTCAGATGCTCCAGCCGATGGGCGGCCCCGGCGGCCCGCAGGGCATGGGCAACCCCATGGGCCAGGGCATGGGCCAGCAGCAGATGCAGCAGATGGGCGGCCCCATGGGCGGTCCGCAGCAGCAGATGGGCGGCCCGCTCGGCGCTCCGATGCAGCAGCAGGGCCCCGGTGGCGACAGCGCCGCCCGCGTGCTGGCGCTCGCTCAGCAGACCGCCGACCAGGCGATCTCCGAGGCGCGTTCCGAGGCCAACAAGATCGTCGGCGAGGCGCGCAGCCGTGCCGAGGGTCTGGAGCGCGACGCCCGTGCCAAGGCCGACGCGCTGGAGCGGGACGCCCAGGAGAAGCACCGGGTCGCGATGGGCTCGCTGGAGTCCGCCCGCGCCACGCTGGAGCGCAAGGTCGAGGACCTGCGGGCGTTCGAGCGTGAGTACCGGACGCGCCTGAAGTCCTACCTGGAGACCCAGCTGCGCCAGCTGGAGTCGCAGGCGGACGACTCGCTCGCCCCGCCGCGGATCCCGGCCACCGCTTCGCTGCCGCCGGCCGCGTCGTCGATGGCTCCGGCCGGTGCCGGTGCGATGAGCAGCCCGTCGCCGAGCTTCGGTGGCAGCCAGCCCTCGTTCGGCGGGAACCAGCCCTCCTTCGGCGGGCAGAGCTCCTTCGGCGGGAACTCGGGTGCGCAGGGCTTCGGCGGGCAGGCCTCGGGCGGGAACTCGGGCGCGCCGCAGATGCAGCCGGCCGGGATGACCCAGCCGATGGCGGCGGTCCGGCCGCAGCCGCCGCAGCCGATGCAGCAGGCTCCCGCGCCGATGCGGGGCTTCCTGATCGACGAGGACGGCGACAACTAGCGGTAGCCGTTCGGAGGAGCGCCCCCTTCTCGACCCTTCGGGGTCGGGGAGGGGGCGCTTCTTTCTGCGCGGTGAACGGGAGAACGGGAGCAGAAGGGGAACCGCCGCCGCCTCCGGGGAGGCGACGGCGGTCACCGGGGGGGCGGTCAGGCCTTGCGGAGCTGGAAGGCGAGGCCGAGCGAGTCGTCGGAGAAGGTGTCGGACTGCCAGTCGGCGGCGCCGGCGGCGAAGTCGGTGGCGAGGACCTCCTCGGCGACGAGGGCACCGTGCTCGGCGATGGCCTCCGCGGTCTCGTCGCCGGTGGCCCGCCAGCGCAGGACGATGCGGTCGGCGACGTCCAGGCCGGAGTTCTTGCGGGCCTCCTGGATCTGGCGGATCGCGTCGCGGGCGATGCCGAGGCGCTTCAGCTCGGGGGTGATCGCCAGGTCGAGGGCCACGGTGGCGCCGGACTCGTTGGCGACGGCCCAGCCCTCGCGCGGCGTCTCGGTGATGATCACCTCGTCGGGGGAGAGGGCGACGCTCTCGCCGTTCAGCTCCACCGAGGTGGTGCCCTGGGCCCGCAGTTCGGTGGCGAGCCTGGCGGCGTCCGCGGCGGCGACCGCCTTGGCGACGTCCTGCACGCCCTTGCCGAAGCGCTTGCCCAGCGCGCGGAAGTTGGCCTTGGCGGTGGTGTCGACCAGCGAGCCGCCGACCTCGGCCAGCGACTCCAGGCCGGAGACGTTGAGCTCCTCGGCGATCTGCGCGCGCAGGTCGGCGGGCAGCTCGTCCCAGCCCTGGGCGGCGACCAGGGCGCGGGACAGCGGCTGACGGGTCTTCACCCCGGACTCGGCGCGGGTGGCCCGGCCCAGTTCGACCAGGCGGCGGACCAGCGCCATGTGGCGGGAGAGCTCGGCGTCGATCAGCGACTCGTCGGCCTGCGGCCAGCTCGCCAGGTGGACCGAGGCCGGCGCGTCCGGGACGACCGGGACGACCAGGTCCTGCCAGACCCGCTCGGTGATGAACGGGGTGAGCGGGGCCATCAGCCGGGTGACGGTCTCCAGCGCCTCGTGCAGGGTGGCGAGCGCGGCGGCGTCGCCCTGCCAGAAGCGGCGGCGGCCGCGGCGGACGTACCAGTTGGAGAGGTCGTCGACGAAGCCGGAGAGCAGCTTGCCGGCGCGCTGGGTGTCGTACGCCTCGAAGGCCGCGTCGACCTCGCGGACCAGGGTGTTCAGCTCGGAGAGCACCCAGCGGTCCAGCTGCGGACGGTCGGCCGGGGCCGGGTCGGCCGCGGACGGCGCCCAGCCGGAGGTGCGGGCGTAGAGGGCCTGGAAGGCGACGGTGTTCCAGTAGGTGAGGAGGGTCTTGCGGACCACCTCCTGGATGGTGCCGTGGCCGACCCGGCGGGCCGACCAGGGCGAGCCGCCGGCGGCCATGAACCAGCGGACGGCGTCGGCTCCGTGCTGGTCCATCAGCGGGATGGGCTGCAGGATGTTGCCCAGGTGCTTGGACATCTTGCGGCCGTCCTCGGCCAGGATGTGGCCCAGGCAGACGACGTTCTCGTAGCTGTTCCTGTCGAACACCAGGGTGCCGACGGCCATCAGGGTGTAGAACCAGCCGCGGGTCTGGTCGATCGCCTCGGAGATGAACTGCGCCGGGTAGCGCTTCTCGAACAGCTCCTTGTTCTCGTACGGGTAGCCGTACTGGGCGAAGGGCATCGAGCCCGAGTCGTACCAGGCGTCGATGACCTCGGGGACCCGGGTGGCGGTGCCGCCGCAGTCGCGGCAGGCGAAGGTGACCTCGTCGATGTACGGGCGGTGCGGGTCGAGGTCGCTCTGGTCGGTGCCGGTCAGCTCGGTGAGCTCGGCCAGTGAGCCGACGCAGGTGAGGTGGCCCTCCTCGCAGCGCCAGATCGGCAGCGGGGTGCCCCAGTAGCGGTTGCGGCTGAGCGCCCAGTCGATGTTGTTGTTCAGCCAGTCGCCGAAGCGGCCGTGCTTGACGTTCTCGGGGAACCAGTTGGTGGCCTCGTTCTCCCGGATCAGGGCGTCCTTGACCGCGGTGGTGCGGATGTACCAGGACGGCTGCGCGTAGTAGAGCAGCGCGGTGTGGCAGCGCCAGCAGTGCGGGTAGCTGTGCTCGTACGGCAGGTGGCGGAAGAGCAGGTCGCGCGCCTGGAGGTCCTTGACCAGGGCCTCGTCGGCCTTCTTGAAGAACTGGCCGCCGACCAGCGGGACCTCGGGGGCGAAGGTGCCGTCGGCCAGCACCGGGTTGACCACCGGCAGGCCGTACCTGCGGCAGGTCGCGAGGTCGTCGGCGCCGAAGGCGGGCGACTGGTGGACGATGCCGGTGCCGTCCTCGGTGGTGACGTAGTCGGCGTTGAGGACGTAGTGCGCGTTCTCGATCTCGACCAGGTCGAACGGGCGGCGGTAGGCCCAGCGCTCCATCTCGGCGCCGGTGAAGGACTCGCCGGTCGGCTCCCAGCCCTCGCCGAGGGCCTTGGCCAGCAGCGGCTCGGCGACCACCAGCTGCTCGGTGCCGTCGGTGGCCACCACGTAGGTGACCTCGGGGTGCACGGCGGCGGCGGTGTTGGAGACCAGGGTCCACGGGGTGGTGGTCCACACCAGCAGGGCGGCGCGGCCGGCCAGCGGGCCGCTGGTCAGCGGGAAGCGGACGAAGACCGAGGGGTCGACGACGGTCTCGTAGCCCTGGGCCAGCTCGTGGTCCGAGAGGCCGGTGCCGCAGCGCGGGCACCAGGGGGCGACCCGGTGGTCCTGGACCAGCAGGCCCTTGTCGAAGATCTGCTTGAGCGACCACCAGACGGACTGCACGTAGGACGGGTCCATGGTGCGGTAGGCCTCGTCGAGGTCGACCCAGTAGCCCATCCGGGTGGTCAGCTCGGTGAAGGCGTCGGTGTGGCGGGTCACCGACTCGCGGCACTTGGCGTTGAACTCGGCGATGCCGAACGCCTCGATGTCCTGCTTGCCGGAGAAGCCCAGCTCCTTCTCGACGGCCAGCTCGACCGGGAGGCCGTGGCAGTCCCAGCCGGCCTTGCGGGCGACGTGGTAGCCCTTCATCGTCCGGTAGCGGGGGAAGACGTCCTTGAAGACGCGGGCCTCGATGTGGTGGGCGCCGGGCATGCCGTTGGCGGTCGGCGGGCCCTCGTAGAAGACCCACTCCGGGCGGCCCTCGGACTGCTCCAGGCTGCGCTGGAAGACCTTGTTGTCCTGCCAGAAGGACAGGATCTGGTGTTCGAGGGCGGGCAGGTCGACCTGCGCGGGGACGGGGTTGTAGGTGGTGGCCATCGCGGGCGTCTACCTCCGGCGGATGCGTGGACGGGATCCGACGGAGGGACGAGACGGCGTGCCGTCCCGCGGTACCACCCTCCTTGGCCGCGGTCCTGACTGCGGCCCTCTTGTTTGGGCTTGCGGCCGGGTCTACTGGGCCGACGAGTGTCGTCGCGGACCGTTCTTCCGGCGGCTCCGGGGTGATCTTCGCGCGGTGCACACCCCCGGGCTCGCACCGTCCCCGGGTCGCTGGTGGCTGCGTACTGCGGTACTCGTCCCCATCTGTGCCTTGCAGGCCCAGTGTATCGGCCGTCGCAAGTCGGTTTCGGCGCGCCGGGGCGAGGGGCACAACTCTGTTCGGCGTGCTGGGCGTGGCGGCTGTGACGTCTGCCCGGGTGGGATCATTGTGGGGCGTCGGTATGTCATGTTGTGACCGTTTTTGATCGGGATTATCGTTCCGGCACTGGAGGCCGCCGGGAACCGGCGGCTCGATTCGTTCGTAGATGGGGTCGAAGCCATGGCTGAGAAGGCAACCGTCGCGGGTACCGCCACCAAGCGGGCACGCAAGGCCGTGGCAGGCGACCCAGGGGAGGGGACCGTGACCACTACCGCACGGCGCAAGAACACCACCGACACCGCCCTCGTGGCCCCGGGCCTTACCCGTACCCCGGCCACGGCCGGGACCGCCGCCCGGTCCGCCGGGGGCGCCGAATCGGTCGACCCGGCCGAGCTACCGGTCCGACCCGGCGAGGATCCGTGGACCTCCGCGGAGGTGCACGAGCTGCACGCCGAGCTGATCAGCGAACTGGAACGGCTCCAGCACGAGATCGGCGCGGCCGAGGCCGCCATCACCGGTCTGATGCGCGACTCCAACGACGGGGCCGGCGACGACCAGGTGGACGCCGGGACGAAGAACATCTCGCGGGAGAGCGAACTCGCGCTGGCCAACAACGCCCGGGACAGCCTCGCCCAGACCGAGCACGCGCTGGCCCGGCTGGAGGGCGTCGGCTTCGGCACGTGCGAGTCCTGCGGCCAGGCCATCGGCAAGGCGCGGATGCAGGCCTTCCCGCGGGCGACGCTCTGCGTCCAGTGCAAGGCCAAGCAGGAACGCCGCTGACGACTCCGGGCGACCCACCGGGGCGACGCGGGGGGTCGGGCTTGCCGTAGGCTCGACCCCGTAACGTCGCCCGATCCCTCGCTGGACCGGGCTTCCACCGGCCCTCGGCCCCACGTCACGGCAGCGGAGCGGATCATCAGTACGCAAGGTTCCCCCCAGACCCGGGACGACGCCGTCCCGACGCCCGCCGATGTCGTGGCCGGGACCCCGGAGAACGGGGAGGCGCCCGCCGCTCAGCCGCAGGCGCCCGCGCAGCCGGAGGCACCCGTGCAGACCGAGCGTCCGGCCCCGACCGGGGAACCCGCGCAGACCGAGGAGCCCAAGGGGCCCCGGCGGGTCGGCGTGCTGATGGCCGTCGCCCTGCTCGCCTTCCTGATCGACCTCAGCAGCAAGCTGCTGGTCGTGGCCCGGCTGGAGAACCACGCGGCGATCAAGGTGATCGGCGACGTGGTGACCTTCCAGGTGATCCGCAACTCCGGCGCCGCCTTCGGCATGGGGCAGGCGCTGACCGTCGTCTTCACCGTGATCGCCTCGTCCGTCATCGTGGTGATCTGGCGGATCGCCCGGCGGCTGTACAGCCTGCCCTGGGCGATCGCGCTCGGCCTGCTGCTCGGCGGGGCGCTTGGCAACCTGACCGACCGGCTGTTCCGCTCGCCCGACGTCTTCCGCGGGCACGTGGTGGACTTCATCTCCGTCCAGCACTTCGCGGTCTTCAACCTCGCCGACTCGGCGATCGTCTGCGGCGGCATCCTCGTCGTCCTGCTCTCCTTCCGCGGCAGCAACCCGGACGGCACTGTGCACCAGCAGGCGGAGAAGGGCGAGAAGGGCGAGAAGGCCGACAAGGCCGAGTAGCGCCCGCCCGGGCCTCGGGCCCGGGACGGCGGCGGGCGGTGGGGCGGCCCGCGTCCGGCATACTCGTACGGGTGAGTACCGCAGCGCAGATCCGCAGCCTCCCCGTTCCCGACGGCCTGGAGGGCGAGCGCCTCGACGCCGCCCTGGCCCGGATGTTCGGCTTCTCCCGGACCAAGGCCGCCGAGCTGGCCGCCGACGGGAAGGTGACGCTCGACGGCGCCGTCGCCGGCAAGTCCGACCGGGTCACCGCCGGCTCCTGGCTGGAGGTCGAGATCCCGGCGCCCGCCGCGCCGGTGCAGATCGTCGCCGAGCCGGTCGAGGGCATGCGCATCGTCCACGACGACGAGGACATCGTGCTCGTCGACAAGCCGGTCGGCGTCGCCGCCCACCCCAGCCCCGGCTGGACCGGCCCCACCGTGATCGGCGGGCTCGCCGCGGCCGGCTACCGGATCTCCACCTCCGGCGCCGCCGAGCGCCAGGGCGTCGTGCACCGGCTCGACGTCGGCACCTCCGGGCTGATGGTGGTGGCCAAGTCGGAGCGCGCCTACACCGACCTCAAGCGGCAGTTCCACGACCGGGTGACCGAGAAGAAGTACCACACGCTGGTCCAGGGCCACCCGGACCCGCTCAGCGGCACCGTCGACGCGCCGATCGGGCGGCACCCCAGCTCCGACTGGAAGTGGGCCGTCACCCGGGAGGGCAAGCCGTCGGTCACCCACTACGACCTCATCGAGGCCTACCGGGCCGCCTCGCTGCTGGACATCAAGCTGGAGACCGGCCGCACCCACCAGATCCGCGTCCACATGTCGGCGCTGCGCCACCCCTGCGTCGGCGACCTCACCTACGGGGCCGACCCGACGCTCGCCAAGCGGCTCGGCCTGACCCGGCAGTGGCTGCACGCCGTGTCGCTCGGCTTCGAGCACCCGGCGGACGGCGAGTGGGTGCAGTTCGCCAGCGAGTACCCCGCGGACCTGCGGAAGGCGCTCGACATCATCGCTTCGGAGAGCTGAGGGCGACGGGGATGGCGGCGACGATCCGGGTGGCGCGCGGCGAGGCCGACCTCGCGCTGGTGCACGGGGTCCGGCGGGACGTCTTCATCGTCGAGCAGGGGATCGCCGAGGAGGAGGAGTGGGACGACCTCGACTCCACCTCGGAGCACCTGCTGGCGATCGGCCCGGACGGTGAGCCGGTCGGGACCGTGCGGCTGATCTTCGGCGAGCAGGCGCTGAAGGTCACCGGCGGGATCGAGGGCCGGGTGCTGCTCGGCCGGCTCGCGGTGCTGGCGGCGGCCCGGGGGACCGGGCTCGGCGCGGAGCTGGTACGGGCGGTGGAGGCCGCCGGGCTGGCGCGCGGGGCGCGCGAGGTGGAGTTGCACGCGCAGGTGCAGGCGCTCGGGTTCTACGAGCGCCTGGGGTACCTGGCCGAGGGGCCGGTGTACGACGACGCCGGGATCCCGCACCGGACGATGACCCGGGTGCTGTAACCGGGCCGCTGCGGCCGGGCCGGCCGGTCGGCCCGGCCGCAGCGGTCGGCCCGGTGGGCGCCGGTGGTTTTATCGGACGCCTACTCCGCATGCGGCTACGATCACCGCCATGGAGCTCGGTGGGGCGTGGCGCCGGTGGCGAGGCCGTGGGACGGCCGCCGGACGGAGACTGGTGGCCGGGGCGGTGGCCCTGGTGGCCGTGGCCGGGGTCGGGACGGCGGTGGCCGTCGCGGCCGGGGGCGAGCAGTCCGTCCATCAGGAGGATCGTTTCCTCGCGATGCCCGAGACGCCCGGCAGCGCCCAGGTCGTCCAACTGGACACCTCCTTCTTCACCACCGGGGACAGCCCGCGACCGGCGGTGCTGCTCGGGCACGGCTTCGGCGGCTCCAAGGAGGGCGAGCGGGAACGCGCCCGGGAACTGGCCCGGCAGGGGTACGCGGTGCTGACCTGGTCGGCGCGCGGCTTCGGGCGGTCCGGCGGCAGGATCGGGCTGAACGCCCCGGACCGCGAGGTCGAGGACGTCAAGCACCTGGTCGACTGGCTGGCGCAGCGCCCCGAAGTACAGCTGGACGGCCCCGGCGACCCCCGGGTGGGGATCACCGGGGCCTCGTACGGCGGCGCGGTGGCGCTGCTCGGCTCGGCCTACGACAGCCGGATCGACGCCGTGGCCAGCGCGATCACCTGGTGGAACCTGGCCGACGCGCTGTTCCCGCAGGGGGTGCGCGGCTCGGGCGCCGTGGACGGCGTGTTCAAGAAGCTGTGGGCCGGGATCTTCTTCACCACCGGCTCGGTGGGCGAGCTCGGACCCTCCGGCGGCGCGGCGCGGCCGGCCCTGGCACCCGACCAGGGCGGCGGGCAGGTCGGCTGCGGCCGGTTCCTGGACGAGCTGTGCCGGATGTACGACCGGGTGGCGGCCTCCGGGCACGCCGACCCCGAGGCCGTCGCGCTGCTCGAACGTTCCAGCCCGTCCTCGGTCGCCGCGCGGCTGAAGGCGCCCACCCTGGTGATCCAGGGTCAGCAGGACTCGCTGTTCCCGCTCGACCAGGGCGACGCGATCGCCCGGGCGGTGGCCGCCAACGGCGCCCCAGTGGCGGTGGACTGGTTCGCCGGCGGGCACGACGGCGCGACCGACACCAGTGACCGGGTGGACACCCGGACGACGGAGTGGTTCGACCGCTTCCTGAAGGGCGACGGCCCCAAGGGTGCCGCCGCCGAGGGCGATGCCGCGAAGGCCGGGGGGAGCGGCCCGGCGTTCCGGGTGACCCGGACCGGCGGGGTCGACTCGACGGGCTTCCAGGCGGTGCTGCGCGGGGCCAGCGCGGACGCCTACCCGGGCCTCGGCGGCACCGGCTCCCGGCAGGTCGAGCTGAAGGCACCCACCGGCGAGCCGGAGCAGGCCTTCGCCAACCCGCCGGGCGGGGCGCCGCCCAACATCTCCGCGCTGCCGGGCTTCGGCGGCGCGCTCAGCCAGGCCTCCTCGCTGGGCGCCGGACTGTCGCTGGACTTCCCCGGCCAGTTCGCCGCCTTCGAGTCGGCGCCGCTGGACTCCTCGGTGCATCTGACGGGACAGCCGACCGTGCCGGTCCGGGTGCGGGCCGACCGGCCGGACGCGGTGCTCTTCGCCAAGCTGTACGACGTCGCCCCGGACGGCAAGCAGAGCCTGCCGCAGCAGCTGTCCGCGCCGCTGCGGGTGACCGGTGCCGACGCACCCGAGGGCAGGAACGTCACGGTGGCGCTGCCCACCGTCGACCACACCTTCGACGCCGGACACCGGCTGCGGCTGGTGCTCGCCTCCACCGACCTCGCGTACGCCTCGCCCGTCGAGCCCGCCACCTACCGGGCGGCCGTCACCGGACCGGTGACCCTGCCGACCGTGGACGGGCTGGTCACCGAGGCGGCGCCGCTGCCGTCCCGGACCTGGATGCTGCCGCTGGTCGCGCTCGCGCTGGCCGCCGCGCTGGTGCTGGTGCCGAGGCTGCGCACGGCCAGGAGCACGCGCCGGGCGCACGGACCGGCGTACGACCCGGCGCTCGCCGGGGTTCCGCTGCAGATCACCGGTTTGAGCAAGCGCTACAAGGGCGCCGCCGACCGCTACGCCGTCCGCGACCTGGGCTTCCGGGTGGAGCAGGGCCAGGTGCTCGGCCTGCTGGGACCCAACGGCGCGGGCAAGACCACCACGCTGCGGATGCTGATGGGCCTGATCCGGCCGGATGCCGGTGAGATCCGGATCTTCGGCCACCTGGTGCGGCCCGGCGCGCCGGTGCTCTCCCGGGTCGGCGCGTTCGTCGAGGGCGCGGGCTTCCTGCCGCACCTCACCGGGCGGGCCAACCTGCGGCTGTACTGGCAGGCCACCGGCCGCCCGGAGCAGGACGCGCACCTGGAGGAGGCGCTGGCCATCGCCGGGCTGGGCGAGGCGCTGGACCGGGCGGTGCGCACCTACTCGCAGGGCATGCGGCAGCGTCTGGCGATCGCCCAGGCCATGCTCGGCCTGCCGGACCTGCTGATCCTCGACGAGCCGACCAACGGGCTCGACCCGCCGCAGATCCGCGAGATGCGCGAGGTGATGATCCGGTACGCGGCGGCCGGGAGGACCGTCATCGTCTCCAGTCACCTGCTGGCCGAGGTCGAGCAGAGCTGCACCGACCTGGTGGTGATGGACCGGGGCCGGCTGGTCACCACCGGCGCGGTCGCGGAGATCGTCGGCGCGGGCGCGCAGCTGCTGGTCGGCACCGACGCCTCGTTCGGGGCGGCGGAGCTGGCGGCGACGGCCGACAAGGTGGCCGCGCTGGCCGGGGTCGGCTCGGCCGAGGCCGTCGAGGGCGGGCTGCTCGTCCGGCTGGACGGCATGGCGGGCAGTCAGCTGCTCGCCGAGCTGGTGCGGCTCGGTGTGCCGGTGGAGTCGGCCGGGCCGCAGCGCCGGCTGGAGGACGCGTTCCTGTCGCTGATCGGAGGTGCGGCGTGAGCGCCGTGGGTGCTGAGGTGTCGGCCGATCACGCGGCCGGCTACCGGGCCGGGCGGACGCTGCCGTTCCGGGTCGAGGTGGTCCGTCAGCTGCGGCGGCGCCGGACGCTGGTGATCGGCGGGGTGCTGGCCGCGATGCCGCTGCTGGTGCTGGCGGCGTTCGCGGTCGCGGGTACCCCCCGGCGGACCGACCGGACGACGTTCATCGAGCTCGCCACCTCCTCCGGGCCGAACTTCGCGGCGACCATGCTCTTCATGGGCACCGGCTTCCTGCTGGTGATCCCGGTCGCGCTGTTCTGCGGGGACACGGTGGCCTCGGAGGCGAGCTGGTCCTCGCTGCGCTACCTGCTGGCGGCGCCGGTGCCGCGGGCGCGGCTGCTGGTGCGCAAGTTCCTGGTGGGGCTGCTCTTCTCGGCGGTGGCCGTGACGCTGCTGCCGCTGGTCGGGCTGCTGGTCGGCACCGCCGCGTACGGCTGGGGGGACCTCCAGCTGCCGGCCGGGGCCAGTCTGACCGCCGGGGAGGCGCTGCCGCGGCTGGCGGTCGCGGTGGTCTACGTGTTCCTGAGCGAGATCGTGATCGCCGCGATGGCGTTCTGGCTCTCCACCGCCACGGACGCGCCGCTGGGGGCGGTCGGCGGGGCGGTGTTCGGCTCGATCATCACCGGGGTGCTGGACGCCATCACGGCGCTCGGGGACCTGCGGGCCTGGCTTCCGGCGCACTGGCAGTACGCGTGGGCGGACGCCCTGCAGCCGCGGATGGAGTGGGGCGGCATGGTGCAGGGCGTCTCGCTGTCGCTGTCCTACGCGGTGGTGCTGCTGGCGCTGGCCTTCCGGGGGTTCACCCGCAAGGACGTGGTGTCGTAGGCGCGGTGTCGTAGGCGTGGCGCGGTACCGGTTCGTGTGACGGCCCCGCCCCCGGCGTCCCTCGCGGGGGCCGGGGGCGGGGCCGATCGGCTCCGGTACGCGGTCAGTTCTCGTACGGGGCGGTGGGGGTGGCGGCCGTCGCGCGGCGCCGGGTCCGCAGGATCAGGAGGCCGCCCGCGGCGACCAGCAGGCCGCCGGTCGCGAGCAGGCCGCCGACCGGTGCGCCGGTCTCGGGCAGGTGGCCGCCGTTGTGCGGCGGCTCCGGGTGCGGGCCGGGGCCGTTGGCCGGCGGCTTGCCGTGGTCGCCGCCGTCGCCCGGCGGCTTTCCGTGGTCACCGCCGTGGCCCGGGTGCTTGGGGCAGCCCTTGTGGTCGTGGTCCTTCGGGGGGCAGAGCAGGACGGTGACGCGGAGCTTCACGTCGGGGCTGCGGACCTCGCCGCCCTGGGGATCGGTGGCGGTGGCGTGGGCGGTGTTGGTCACCTGGCCGGCTTTGGCGTCGGCTTCGGTGACGGTGTAGTCGGCGTGGCAGGTGGTGCTCTCGCCGGGGTTGAGGGTGGTGCGGTCGCAGGTGACCTTGGTGGCGCGGTCGTCGGTGACGGTGAGGTTCTTCAGCGCGGCCGTGCCGCTGTTGGTGACCGTGTAGGTGTACGTGATGGTCTCGCCGACGTGCAACAAGCCGGAGGGGTTGGCCTTCTTGGTGATGGTCAGCGCGGTTGCCCCGGTGGTGACGGGCAGGGTGACCTGTGCGTCGGGGCTGCGGACCTCGCCGCCCTGGGGGTCGGTGGCGGTGGCGTGGGCGGTGTTGGTCACCTGGCCGGTCTTGGCGTCGGCTTCGGTGACGGTGTAGTCGGCGTGGCAGGTGGCGTTCTCGCCGGGGTTGAGGGTGGTGCGGTCGCAGGTGACCTTGGTGGCGCGGTCGTCGGTGACGGTGAGGTTCTTCAGCGCGGCCGTGCCGGTGTTGGTGACCGTGTAGGTGTAGGTGACGGTCTCGCCCACGTGCACCGGTCCGGCCGTGCCGGCCTTCTTGGTGATGGTCAGCGCGGTGGAGACGGGGGCGACCGGCAGGGTGACCTGCGCCGGCGGGCTCTCCACGGGCTGGTCCTGCGGGCCGAGCGCGCTCGCCAGCGCCGTGTTCTTCACCTGGCCGGCCTCGGCGTCGGTGGCGGTGACGGTGTAGGTGGCGTGGCAGGTGGTGCTCCCACCCGGGTCGAGGGTGGTGCGGTCGCAGGTGACGTTCGGCGCGTGGTCGTCGGTGACCGTGAGGCTGTGCAGCGCCCGCTCGCCGGTGTTGGTGACGGTGTAGGTGTAGCTGACGGTCTCGCCGATGTGCACCGGCCCGGCGGTGCCGGCCTGCTTGCGCAGGGAGAGCCCGAAGGTCCCGGTGATCCGGATCGTCGCCTCGGCCTCCGGTGAGGTGAGCGGGTGGCCGTCCGAGGTCCCGGTGGCGTGGGCGTGGTTGGTGACCGAGCCGAACCGGCCGTCGGCCGCGGTGACGACGTAGGTGCCGTGGCAGGTGGTGCTGTCGCCGGGGCTGCCGGCCGGGGCCAGTGCGGTGGCGGCGCAGGTGATGCCGGTGACCTTGTCGTCCGTGATGCCGACGGCGTCGACCTGGACGCCACCCGTGTTGGTGACCACATACGTGTACGGCACGGTGTCGCCGACGGCGAACGGGCCGGGGGCGTCGACGTGCTTGGTCAGGTGGATGCCGGGCGGGGCCACGACCGGGACGTTCTCCGAGGACGGCGGGGACTCGACCGGGGTGCCGTCGGCGGTGCCGGTGGCCACGGCGGTGTTGGCGATGTGGCCGGACTGCGCGTCGGCGGCGGTCACCAGGTAGGTGGCCGTGCAGGTGACGGTCGTGTGGGGGGCGAGCGTGGAGACCGGGCAGCTGACCGGTCCGACCTTGGGGTCGTTGACGCCCAGGTTGTCGATCGGCACGGTGCCGGCGTTGGTGACCACGAAGTCGTACGGCACCGGTGTGCCGACCGTGATGAGCCCGGGCAGCGGCTCGCGGACCTGCTTCACCAGGTTCAGCTCGGGCAGCGGCTGGTCCGTGCTCACCGTGACGTTGCGGATCAGGTGCACATCGGTGAACAGGCCGGTGGAGCCGGCGAAGCCGAACTTGTAGGTGGAGGGAACGGGCGTCGGGGCGGGGGTCGACAGCACCTGGTGCGGGCCGGTGCCGTCGTTGAAGTCGACGCCGACCGTCAGCACCGGGGAGGGCGCCGGCGTCAGGTGCACGTTCACCCGGCGGCGGGACGGCTCCAGCAGGGTCTGGGCCTCGTCGGGGGTCACGGCGGGAGGCAGCACCGTCAGCGGGCCCTGCAGCTGGCCCGGCAGGGTGGAGGGCCAGGGGCCGGTGGTGGTGAAGTTGCTGGTCGTGGCGGTCAGGAAGCAGTAGCCGGTGGTGCCGTCGCCGGGGCCGCGGACGGTGACCATGTTGGCGCCGGGCGCGGGGACGTGGAACCCGGTGCCGGCCGGCGAGCGTGTCGCGCAGCCGTTGCCGCGCTGTTCCCAGTCGCCGAAGTAGTTGCCGAGGACGTCCAGCCCGACGCCCAGGTAGCCGCGGTCGACGCCGGGCAGGAAGTCGAGGTTCGGGTTGTCGTCGGGCAGCTTCTGGGCGTAGCCGAGGCTGCCGCCGAAGGCCCCGGGGTGGGTGAGCGAGGTGTCGCCGTTGACCAGGAAGAAGGAGATGCCGTCGGCCGGGGTGTTGGGCGTGGTGCTGCCGTACTGCCACTGGTCGAAGGTGACGTCCAGGCCGTTGCCGGCCGGCAGTGCCTGGTCGAACAGGACGGCGCCGCTCTGGTCGTTCGCGGCGTCGGTGATCCGCAGGTATCCGAGCGGCGCGCTGTTCAGTGGCGGCACCGGTCCGGTCTCGGCGCTCGGGCAGCCGCCGAGCGGGTGGTTGCCCGGGACCAGCGGGGCGGGCGCGGCGCCGGTGAGGCAGGCGGAGCCGACGGCGAGGAAGCGCGAGTCGGCGGTCGCGTTGGTGAAGGCCTCGTCGAGCAGGACGCTGCCGCCCGCCCGGACGCGTTCAGGGGCGGCAGCGGTAGCGGCAGTGGTAGCGCTAGCGGCAGTGGTGGGAGCGGGAGCCGAGGAGGCGGGAGCGGCCGGGGCGGCCGGATGCGGTGGTGCGGCGGCCCGGGCGGTGGCGCCGGTCAGGCCGGTGCCGAGGATTCCCAGTGCCGCGATGGTGGTGACGAGGCGGGCCGTTCGGGCGCGGAGCCACGGGGGACCCCCGGTTTCTCTGATCATGTCGTCACTATGTGCGACAAGCGCACAGTGTGACGGAATGAATGCTCTGAGTGCGTCCGAATGATCGCCCGGACGAAGGAGGGCGGGCCCGGAAGCAGGGGCCCCGCCCTCCGGGGGCGGCCGGAGGGCGGGGTCTGGTGCGGTGGTGGCTACTTGACGGGGGAGTAGACCCGCTCGATCTGCTGGGTGCCGGACTTGGTGCGGTAGGAGCGCGTCCACTTGCTGGTCGCGTCCTTGCGGGTCCGGTCGGAGAGCACGTAGTAGTCCATCTGGGCCTGGGCGGGGGTGACCTCCAGTACGCCGTAGCCGTGCGAGTCCAGGTCGACCCACTTGACGTGCGGGTTGGCACCCTTGACCGCGGCGGCGGCGACCAGTGAGAGGGTCTGCGGCGCGACCTTGAGGAAGTCGTCGATGTTGTCCGAGGTGACCGAGGTGACCACGAACTCGGTGGCCGCGCTGCCCGACAGCGGGTAGGTGGCGGCCTCGTTCGGGACGTCCGAGGCCCAGGCCGAGTGGATGTCGCCGGTGAGGAAGACGGTGTTGGTGATCCCGTTCGCCTTGAGGTGGCCGAGCAGCTCGCGGCGGTCGTGGGTGTAGCCGTCCCACTGGTCGGTGTTGATCGCCAGGCCCTCGCCGGGCAGGCCGAGCAGCTTGGCCAGCGGGCGCAGCAGGTAGTCCGGCAGCGAGAAGAGCGCGACCGGGGAGATCATCACCTCGTTGCCGATCAGCCGCCAGGCGGTGTCGGAGGCGGAGAGGCCGGCCTTCAGCCAGTCCATCTGGGCGCGGCCGGTGATGGTGCGGTCGGCCGAGTCGACGTCGCCGTTGCCGACCTTGACCTGCTGGGAGCGGAACGAGCGCTGGTCCATCAGGTGCAGGTCGGCGAGCTTGCCGTAGCGCAGCCGGCGGTAGGTGGTGCCGGCGATGGACGGGCGGACCGGCATCCACTCGAAGTAGGCCTGCTTGGCGGCGGCGACCCGGGCCGCCCAGTCGCCCTCGGTGCCGGGGGTGTGGTTCTCGGCGCCGCCGGACCAGGCGTCGTTGGCGAACTCGTGGTCGTCCCAGATCGCGATGGTCGGGACCTGGGCGTGCAGCGCCTGGAGGTCCTCGTCCGTCTTGTACCGGCCGTGGCGGGTGCGGTAGTCGGCGAGGGTGAGGATCTCATGGGCGGGCGCGTGCGGGCGGACCACGGAGCCGGCGGCGCAGAACTCGCCGGTCTTGTACTCGTAGATGTAGTCGCCGAGGAAGAGGAAGGCGTCGAGGTCGCCGCGGGCCGCCAGGTGGCGGTAGGCGGAGAAGTAGCCGGCCTCCCAGTTGGCGCAGGACGCCACGCCGAAGCGGAGCCGGTCGAGGGCGGCGTCGGTGGCCGGGGTGGTGTGGGTGCGGCCGGCCGGGGAGGTGGTGGCGCCGGCGGTGAAGCGGTACCAGTAGGCGGTGTCCGGGGTGAGGCCGCGGACGTCGACCTTGACGGTGTGGTCGGTATCGGCGGAGGTGGTCACGGTGCCGCTCGCCGCGATCCGGGTGAAGCCCTTGTCGGCGGCGAGCTCCCAGCGGACCTCGGTGTCGGCGCCCAGGCCGGAGCCGGGGGCGGCCTCGGGGGCCGGGGTGACGCGGGTCCAGAGCAGGATCCCGTCGGGCAGCGGGTCGCCCGAGGCGACGCCGTGCAGGAACTGGGGCGCGGCGGCGGCGTGGGCCGCGGCGCCGAGGGTCAGCGGCAGGGCGGCGGCGCCCGCGACGACGGCGGTGGCCTTGAGCACCTGGCGACGGTGCGGGCGGGCGGAGGTCATGTCATTGACAAGGTCGGTCACGGCGACAGGCTACCCGTGGGTAACGATGTGTTCCATATGACGAACTGACTGTTTGTCGGTGATTCACCGGTGCGTGACGTCCCGCCATCCCGCCGGGTGGGCGCGGCCACCTGGCGGCCATGAGCGATGATGGGGAGGTTCCCCGCCCGCTGCAAGGAAGTTCCCCGACGTGGCCCAGATCCTGCTCCTGCACTCCGCGTACGGCCTGCGCCCTGCCGTCCACGCCGCCGCCGACCGCCTGCGCGACGCCGGCCACACCGTGCACGCCCCCGACCTCTACGACGGCCGGACCTTCGACGACGTCGAGGAGGGCATGGCGTACAAGGAGGAGCTGGGCAGCGACGAACTGCTGCGCCGGGCCGTGGGCGCGGCTGCCCCGCTGCTGACCTCGGGTGCCGCCCTGGTCTACGCCGGCTTCTCGCTCGGCGGCTCGCTCGCCCAGAACCTCGCCCTCGCCGACGAGAACGCGCGCGGCCTGCTCCTCCTGCACGGCACCTCCGACATCCGCGAGGACGCGACGACCGCCGTCCCCGTCCAGCTGCACGTGGCCGAGCCGGACCCGTTCGAGCCGGAGGACTGGCTGAACGCCTGGTACCTCAACATGCGCAGGGCCGGCGCCGACGTCGAGATCCACCGCTACCACGGCGCCGGCCACCTCTTCACCGACCCGGACCTCCCGGACCACGACGCCGAGGCGGCCGAGCGCACCTGGGCCGTGGCCCTGGACTTCCTCGCCGAGCTGGACGCCGCGTAGTCCTGCTGCTCCGCCCGGTCCCCGGCGCGGGAAGTCGGCCCGGCCGACCTCCCGCGCCGTCGGGGCAGGATGGGGCCGTGACGAGGATGAGTGACGGGCGGTACGCGCCGGCGGGGTCGTTGATCGGGATGGTGCAGCGGGGGCGCGGGCTGGGGGCGCGCATGGTGGCGGAGGATCCGCGCGGGGCCGCCGAGGTGGTGGCGGGGTGCGTCCGGTGGGACTGGCGGTGGGACGACGCCGATCAGCGGGCGGTGTACCTGGCGCGGCTGGTGAGGGACACGGGGATCGGGGCCGCGCCGGTGGAGCCGGTGCCCGGTGGGCGGCGGCACGAGACGCACGGGGCGGGGGAAGCGGCGGAGGGGGACGTCGAGGCACTGGTGGGGCGCCTGGAGCGGGAGTGGGTGGAGCGCCGGTGGTGCGGGCCGGTGCACACGGCGCGGGCGTTGGCCGGGTTCGGGGTGCGGGCACGCGGCGCGGCGTCGCTGCTCAGGCGGTTCTGGCTGTGGACGCCGCACTCGCACGAGCGGGTGGGGTACCTGGCGGCGCTGGCGGTCATCGAGCCGGCCGGGCTGGACGGGACCTACCTGGAGTGCCTCTGGGACTGCGAGGAGGACGCCCGGCTGCTGGGGGTGGAGCGGGCCCCGGACGGGGCGGAGGTGCGGGAACGGCTGCGGTACCTGGAGCGCGACGAGCTGGAGGGGGAGGCGGTCCGGACGGCCGCCCGGGAGAGGCTGCTGCGGTGCCGGTCCGCTCGCGGTGAGTGAGTGCGGGAGAGGGGCGGGAGCGGGCTAGAGTGGGAGCGTGAACGCGTGAGTGATGGTCCGGGCCCGGCAGTGGCTCGGACCTCATCCATTTCCGGGCACCTTCTGTGACCTGCGCGTTCGCCGGCCCACCTGCCTGCACCGAGCCTACGGAGGCCCCGCCTTGAGCGATCAGCCGTTCGCGCATCTGCACGTCCACACCGAGTACTCGATGCTGGACGGTGCCGCCCGGCTGAAGCAGATGTTCAAGGAGGTCGAACGGCTGGGGCAGACCCATGTCGCGATGACCGACCACGGCAACATGTACGGTGCGGCCGAGTTCCACCGGCAGGCCACCGCCGCCGGCATCACCCCGGTGATCGGCATCGAGGCGTACGTCGCCCCGGAGGCACGCTCCAACACCAAGCGCATCCTGTGGGGCCAGCCGCACCAGAAGAAGGACGACGTCTCGGCGTCCGGCGCCTACACCCACAAGACCATCTGGGCCCGGAACAAGGAGGGCCTGCACAACCTCTTCAAGCTGACCTCGCGCTCGTACTCCGAGGGCTGGCTGGTCAAGTGGCCGCGGATGGACAAGGAGCTGATCTCCGAGCTGTCCGGCGGCCTGATGGCCACCACCGGCTGCCCCTCCGGCGAGCTGCAGACCCGGCTGCGCCTCGGCCAGTTCGACGAGGCGCTGCGGTCCGCCGCCGAGTACCAGGAGATCTTCGGCAAGGAGAACTACTTCCTGGAGCTGATGGACCACGGTCTCGACATCGAGAAGCGGGTCCGCGACGGGCTGATCGAGATCGGGAAGAAGCTCGGCATCCCGCCGGTCGTCACCAACGACTCGCACTACACCACCGAGGCCGACGCCGGCGCCCACGACCTGCTGCTCTGCGTGCAGACCGGCAAGAACCTCTCCGACCCGGACCGCTTCCGGTTCGACGGCACCGGCTACTACATCAAGTCGGCCGCCGAGATGTACGCCCTGGACCAGTCGGACGCCTGGCAGGAGGGCTGCCGCAACAGCCAGCTGCTGGTGGCCTCCCGGGTCGACACCGAGGGCATGTTCAAGTTCCGCAACCTGATGCCGCGCTTCCCGATCCCGGAGGGCTTCGAGTCCGAGGCGGACTTCTTCAAGTCCAAGGTCTGGGAGGGCATGGACTGGCGCTTCCCGGGCGGGTACGACGAGGAGCACAAGAAGCTCGCCGAGTACGAGATGGACACCATCATCCAGATGGGGTTCCCGGCGTACTTCCTCGTGGTCGCCGACTTCATCATGTGGGCGAAGAGCCAGGGCATCGCGGTGGGGCCGGGCCGTGGTTCGGCGGCCGGCTCGCTGGTCGCGTACGCCATGGGCATCACCGACCTCGACCCGATCCCGCACGGTCTGATCTTCGAGCGCTTCCTCAACCCCGAGCGCATCTCCATGCCCGATGTCGACATCGACTTCGACGAGCGCCGGCGCGGTGACGTGATCCGGTACGTGACGGAGAAGTGGGGATCCGACAAGGTCGCCATGATCGTCACGTACGGCACCATCAAGGCGAAGGCCGCCATCAAGGACTCCTCGCGCGTCCTCGGCTACCCGTACGCGATGGGCGACCGGATCACCAAGGCGATGCCGCCGGACGTCATGGGCAAGGGCATCCCGCTGTCCGGCATCACCGACAGCAGCCACCCGCGCTACAGCGAGGCCGGCGAGATCCGCGGGCTCTACGAGACCGACCCCGACGTGCGCAAGGTGATCGACACCGCGCGCGGCATCGAGGGCCTGATCCGCCAGCCCGGGGTGCACGCGGCCGGCGTCATCATGTCCGCCGAGCCGCTGACCGACCACATCCCGGTCTGGACCCGGCACACCGACGGCGTCACCATCACGCAGTTCGACTACCCCACCTGTGAGGGCCTCGGCCTTCTCAAGATGGACTTCCTCGGCCTGCGCAACCTGACGATCATGGACGACGCCGTCAAGGCGATCGAGAAGAACAAGGGCATCAAGATCGATCTTCTTGAGCTGCCCCTGGACGACAAGCCGACCTACGAACTGCTGGCGCGCGGTGACACGCTCGGCGTCTTCCAGCTCGACGGCGGCCCCATGCGCTCGCTGCTGCGCCTGATGAAGCCCGACAACTTCGAAGACATCTCGGCGGTCCTGGCGCTGTACCGGCCGGGTCCGATGGGCGTCAACTCGCACACCAACTACGCGCTGCGCAAGAACGGGCAGCAGGAGATCACCCCGATCCACCCGGAGCTGGAGAAGCCCCTGGAGGAGGTGCTCAGGCCCACCTACGGCCTGATCGTCTACCAGGAGCAGGTGCAGAAGGCCGCGCAGATCCTGGCCGGCTACTCGCTGGGCCAGGCCGACCTGCTGCGCCGCGCCATGGGCAAGAAGAAGAAGGAGATCCTGGAGGCCGAGTTCGTCCCGTTCCAGAAGGGCTGCCGGGAGCGCGGCTACTCGGACGCGGCGATCCAGGCGGTGTGGGACGTCCTGGTCCCCTTCTCCGGCTACGCGTTCAACAAGGCGCACACGGCGGGCTACGGGCTCGTCTCCTACTGGACGGCGTACCTCAAGGCCAACTACCCGGCCGAGTACATGTCCGGCCTGCTCACCTCGGTCAAGGACGACAAGGACAAGTCGGCCGTCTACCTCAACGAGTGCCGGAAGATGGGCATCAACGTCCTGCCGCCGGACGTCAACGAGTCGGACGCGGACTTCACCCCGCACGGTGACACCACCGTCCGGTTCGGCCTGACCGCCATCCGCAACGTCGGCGGCCCGGTCGTCGAGTCGATGATCCGGACCCGGAAGACCAAGGGGAAGTTCTCCTCCTTCCCGGACTTCCTGGAGAAGGTGGAGTCGGTGGTCTGCAACAAGCGGACCGTCGAATCGCTGATCAAGGCCGGTTCGTTCGACTCGCTCGGCCACACCCGCAAGGGCCTGACCGCGCAGTTCGAGCCGATGATCGACAACGTCGTCGGCATCAAGCGCAAGGAGGCCGAGGGGCAGTTCGACCTCTTCGGCGGCGATACGACCAGCGACGAGCCGAGCTTCGGCCTGGACGTGGTGTTCTCCGAGGACGAGTGGGAGAAGTCCTTCCTGCTCACCCAGGAGCGGGAGATGCTCGGCCTGTACGTCTCCTCGCACCCGCTGCACGGCATCGAGCACGTGCTCGCCGACAAGGCGGACTGCGCGGTCGCGGACCTCGCCGAACGGCCGGACGGGACGATCATCACCATCGGCGGCATCATCTCGGGCCTCCAGCGGAAGATGACCAAGCAGGGCAACGCCTGGGCGATCGCGACGGTCGAGGACCTCGCGGGCTCGATCGACTGCATGTTCTTCCCGGCCAGCTACCAGCTGGTCTCCTCGCAGCTGGTCGAGGACACGGTGGTGTTCGTGCGCGGCAAGCTGGACAAGCGCGAGGACGTGCCCCGGCTGATGGGCATGGAGCTCACCGTCCCGGACCTGTCGAACGCGCACGCCGAGGCACCGATCATCATCAACATCCCGAGCGGGAAGGTGACGCCCCCGCTGGTGGCGCGGCTCGGCGAGGTGCTGAGCAGCCACCGGGGGACGACCGAGGTGCGGGTCCGGCTGGAGGCGCGCAGCAAGACGACGGTGCTGCGGCTCGACCGGCACCGGGTGAAGTCGGATCCGGCGCTGTTCGGGGACCTGAAGCAGCTGCTCGGCCCGAGCTGCCTGGCGGGCAACGGGGCGGCGTAGGCCTTCGGGGCGCCCGTGCCCGGCCGGGCACGGGCGCCCCCCGGCTACGCGGAGTTGCGCAGCGGGGCCGGTACGGCGGTGTGCAGGGCGGAGACGAAGGCGGAGATCGCGGGGTGGGCGCCGGCGCCGGCGCGGAACGCGGTGCGGGTGCGGCGGTACATCGGCAGCCGGGTGAGGACGACCCCCGGCGGCGGCCGGTCGATGCCGAGGTGCGGGACCAGCGCCACCCCCTGACCGGCCGCCACCAGGGCGAGCACGGTGGCGAAGTCGTCGATCTGGTGGCGGATCCGGGGTGCGAAGCCCGCGCTCTCGCAGGCCCGGACGGCCATGCTGTGGCACAGGGTGCCCGGCGGGGCGAGGATCCAGGGTTCGGCGCGCTGGTCGGCGACGGTGCCGGGGACGCGGGCCGCCAGGTACATCGGCTCGGTGAAGATCGGCCGGGTCACCGCCAGCCCGGGCTCCGGGTCGGCGGGCACCAGGTCGTACTCGTGCACCAGCGCCACGTCCAGCTCGCCCGCGCGCAGCGCCGCCGCGACCTCGGCCGGGTCGACCTCGGTGACCATCGGCTCCAGCCCCGGGTGCCAGCCGGCGAGTTCGGCGAGCACGGCGGGGATGATCGCGCGGGCCGCCGACGGGTAGGTGCCGATCCGCAGCGGGCCGGCCAGGCCGTCGCGGGCGTGGGCCAGCTCGGCGTCCGCCTGCTCCAGCCGTTCGAGCACGGCCTCGGCGTGCCGGACCAGGTTGCGTCCGGCGGGGGTGAGGGTGACCCGGCGGCCGGTGCGTTCCAGCAGCGGGACGCCGGCCTCCTTCTCCAGCACGGACAGCTGCTGGGACACCGCCGAAGGGCTGAAGCTGAGCGCCTCGGCGACGGCGGCGATGGTGCCGAGGTGGGCGAGTTCGCGCAGCAGGCGCAGGCGTCGGACATCGAGCATCGGCTCAGCTTACGAGAAGCTTCGGAAACGTGAACTGGACCTGTGGGATCGGCGGGCCGCAGGATCGTGGGCATGGAACTCAAGGGCATTTTCGTCCCGCTGGTCACGCCGTTCGCGGCCGACGGCTCGGTGGCGCTGGACGCGCTGGAGAAGCTGGCCGGCTCGGTGCTGGACGACGGTGCGGCCGGGCTGGTCGCGCTCGGCACCACCGGCGAGCCGGCCGCGCTGAGCGCGGACGAGCGGCGCGCGGTCACCGAGGTCTGTGCGGCGGTCTGCGCCGAGCGCGGGGTGCCGCTGCTGGTCGGCGCGGGCGGGCCGGGCACCGCCGCGGCGGCCGAGGAGCTGGCCGGACTGGCGGCCCGGGTGCCGGGGGTGGCGGGGGCACTGGTGGCCGTGCCGTCCTTCGTCCGGCCGGGCGAGGCCGGGACGGTCGCGCACTTCCGGGCGCTGGCCGAGGCTGGTTCGGTGCCGCTGGTCGTCTACCACATCCCGTACCGCACCGGGCAGGCGCTGTCGGCCGCCGCGCTGCTGGAGCTGGCCGCGCTGCCGAACGTGGCGGGCGTCAAGTACGCGACGGGCGGGGTGGACCAGGCGGCGGTGGAGCTGCTGGCCGCCGCGCCGGCCGGGTTCTCGGTGCTGGGCGGGGACGACGCCGTGCTCGCGCCGCTGCTGGCGCTCGGTGCGGACGGCGGCATCCTGGCCTCCGCGCACCTGGCGACCGCGCGCTTCGTCGAGCTGGTCGAGGCCTGGCGGGCCGGGGACGTGGCGCGCGCCCGGGCGCTGGGTCACCGGCTGACCGGACTGGCGGTGGCGGCCTTCGCCGCGCCGAACCCGGCGGTGGTCAAGGGCGTGCTGCACGCGCAGGGGCGGATCCCGACGCCGGACGTCCGGCTGCCGCTGCTGCCGGCCGGACCGGCGGAGGTCGCGCGGGCGCTGGAACTCCTCAGTGGTCTGGACCACTGAGGACCACAGGATGGAATGCCGGGCCGCCCGGTGCCGGTGACAAGGCATGATGGGCGGAGTGCGGCTGTGAGTTGCAAGATCAAGAGGAGTAGTCGGATGAAGATCGGCATTGTCGGGGCCACCGGCCAGGTCGGCGGCGTGGTCCGCGAGATCCTGGCGGAGCGCAACCTCCCGGTGGAGCAGCTGCGGCTGTTCGCCTCGGCCCGCTCGGCCGGGCGCACGCTGCCCTGGCAGGGCACCGAGGTCACCGTCGAGGACGCGGCCACGGCCGACTACACCGGCCTGGACATCGTGATCTTCTCGGCCGGCGGTGCCACCTCCAAGGCGCTCGCCCCCAAGGTCGCCGCCGCCGGTGCCGTTGTGATCGACAACTCCTCCGCCTGGCGCCGCGACCCCGAGGTCCCGCTGGTCGTCTCCGAGGTCAACCCCGAGGCGATCGCCGACCGCCCCAAGGGCATCATCGCCAACCCGAACTGCACCACCATGGCCGCCATGCCGGTGCTGCGCCCGCTGCACGAGGAGGCCGGCCTCGCCGCCCTCGTCGTCTCCACCTACCAGGCCGTCTCCGGCAGCGGCGTGGCCGGCGTCGCCGAGCTGCAGGACCAGGCCGCCAAGGTCGTGGACGGTGCCGCCGCGCTCGCCCACGACGGCTCGGCCGTCGAGTTCCCCGAGCCCAAGGTCTACCAGCGGCCGATCGCCTTCAACGTGGTGCCGTTGGCCGGCTCCATCGTCGAGGACGGCTCCAACGAGACCGACGAGGAGCAGAAGCTCCGCCACGAGAGCCGCAAGATCCTCGGCATCCCCGAGCTCAAGGTGGCCGGCACCTGCGTGCGCGTCCCGGTCTTCTCCGGCCACTCGCTGCAGATCAACGCCCGCTTCGAGCGCCCGATCAGCCCCGAGCGCGCGGTCGAGCTGCTGGCCGGCGCCCCCGGCGTCGAGCTGAGCGACATCCCCACCCCGCTCCAGGCCGCCGGTCAGGACCCGAGCTACGTCGGCCGGATCCGCGTCGACGAGACGGTGGAGAACGGCCTGTCGCTGTTCGTCTCCAACGACAACCTGCGCAAGGGCGCCGCGCTCAACGCCGTCCAGCTGGCCGAGCTGGTCGCCGCCGAACTCAACGGCTGAGCCGCCGCGCACCATGTGAGGGCCCCCGTCCTGGACGGGGGCCCTCGGCGTCGGTGCCGGGAAAGCGCCGGACGGCCGGGGTTCGGCGGGCGGATCCGGGGGAAAAAGGTGACCCAACGATCGGGCGGCTGCGGGCACCCCTCACCCCATCCCGCCCGGACCCGGGCGCACCGCGCCCGTCCCGGCCTCGTCGGTCCCGGCGGGGCCCCACCCGAGGGCGAGCGGAAAGAGGTGCGCGATGGACCGCTGTGTCGTCCTGGTGGACGCCGGATACCTGCTGGGCGCCGCCGCGAGCCTGCTCGCCGGTGACCCCTCCCGTTCCAAGGTCACCGTCGACCACACCGCGCTGATCGCCGCCCTGCGCGAGCGCGCCGAGGCCGAGACCGGCCTGCCGCTGCTGCGGATCTACTGGTTCGACGCCGCACCGGAACGCCGCCCGATGCCCGAGCACCGGCGGCTGCGCGTGCTGCCCCGGGTCACCGTGCGGCTCGGCGCGCTCACCCGGGCCGAGGGCCGCTGGGTGCAGAAGGGCGTCGACGCCGCGATGCACGCCGAACTCTCCGAACTCGCCCGCAACCGGGCCTGCGCCGACATCGTGCTGATCACCGGCGACGGCGACCTGCTGCCCGGCATGATGTCCGCCAAGGAGCACGGCGTCGTCGTCCACCTCTGGGCGCTGCAGGCCGCCGACGGCGACTTCAACCAGTCCGAGGACCTCGTCGGCGAGGCCGACGAACGCCGGGTGCTGGACCGCGAGTGGATCGAGGGCTCGTTCAGCCTGCGCGACACCTCCAGCGTCTTCCCCGGCCCCGGCGCCCGGCACGACATCGCCAAGATCCTCGCCGCGCCGCCCGCCGCGCCCCCCGCCACCCTGCCGGGCCCGCTGCCCGCGGCCCAGCTGCCCGGCCGCCCCGCCGAGGACGAGCCGGCCGCCGTGGCGGCCCCCGCCGCCAACGGGCGCCCGCAGCCGGCCGCCGCCGGACTCAAGATCGTCCCCACCCCCAAGGACCTCGCCGGACGAAGCGCCGACCGGCAGGCCGCCGCCGACCGGCAGCAGGCCGGCCCGGTGCTGCGCTGGTCCTCCGACCGCGGGTGGATCGAGCGGCCCGCCGCCGAGCCCGCCGTCACCGCCGGCGACGGCCTGCCCACCCTGGCCCAGCTCACCACCGCCGAACAGCGCTGGGCCGACCGCGAGGAGGACATCACCTCCATCGGCGGCGACGCCCACGAGGTCGGCCAGGTCTTCGCCCGCCGCTGGACCGGCCGGATGGGTGACGTCGAACGGCTCACCGTCCTGTGGCCCGGCTACCCGCGCATCCCGCACCGGGTCGACGGCGAGCTGCTGCGCTACGCCGCCCGCTTCGGGCTGCTCGCGCACAAGGACGACCAGATCGACGAGCACGACCGGTACGCGATCCGGGCGGGCTTCTGGAAGGAGCTCGCCGCCAGGGTCCCCGGCGGTGACCTGGTCGTCGACGACTGACCGGCCCGAGGCGGCCCCCGAGGGCGCCGCGGGCGGGGCCCCGTTGTCCGGTTCGCCCGTTGCACCGCGTAGAGTCTCCGGTCGTGAGTGAGACGGCCGGGCGGGCACCCCAGGAGACCTCGCCGTGCTGCGCCGTACGCGACCTGGTCCGGACGTACCGTGCCGGGCGCGGCGCCTCGGCCACCGCGATCCGGGCCAACGACGGCATCACCCTGACCGTCCGCCAGGGGGAGATCTTCGGCCTGCTCGGGCCCAACGGCGCCGGCAAGTCCACCCTGGTCCGCCAGCTCACCGGCCTGCTGCGGCCCGACTCCGGCAGCATCGAGATCCTCGGCCACGACGTGGTCCGGCACCCCGAACGGGCCGCCCGGCTGCTCGGCTACCTCGGCCAGGAGTCCAGTGCGCTCGACGAGCTGACCGTCGCCCTCGCCGCCGAGACCACCGGGCGGCTGCGCGGTCTGAGCCGGGCCGCGGCCCGCGCCGCCGCCGACGAGGTGATCGCCGAACTCGCCCTGGAACCGCTCGCCCACCGGCCGCTCGCCAAGCTCTCCGGCGGCCAGCGCCGGCTCGCCTGCTTCGCCGCCACCCTGGTCGGCGACCGGCCGCTGCTGGTCCTCGACGAGCCCACCACCGGCATGGACCCGGTCGCCCGGCGGGCCGTCTGGTCCGCGGTCGAACGCCGCCGGGCCGAGCGCTCCGCCACCGTGCTGCTGGTCACCCACAACGTGATCGAGGCGGAGACCGTGCTGGACCGGGTCGCCGTGGTCGACGACGGCCGGGTGATCGCCTGCGACACCCCCGGCGGCCTCAAGGCGCTGGTCGACGGCGACGTCCGGCTCGACCTGGTCTGGCGCGACGAGGCGCCGCTGGGCGTCCCCGCGGTGGCGGCGCTCGCCGAACGGGCCGAGCGCACCGGCCGCCGCTGGACCGTCCGCACCACCCCCGAGCAGGCCCGCGAACTGGTCGCCGCCGTCACCACCGGCCCGGCCTTCGCCGCCCTGGACGACTTCACCCTGGCCACCCCGAGCCTTGAGGACGCCTACCTCAAGCTGGGCGGCCGCCACGGAGGACTGGCCAAGTGACGCTGCTCTCGGCACCGGCGCGCACCACCCCGGACACGGCCGGCGGGCCCGCCCCGCTCGCGCCCGCCGCCCGGATGCTGCCCGCCCTCGCGGCCGTCTACCGGGCGCAGCTCGCGCGGGCCCGGGTGGCGCGGATCCCGCTGCTGTTCGTGGCCACCTTCCAGTCGCTCGGCATCCTGGTGATGATGCGGGGCGTCGTCGACTCCGGGCAGACCTCGGCCGCCCGGTACGTGGTGTCCGGCTCCAGCGTGCTGGTGGTCGCCTTCGTGGCGCTCAACCTGCTCGCCCAGTACTTCGGCCGGCTGCGGGCCAGCGGCGGGCTGGACCACTACGCGACGCTGCCGGTGCCGGCCGCCTCGGTGGTGCTCGGCGCGGCTGCGGCCTTCGCCTCGTTCACCCTGCCCGGGACGCTCGTCACGGCGGGGGTCGGCGCGGTGATGTTCGGGCTGCCGCTCGGGCAGCTGTGGGTGCTGCTCGCGGTGGTGCCGCTGGCCGGGGCGGCGCTCTCCGGGCTCGGGGCGGCCTGCGGGCTGCTCGCGCCCAAGCAGGAGATCGCCACCATGCTCGGGCAGCTCGGCATGTCGGCGGCGCTGCTGCTCGGCGTGCTGCCGGTGGACAACCTGCCGCAGCCGGTGCTCTGGCTGCGCGACCTGTTGCCGTCCACCTACGCGGTGGAGGCCTTCGCCCGGACGTTCCGGCCGTCACCGGACTGGGCGGCGGTGGCCGGGGACCTCGCGGTGTGCGCGGGGGTGGGCGTGGTCTCGCTGGCCGTCGCCACCTGGGCGTACCGGCGGGCGACCCGGCGGTAGCCGGCCGGCGCCCGGCCGGGGTCCGGTCGTCCGGTCGGTGGGTGGCCGGGTCGCGGGGGCGTCGACCGTGAAACGATGGGGGGTGTGACCGTACCGAACACACCTCCGGATCCCGCGCGCGCCGACGGCTCCGATGCCGTGGCGGACGCCGTGCCCGCGGACGCCGTGCCCGCTCCGTACGCCGCGCCCGATCCGCAGGCCGCGCGCGATCCGTACGCGCTGCCGCCGGGGCTGGACCTGGTGGCCGGCAAGCCGCAGCCGGCGGAGCCGCTCACCCAGCGGCTGCTGCCCGAGCTGAGGATCGGGGCGGCCACGGTGCTGGCCTGTCTGGTGCTGGGGGTCGTGATGGGCGTGCTGTGGGCCTGGCTGGCGCCCAAGGTGCCGCTGGTCGTGGACGGCAACAAGATCCTCTACGCCGACCCGGAGGGCGAGCAGCGGGCCGGGGCCGACAGCGTGTTCGTGCTGATCGGGCTGGGGATGGGGATCCTGACGGCGCTGGGCGCGTTCCTGGTCAGCCGGAAGCGCGGTGGCGGGATCTCGGTGGCGGTCGGGCTGGCGGTCGGTGGGCTGCTGGCGTCGGTCGGTGCGTGGGGGCTCGGGCGGTGGCTCGGGCCGGGCCGCGACCTGGTCGCGGAGGCGCGGCGGGTCGGGAACGGCGGGCACTTCCAGGCGGACATCGACCTCGGGGCGTACGGGGCGGTGCTGGCGTGGCCGATGGCGGCGATGGTGCTGCTGCTGGCGCTGTCGGCGGCGTTCGGGAAGCGCGAGGAGGACCCGCCGCCGTACTGGGTGCCGGGGCCTGCGGCCGTGGACGCGGGGGTTCCGTCGGCGGAGGAGCGGCGGGAGGGCTGAGGCGTGCCGCCCGCGGCCTCGGGTCAGTGGGCGATGGGGGCGGTGCGGGCGTCGGTGAGGGCGACGAGGTGGGTGGGGGAGAGCTCGACCTCCAGGCCGCGGCGGCCGGCGGAGACGTACACGGTGGGGTGGGTGAGCGCGCTGGCGTCGACGACGGTGCGCAGCGGGCGGCGCTGGCCGAGCGGGGAGATGCCGCCGAGGACGTAGCCGCTGCTGCGTTCGGCGGCGGCCGGGTCGGCCATCGCGGCGCGCTTGCCGCCGACCGCCGCGGCCAGCGCCTTGAGGTCGAGCCGGCCGGCGACCGGGACGACGCCGACGGTGAGGACACCGTCGACGTCGGCGACCAGGGTCTTGAAGACCCGCTCGGCCGGCACGCCGAGCGCCCCGGCGGCCTCGCCGCCGTAGGAGGCGGCGGCCGGGTCGTGCTCGTAGGAGTGCACGGTGAACGGCACGGCGGCGGCCTCCAGGGCGACCGTCGCGGGTGTGCCCTGGCCGCCCTTCTTCGGCTTCTTGGCCACGGGGGCTCCTCAATCGGTGGGGGGCAAGCGGTGGGCCCGGTCAGTTGGGGCTGAAGGACTGGCGGGTGAGGTTGACGGCGGGCAGCGAGGGCAGCCAGCTGAGCACCGCCGTCTCGCGGCGCAGCAGTTCGAGCTCGGTGCGCAGCCGCTGGGCGTTGTCGGGGCAGGCGAGCAGCTGCTGCTTGAGCGGGACCTCCAGGACGGCGGCCGCGGCGACCAGGTAGGACAGCACCTGCGGGTCGTCGGGCAGTTCCTGGCGGCCGACGGTGCTGGCCTCGCGGGCCCCGGCGAGCCGGCGCTGGTAGGTGCGGAAGATCCGTTCGACCTCGGCGGCCAGCGCGCCGGAGCCCTCGCCGGCGCGTTCCTCGATGGGTTCGAGCTCGCCGACGAGGTACGGGCCGCCGACGTCGACGGACCGGAGCCAGAACCGGGTGGTCCCGGTGACCAGCAGCTCGTACCGGCCGTCCGGCTGCGGCTGGACGGAGGTGACGTCGGCGACGCAGCCGATGTGGTGGAGCGCCTCCAAGGGGTCGCCGGTGGCGGTGCCGAGGCCGTCCAGCGGGCCGGCCGGGCCGTCCTCGGGGCGGACCGGGGCGACCTCGCGGCCGTCCTTGATGGCGAGCACGCCGAAACGGCGCGGCTGTTCCTCGGGTTGCTCCAGCAGGTCGGCGACCAGACGGCGGTAGCGCTCCTCGAAGACGTTCAGGGGCATCACCAGGCCCGGGTAGAGCACGGTGTTCAGCGGGAAGAGCGGAAGCCGTTCTGTCACGGCGGACAGCGTAGTTCCCCGGACCCGCCGGGCCGTCACGGCCCTGGCGGCGGGCCCTCGCCGGCTCACCCGCGCTGGAGCATCCGGCTGGCGCCGGCGGCGACCGTGGTGGCGAGCACCCAGCCGACCACGACCAGGCCGGAGGAGACCCACTGGGCGGTGCCGCCGGGGTTCCAGCCGGCCTGGCCGAGGTCGACGACCGGCAGCAGCTGGCCGAGCGCGTACAGCACCGGGTTCCAGTGCGGGCGCTCGTCGGCCTTGAGCGGCTGGAGCGCGTGGGTGGCGAAGTAGAGGCTGCCGAGCGCCCAGGCGAGCAGCAGCCAGAGCGCGGCGCGGCCGGGGCGGAAGCCGTAGCCGACGGTGACGTCCTGGACCCGGCCCCAGATCCGGGCCGGTAGCGGCAGGGTCTGCCGGCGGCGGCGCTGCTTGGCGTAGAGCACCTCGCGGGCGTCGTCGTCGGCGCCGTCGCGGCGCAGCGCGGCGGCGAGCTGCTCGTAGGACTCGGGCTGGAACTCCACGGAGGAACGTTCCAGCCAGCCGATGCGCTGCCGGACGGGGAACGGCACGGCCGGGCGCAGGCACTCGTAGGTGAACCCGGTGAGCCCGACCGATCCCTCCTGCGGCCAGGAGCCGGGGGCGTCGACCAGGTTGCCGATCCGGGCCCGGGACAGCGAGACGGCGCCGCCGTCCGGGAAGCGGCAGGTGAAGCGCAGTTCCGGGGTCTGGATCCGGCGCAGGGTCACCTCGTCGCCGTCGACCAGGTGGAACTCGGCGTCGGAGAGCAGGCAGGCGTTCTCGAAGCGGCCGTCGGAGAGCCGGACCTGGCCGAAGGCGCGGAACGGCGTGCTCGGCGCGTCCGGCGGCGGGACCTCGCCGTACCCGGAGCCGTAGTAGGTCTGGGACCCGTACCAGCCGCCGTCGGCCGAGCCGCTCAGGTACAGGGTGTGGCCGACGGTGAGCCGCACCGCGTTGAGGGCGTTGCGGTTGCCCGGTACGGCGCGCAGCTGGGCGCCGCGCAGCGAGAGCCGGCCGCCGATCCGGGCGGTGCGCAGGCTGACCTCGCCGTGGGTCTCCAGCCGGTCGGCCTCGCAGTCCTGGCTGACCGCGATGCCGTCGGCGGACAGCGCCCGGCCGAACCGGTCGCCGCCCAGAGTGGCCTGGTTGATCAGCAGGTCGGTGCCGATCCGGGCGTCGGTGAGCCGTACGCCCTGGCGGATCCGGCAGCGGGCCAGGTGCAGGTCCCCGGAGGTCGCCAGCCGGGAGGCCTCCAGCCGGGGGATGAGGCAGTTGATGAAGCGCAGGGTGCCGGCCTCGGCCTCGGAGATCAGGATCTTCTGGTCGAAGCGGCAGTCGTGCAGCTCGACGTAGTGGCCGATGGTGCCGCCGGCCAGGTCGAGCGGACCGGTGACCAGGACGCCGGTCAGCTTGAGCGAGGCGACCCGGCCGGGGACCGCGGCAGGCCCGTCCAGCAGCAGCCGGGCGAGCACCCGGGCGCGGACCGTCCGCTCCGGGCCCCAGACGGCCTCGCCGAACGGGTCGTCCTCGGCGGCCTCGCCGCTGCGCAGGTCGTGGATCCGGCCGAGCCGGAACGCCTGCCAGAGTGCCTGTTCGGCGGCCGTCCAGTCGTCCGGTGCCCGATCCGTCACGGTTGCCCCCCGATTCCCCGGCCTCCCCCGGCCGTCTCGCTCTTCGTATCACGGACTGAAATGCGGGACCGGCGGTTCCGGCCACTCCTTACACTGGGTGGCGTGATCTCTCGAATCGATCTGCGCGGCTCGCTCGACGACCCGCGCCACCTGCTGCCCCGTGCCGACTTCGACGTCGCGGCCGCCCTGGAGAAGGTGCGTCCGATCGCCGAGGACGTGCATCATCGCGGAGTCGCGGCGCTGATCGAGATCACCGAACGCTTCGACGGCGTGCGGCTGGAGTCCACCCGGGTCCCGGCCGAGCAGATCTCGCAGGCGCTGGAGGAGCTGGACCCGAAGGTGCGCGCCGCGCTGGAGGAGTCGATCCGCCGCGCCCGCATCGTGCACGCGGACCAGCGCCGCGAGGGGCACACCACCCAGGTGGTGCCGGGCGGCACGGTGACCCAGCGCTGGGTGCCGGTGGACCGGGTCGGGCTCTACGTGCCCGGCGGGCTGGCGGTCTACCCGTCCTCCGTTGTGATGAACGTGGTGCCGGCCCAGGAGGCGGGCGTGCGCGGCATCGCGGTGACCTCGCCGCCGCAGAAGGCCTTCGGCGGCCGGGTGCACCCGGCCATCCTGGCGGCCTGCGCGCTGCTCGGCGTCACCGAGGTGTACGCGGTCGGCGGTGCCCAGGCGGTCGCCATGTTCGCGCTGGGCACCGAGGAGTGCGAGCCGGTGAACGTGGTCACCGGCCCCGGCAACATCTACGTGGCCGCCGCGAAGCGCTACTTCGCCGGGCGGATCGGCATCGACTCCGAGGCCGGCCCGACCGAGATCGCCGTCCTCGCCGACGACAGCGCCGACCCGGTGGACGTCGCCGCCGACCTGATCAGCCAGGCCGAGCACGGCCCGACCTCGGGCTCGGTGCTGGTCACCGACTCGGTGGCGCTCGCCGAGGCGGTCGAGGCCGAGCTGAAGACCCAGGTCGCCCGCACCCGGCACAGCGAGCGGGTGGCCGAGGCGCTGGGCGGCCGGCAGTCCGGCATCATCCTGGTCGACGACCTGGAGCAGGGCCTGGCCGTGGTCAACGCCTACGCGGCCGAGCACCTGGAGATCCAGACCCGCGACCCGCACGCGGTCGCGGCGAAGGTGCGCAACGCGGGCGCGATCTTCCTCGGCCGGTTCACCCCGGTCTCGCTGGGCGACTACGCGGCCGGCTCCAACCACGTGCTGCCCACCGGCGGCTGCGCCTGCCACTCCTCGGGCCTGTCCGTGCAGACCTTCCTGCGCGGCGTGCAGGTCGTCGAGTACGACCGCGAGGCGCTGGCCGGCATCGCCGAGCACGTCGTCAACCTGGCGAACGCCGAGGACCTGCCCGGTCACGGCGACGCGATCAAGGCCCGATTCGAGTGGACGGTTCCCGGCACGTGACCACGATCGACGACCTTCCCGTCCGGGACGAGCTGCGCGGCCAGTCGCCCTACGGCGCCCCGCAGCTCGACGTCCCGGTCCAGCTGAACACCAACGAGAACCCGTACCCGCTCCCCGAGGAGCTGGTCGCCCGGATCGCCGAGCGGGTCGCCGAGGCCGCCCGGAACCTCAACCGCTACCCCGACCGCGACGCGGTCGAGCTGCGCGAGGGCCTGGCGGCGTACCTCACCCGCACCACCGGCCACGCCGTCGCCCGGGAGAACGTCTGGGCCGCCAACGGCTCCAACGAGGTGCTCCAGCAGCTGCTGCAGACCTTCGGCGGCCCCGGCCGCACCGCGCTCGGCTTCGAGCCCTCGTACTCGATGCACGCGCTGATCTCCCGGGGCACCGGCACCGGCTGGATCTCCGGCCCGCGCAACGCCGACTTCACCATCGACCTGGACGCCGCCGTCGCGGCGATCGCCGAGCACCGCCCGCACGTGGTGTTCGTCTGCTCGCCGAACAACCCGACCGGCACCGCCGTCGACGCCGACACCGTGCTGCGGCTGTACGAGGCCGCGCAGGCCGCCCGGCCCAGCCTGGTGGTGGTCGACGAGGCGTACGTCGAGTTCTCGTACCGCGACTCGCTGCTGCCGCTGATCGAGGGCCGCCCCAACCTGGTCGTCTCCCGCACCATGTCCAAGGCCTTCGGCGCGGCCGGGCTGCGCCTGGGCTACCTGGCCGCCGACCCGGCGGTGGTGGACGCGGTGCAGCTGGTCCGGCTGCCGTACCACCTGTCGGCCGTCACCCAGGCCACCGCGCTGGCCTGCCTGGAGCACACCGACACCCTGCTCGGCTACGTCGGCCGGCTCAAGGCCGAGCGCGACCGGCTGGTCGAGGCGCTGCGCGGGCTCGGTCTGGAGGTGACCGACTCGGACGCCAACTTCGTCCAGTTCGGCCGCTTCGCCGACACCCACGCCGTCTGGCGGGCCATCCTCGACCACGGCGTCCTGGTCCGTGACAACGGCGTCCCCGGATGGCTGCGCGTCACCGCCGGCACCCCCGCTGAGAACGACGCCTTCCTGGACGCCGTCCGACTTGTGATCAAGGAGCTGTAACCCCGAATGACCCGCATCGGACGCGTCGAGCGCACCACCAAGGAGACCTCCGTCCTGGTCGAGATAGACCTGGACGGCACCGGCAAGACCGACATCTCCACGGGCGTCGGCTTCTACGACCACATGCTCGACCAGCTCGGGCGCCACGGCCTCTTCGACCTCACCGTGAAGACCGACGGCGACCTGCACATCGACACCCACCACACCATCGAGGACACCGCCCTCGCGCTCGGCGCCGCCTTCCGGCAGGCGCTCGGCGACAAGGTCGGCATCTACCGGTTCGGCAACTGCACCGTGCCGCTGGACGAGTCGCTCGCCCAGGTGACCGTCGACCTCTCCGGCCGCCCCTACCTGGTGCACACCGAGCCGGAGAAGATGGCGCCGATGATCGGCACCTACGACACCACCATGACCCGGCACATCCTGGAGTCCTTCGTGGCCCAGGCCCAGATCGCCCTGCACGTCCACGTGCCGTACGGTCGCAACGCGCACCACATCGTGGAGTGCCAGTTCAAGGCGCTGGCCCGGGCCCTGCGCTACGCCGCCGAGCGCGACCCGCGCGCGGCCGGCATCCTCCCGTCGACCAAGGGTGCGCTGTGAGCAACTCCGCGATGATCCTCATCTTCGTCGGGCTCTTCCTGGCCGGCGGCGTCATCTCGTTCTGGAAGCAGAAGCACTCCAAGGGCGTCATCCTCGTGCTCGCCCTGGGCTCGCTGATGTGCCTGGGCTCGGGCCTCATGCGCCTGTAACCGTCGAGCGAACGAAAGACTGGACACCTGAACATGGGCAAGAACGTCGTGGTGCTCGACTACGGCTCGGGCAACCTCCGCTCGGCGCAGCGCGCCCTGGAGCGGACCGGGGCGAACGTCACCGTCACCTCCGACTACCAGGCCGCGATGGACGCCGACGGCCTGCTGGTGCCCGGCGTCGGCGCCTTCGAGGCCTGCATGCGCGGGCTGAGGTCGGTCCGCGGGGACTGGATCATCGGGCGCCGGCTGGCCGGCGGCCGGCCGGTCATGGGCATCTGCGTGGGCATGCAGATCCTCTTCGAGAAGGGCGTCGAGCACGGCGTGGAGAGCGCCGGCTGCGACGAGTGGCCGGGCACCGTGGAGCCGCTGGAGGCGCCGGTCGTGCCGCACATGGGCTGGAACACCGTGGACGCCCCCGAGGGCAGCCGGATGTTCGCCGGCCTGGACGCGGACACCCGCTTCTACTTCGTCCACTCCTACGGGGTGCGCAGCTGGGAGCTGGAGGCGCACAGCGCGCGGATCAACCCGCCGCTGGTCACCTGGGCCACCCACGGGCAGCCGTTCGTCGCGGCCGTCGAGAACGGTCCGCTGTGGGCCACCCAGTTCCACCCCGAGAAGTCCGGCGACGCCGGCGCCGCGCTGCTGACCAACTGGGTCAGCACCCTCTGAACCCTTCGACGACGGAAGAGTTGTAACACCATGAGTCGCCTTGAACTGCTGCCCGCCGTCGACGTCCGGGACGGCCAGGCCGTCCGCCTGGTCAAGGGCGCCTCCGGCACCGAGACCTCCTTCGGCGAGCCGCTCGCCGCCGCCCTCGCCTGGCAGGACGCCGGCGCCGAGTGGCTGCACCTGGTCGACCTCGACGCCGCCTTCGGCACCGGCTCCAACCGGGACCTGGTGCGCGAGATCACCGGCAGCCTGGACATCAAGGTCGAGCTGTCCGGCGGCATCCGCGACGACGCCTCGCTGGCCGCCGCGCTGGCCACCGGCTGCACCCGGGTCAACCTCGGCACCGCCGCCCTGGAGAGCCCCGAGTGGGTCGCCAAGGTCATCGCCGAGCACGGTGACAGGATCGCCGTCGGCCTGGACGTGGTCGGCACCACCCTGCGCGGCCGCGGCTGGACCAGCGACGGCGGCCAGCTGTTCGACGTGCTGGCCCGCCTGGACGCCGAGGGCTGCGCCCGCTACGTGGTCACCGACGTCAACCGGGACGGCACCCTGACCGGCCCCAACCTGCAGCTGCTGCGCGACGTGTGCGCCGCCACCGACAAGCCGGTGGTCGCCTCCGGCGGCGTCTCCTCGCTGGACGACCTGCGGGCCATCGCCGGCCTGGTCGGCGAGGGAGTCGAGGGCGCCATCGTGGGCAAGGCACTCTACGAGCAGAAGTTCACCCTCGGAGAGGCGTTGGAGGCGGTTTCGGGATGACGGAACGTCGGATCGTGCGCGGCCGGCTCGGCGGCTTCTCCGTCTGGGAGGAGACCTTCGGCGCGTCGCAGGCGGTCGCCGCCGGGGACCATGTGCACGTCGCCGGCGCCCGGCCGCTGGTGGACGGCGTGCTGCACGGTGAGGGCGACCCCTACGAGCAGGCCCGGACCGCCTTCGGCAACGCGCTGGAGGCCCTGGCCGCGTACGGTCTGACGGCGGACGACGTGGTCCGCACCCGGGTGTACCTCACCCACGCCCGCGACATCGACGCGGCGGGCCGCGCCCACCAGGAGCTCTTCGGCGCGGTGCGCCCGGCGGCCGCCGTCGTGGTGGTGCAGAGCCTGGTCGACTCGCGGATGCTCGCCGAGGTCGAACTCGACGCCCACCGCGCCGGACTCGCCGCAACCCTGGAAGCTCTGGAAGGCAATCAGCCGTGACCCTCGCAGTACGTGTCATCCCCTGCCTGGACGTCGACGCCGGCCGCGTGGTCAAGGGCGTCAACTTCCAGAACCTCCGCGACGCCGGGGACCCGGTCGAGATGGCCAAGCTCTACGACGCCGAGGGCGCCGACGAGCTGACCTTCCTCGACATCACGGCCTCCTCCGGCGACCGCGAGACCACCTACGACGTGGTCCGCCGCACCGCCGAGCAGGTCTTCATCCCGCTCACCGTCGGCGGCGGCATCCGCGCCGTCGAGGACGTCGACAAGCTGCTGCGGGCCGGCGCCGACAAGATCGGCGTCAACACCGCCGCCATCGCCCGCCCCGAGCTGGTCCGGGAGATCGCCCAGCGGTTCGGCCGCCAGGTGCTGGTGCTCTCGGTCGACGCCCGGCGCTGCCCCGAGGGCACCGAGACCGCCTCGGGCTTCGAGGTCACCACGCACGGCGGCCGCCAGGGCACCGGGCTGGACGCCGTCGAGTGGGCCGGGCGCGCCGCCGAGCTGGGCGCGGGCGAGATCCTGCTCAACTCGATGGACGCCGACGGCACCAAGGACGGCTACGACCTGGAGCTGATCCGGGCCGTGCGCAAGACCGTGTCGGTGCCGGTGATCGCCTCCGGCGGGGCCGGGAAGCTCGCCGACTTCGCCCCGGCGGTGGAGGCGGGCGCGGACGCGGTGCTGGCCGCCAGCGTCTTCCACTTCGGCGACCTGCGGATCGGCGAGGTCAAGAACGCGCTGCGGGAGGCCGGGCACCCGGTCCGCTGAGGTCCGGGCCGACGTCCGGGCCGAGGCCCGCGCCGACGCCCGCCCGTCCGTCGGCCAGCTCCAGCAGGCCGGGCAGCGACAGGACGACGGTGCTGCGCCGGCCCAGCCGGATCAGGCCGCGATCGGCCAGCTCGTGCAGGGCGTGGTGGACCCGGCGCTCGCCGGCGCCGGTCAGGGCGGCCAGCTCCGCCTGGGTCAGCCGGGGGCGGACGGTGATGCCGACGCCGCGCGGGCCGACGGTGCCGTAGCGCCGGGCCAGGTCGGCGAGATGGCGGGCGAGCCGGTGCAGCACCGGCTCGGAGGCGAGGCCGACCAGCCGGCGGGTGGTGGTCCGGCCGCGGTGCACCAGGCAGCGGCTCAGCGCGAGGCCGGCCGGGGCGTGGCCGCCGAGCCAGTGCAGCCAGTCGGGCTGGGAGATCCGGCGCGCGGTGACCGGTCCGGCCGCGGTCACGGTCGCTGAGCGGGGCTGCCCGTCGAGGGCGGCGGCCTCGCCGACCACGTCGCCGAACGCCCGGACGTCCAGCAGGGCGGTCGCGCCCGCGGTGTCCTCGACGGTGGCCTTGGCGAAGCCGGTGAGCAGCAGCAGGACGAAGCCGCCGAGGTCCCGGTCCAGGATCAGGGTCTCGCCGTGGCCGTGCGCGCGCCGGGTGCCCAGCCGCAGGACGGCCCGCTCGGCGGCGAGCGCGGCGGGGGAGCCGTCACGGCGCAGCTCGGCCAGCAGGGTGCCCTCGGGCCAGCCCCCGTCCGGTTGCGTTCGCTGCACGGCCGCACCCCCTGCGCTGCTCGCCCGCTCGCGAGGCTAGCGCAGGGGGTGCGGGGGCGGAAGCGCCGGAAGGCGGTCAGGACTCCTTCGGCGGCTCGCCCTTGATCAGGGCGAACGGGGCGCCGAACGGGTCGGCGAGCCAGGCGATCCGGCCGACGTCCGGGACGCTCTCCGGACCCATCAGCACGGTGGCGCCGGCACCGGTGGCCCGGGCGACCACGCCGTCCACGTCGGCGGCACCGAAGTACGGCGTCCAGCTCGGCGGCTGGGCCTCGCCCATCACCGGGGCGAGGCCGCCGAACGCGGTGCCCCGCAGGTCGCCCTCGGCGGGGGAGAGCACCTTGTACGTCATGCCGGGGGCGGGGAAGTCCTCGGAGCGCCAGCCGAAGACCTTCCGGTAGAAGGCGAAGCCCGCGTCGACGTCACTGGTGTGCAGTTCGGCCCAGATCAGCGCGCCGTCCTCGGAGACGACGTCCAGGCCGGTCACCGTGCCGGGCTGCCAGACCGCGAAGTCGGCGCCCTGCGGGTCGGTCAGCTGGGCCATCCGCCCGGCGTCCATCACGTCGAAGGCCGGGACCCGGACGGTGCCGCCGGCCTGCGCGACGGCCTTGCCGGTGGCCTCGGCGTCGGGCGTGCGGAAGTACGTCGTCCAGGCCGAGTGCGCGCCCTCCTCGGTGAGCGGGCCGACGGCCGCGGCCGTCTTCCCGTTCAGCTGGAGGAAGCCGTAACCGCCGGCCTCCGGGCCGGCGGACCGGAAGGTCCAGCCGAAGACCGTCCCGTAGAAGGTGGCGGCGGCGGCCGGGTCCGGGCTGCCGAGGTCGATCCAGCAGGGGGAGCCGGCGGGGAAGTCGGTGGTGAGCATGGTGTCGCGTCCCTTCGGGGAGAGGGAGACGGAAACGACGGGCGGGGGCCGGGCGGCGGCCCGCCCCGGCCTCTGCCATCCGCCATCTGCGAGTCTGCACCCCACCGGTGACATCCGCAGCCGGGACCGCCCCCGGCTACGGGATCGGCAGGGCGTGGCGCAGGGCCTCGACGGCGTCCTCGGGGCCGTCCACCGTCAGCTCGGCGCGGGCGCCGCGGCCGAAGGCGAAGAGCACCAGCTCGCCCGGCTCGCCGGTGATCCGCACGGTCGGCATGCCGGCCGGGCCGACGGTCAGGCTCCGGCCGTCCGGGCGGATCAGCTCCAGCCGCACGGGGGAGCGGCGGCCTGCCTCCAGCCGGGCGATCAGTGGCAGCCGGCGCCAGAGCGCCTCGGCCCGGCCGGGCGGTACGGGCCGCGGCCCGGGGCCTTCACCGGCGCGGGCGACGTCCTCGGCGTGCACGTAGTACTCGACGGTGTTGGCCGCCTCGTCCGCGCCGGGCAGCGAGAACAGCGAGAGCACCGGCGGGCCGGAGCGGAACATCCGGACCAGCTCCTCGTAGGGCCGGTCGGCGTACGACTCCTGCACCCGGTGGGTCCAGCCGGCCAGCGGGCCGACCCGGATGCCCGCGGCGGCGTCCGGTCGCCGCTCGCGGATCACCAGGTGGGCGGCGAGGTCCCGGGTGGACCACCCGGCGCAGAGGGTGGGCGCGTCCGGTCCGGCGGCGGCCAGCAGTTCGGCCAGGCGGTGGCGCTCGGCGAGGGCGTGGTTCGACATGCCCTCAGCCTAGGCGCCCCGCTGACGGGGGTTCAGCGCAACTGCCCGGTGAGCTTGGTGGAGCCCGGCCGGTTGCTCGCGGTCAGGATGCAGGTGTAGTCGCGCCAGCCCTGCTGGTAGAAGGGGTAGCTCGGGCCCACCGGGTAGCTGTAGTACGGCCCGCCGCCGCCCTGCCGGGCCTCGGCGGCGGCCTGCGCCTCCTTGCAGCCGTCCCGCATCGCGTTGCCGATCTGGTAGTCGCCGGACAGCCCCTCCGGCAGCAGCTGGTCGGCGACGGCCTCGCCGTCGTGCTGATCCTCGCAGGGGCGGGCCTCCGGCTTGGTGACCGTCTTGCTCAGCTGCGGGTGGTCCAGGCAGGCGCCGACGGTGAAGAAGCTGTACGGCACCGCCTTGCTCGGCGTGGGGGTCGGCGTCGGGGTGGGAGTCGGCGTGGGGGTCGGGGTGGGCGTCGGCGAGGCCGTGGTCGGGGCGGGCGGCGGCGGCTTGGGCGCCGGGTCGTCCGCGGGCCACAGCAGGACCGTCGCGACCACCGCGAGCAGGACCGCCAGCACCGCCGCGACGGCGATCAGCAGGCCCCGGGACGGCCGGGCGTCGGAGGTGCCCCCCGGGCGGGGGCGGTCGTCGTCGCCCGGCGGCTCGGCGGGGTCGGCGGCGCGCTGCTCGGAGGTCATGACCATGAGAATGGCGCAGAACGGGGCCGCCCGGCAGGCGGTTGGCACAACTCGTTCGATCGGATGGTCGGTCCGGCGTCCCCGGGGGGCGTCCGCCGCTGTTCACGGCCGCGGCCGGGATCCGGACGGCGGCCCCGGCCGCACGGACCGGGCTGACAGAATGGCCCCATGTCCACCACACCCGCCGCCCCCGGTTCCACCGCCCTGGCCGCCGAGATCGCCGCCCGCCTCAAGCGCACCGAGGACGGCCTCCTGCCGGCGATCGCGCAGCAGTACGACACCGGCGAGGTGCTGATGCTGGGCTGGATGGACGACGAAGCGCTGCACCGCACCCTCACCACGGGCCGTTGCACCTACTGGAGCCGCAGCCGCCGCGAGTACTGGGTGAAGGGCGACACCTCCGGCCACGTGCAGCAGGTCAAGTCGGTCGCGCTGGACTGCGACGGCGACACCCTGCTGGTCAAGGTCGACCAGACCGGCGCGGCCTGCCACACCGGCGACCGCACCTGCTTCGACGCCGACGTGCTCCCGCTCGGCTGACCGACCGCCCGGCCGACCACCCCCTTCCGCCCCTCCGTCGAAAGGTGCCGCACGCCATGGACCTCGAAGCCTTCCGCAAGCTCGCCGTCGACACCCGGGTCATCCCGGTCACCCGCAGGCTCCTCGCGGACGGCCTCACCCCGATCGGCCTCTACCGCAGCCTCGCCGACGAGCGCCCCGGCACCTTCCTGCTGGAGTCCGCCGAGCAGGGCCGCAGCTGGTCGCGCTACTCCTTCGTCGGCGTGCGCAGCGCCGCCACCCTGACCGCGGCCCCGGACGGCGGCGCCCGCTGGCTCGGCGCCCCGCCGGTCGGCATCCCCACCGACGGCGACCCGCTGGAGGTGCTGCGCGCCGCGCTGCGGGCCCTGCACACCCCGCGCCACCCCGACGACGGCCTGCCGCCGCTCACCGGCGGCCTGGTCGGCTACCTCGGCTACGACGTGGTCCGCCGGCTGGAGAAGCTGCCCGACCTCAACCCGGACGACCTGAAGCTGCCCGAGCTGACCCTGCTGCTCGCCACCGACCTCGCCGTGCTCGACCACGCCGACGGCACCGTGCTGCTGATCGCCAACGCGGTCAACCACAACGACCTGGCCAGCGGGGTGGACGAGGCCTACAGGGACGCCGTCGCCCGGCTCGACGCGATGGAGGCCGACCTGCTCAAGCCGGTCGACCCGGGCCTGGCCACCTTCACCCCGAGCGGCCCCGGCGAGGTCCGCTCGCCGTTCGGCGGGGAGCCGTACCGGGCCGCGGTGGAGGAGATCAAGGAGCGGATCCGGGCCGGCGAGGCGTTCCAGGTGGTGCCCTCGCAGCGGTTCGAGGCGCCCTGCCCGGCCTCCGCGCTCGACGTCTACCGGGTGCTGCGCACCACCAACCCGAGCCCGTACATGTACCTGTTCCGCTTCCCCGGCCCGGACGGCGGCGCCGAGGGCGGCTTCGACGTGGTCGGCTCCAGCCCGGAGGCGCTGGTCAAGGTCACCGACGGCGCGGCGATGCTGCACCCGATCGCCGGCACCCGGCACCGCGGCGCCACCCCGCACGAGGACGCCGAGCTGGCCGCCGAGCTGCTCGCCGACCCCAAGGAGCGGGCCGAGCACCTGATGCTGGTCGACCTCGGGCGCAACGACCTCGGGCGGGTCTGCGAGCCGGGCAGCGTCGAGGTCGTCGACTTCATGCAGATCGAGCGGTACAGCCACGTCATGCACATCGTCTCCACGGTGACCGGCAAGGTCGCCGAGGGGCGGACCGCCTTCGACGTGCTGACCGCGTGCTTCCCGGCCGGCACCCTCTCCGGCGCGCCCAAGCCGCGGGCGATGCGGATCATCGAGGAGCTGGAGCCCACCCGCCGCGGCCTGTACGGCGGCTGCGTCGGCTACCTGGACTTCGCCGGGGACTCCGACACCGCGATCGCCATCCGCACCGCCGTGCTGCGCGACGGCACCGCGTACGTGCAGGCCGGCGCCGGTGTGGTGGCCGACTCCGACCCGCACGGCGAGGACACCGAATGCCGCAACAAGGCCGCCGCCGTCCTGCGCGCGGTGGCCACCGCGAATACGCTGCGTAGGCCGTAGGACCGCCGGTCCCCGCGCGGGTCGCGGGGGCCGCCGCAGCGGAAGGGACAGCAGGATGCCGGAGGCGCAGCGGCGGATCGTGACCTCCGCCAGGGAGCAGTTGGTGCGGCAGCCGGGCGGCCATGGCGGCGTCCTCGCGGACGTGCGGCTGGACGGGCAGCCGGCCGCGCTGGTGCTGCTCGTCCCGGGGGCGGTGCCGGACCCCGCCGGGCACTACCGGGCCGGGGACGCGCTGGTGGTGCTGGACGTGCTCCCGGCGCCGGAGCCGGCCGGGCGCCACCGGTTCCACGCCGCCGCGGGCGTCCCGCTGTACGTCGTGGTGGACCCGCGGGAGGGCGTCTGCACGGTGCACAGCCGTCCGCTGCCCGGCGCCGGGTACCGGGAGGCGGAGCGGGTGCCCTTCGGGAACGATCTCTTCCTGCCGCTGGGGGAGCGCACCCTGGTGCTGGAGACGGGCGATTTCCCGGTCGAGCCGCCCACCCCGGGTGCGGTGGCGGGGTGAGGGCGGGGGACACTGGTGCGGTGAGCGCTGAAGCCCCTACCGACGCCGTACCCGCCGCCCCCGCCGCCGCTCCCGCGCCCGCCGCGCGGGCCGGACGGCGCACGCTGGGGGTGATGCTGCTGCTCACCGCGCTGGGCGCGGTGCTGGTCCTGACCGCCGCCGGCCGGGTCTGGGCCGAGGGCACGGCGGGGACCCTGGAGGTCTCCGTCACCGGCGGGAAGATCTCCGAACTGCCCGCCGGGCTGGCGCTGGTGGCGCTGGCGGCGGCGGTGGCGGTGTTCGCGGTGCGCGGCGCCGGCCGGCTCGCGGTGGGGGCGCTGACCGTGCTGGCCGGGCTGGGCGCGGCGGCCGCCGCGGCGGCGGGTGCCGGGGACACCGCCGCGCTGGACACCGAGGCGGCCCGCAAGCTGGCGCTGACCGGCTCGGCGGCGACCGGGGTCTCGCACACCGCCTGGCCGTGGGTGGCCCTGCTGGGCGGGCTGCTGCTGGCGCTGGCCGGGCTGCTGACCGCCCGCTACGGGCGCGGCTGGCCGGCCATGGGCAGCCGCTACGAGGCGCCGACCGGCAAGGCGGCGCCGGCGAAGCGGCGGACCGCCGCCGCGGAGAGCCCGGCGGACCTGTGGAAGGCGCTGGACCGCGGCGAGGACCCGACGGCGGGCTGACCGGCCGGACCACCCTGCGGTCCGCCGCGCCGCACGGCGGCCCGGCGGACCCGACTGTGACGCGATAGACCCGGCACCCCCTTTGGGGCGTGCTTGTGTGGCCCGGCACAATGGAGACGTCAAGTGGGACACGTCAACCCGTGAGGGGCCGAGCAGGCCCGGTCGGGCCCCGAGAGCGTAGGAGCACCATCCGATGGCAGCAGCAGCACACGGCCACAACCCCGCCGCCTGGACCGGCGTGACCATCTCGTTCCTCGGCTTCGGCATCGCCGGCGTTGCGATGATCCTCCCGTCGGTGCTGCTGACCTGCGCCGGCCTGGCGGTCGTCCTGCTCGGCGGCGTGGTCGGCAAGGCCATGTCGATGGCGGGCATGGGCAAGCAGCCCAGCACCATGGTCTACACCCCCGAGGAGCAGGCCGCGCTGGCCGCCGCCTCCGCCTGATTCAACGGCACCTCGCGTGAACGGCGGCCCGCGGGCCGCCGTTTCGCTTCTCCCGCCCGGGCGCCCGGGCGGGCACAATCATGGGCGTGAACGCCGCCCCCGCCCCCACCGCCGCCCGGCCCTCCGCGCCGCGCCGGCTGGTGCCGCCGCTGTCCGCAGTGGCCGCCGTGGCCATTCCCACCGGGTACGTCGCCACGGTGGACCCGAACGTCCCCGGGCACTACCCCGACTGTCCCTTCCTGGCGGCCACCGGCTGGTGGTGCCCCGGCTGCGGCGGGCTGCGCTGCGTGCACGCGCTGACCCACGGGGACCTCAGCGGAGCGCTGCACGACAACGCGGTCGCGGTGCTGCTGTTCGCCGTGCTGGGGGTGCTCTGGGTGCGCTGGCTCTGGGCCGCGCTGCGGGCCCTGCCCGGCCCCAGGCTCGCCCTGGGGGCCCGCCGCTGGGTACTGGTCGGGCTGCTCGTCCTGGTCTTCACGGTGGTCCGCAACCTGCCGGTCGGCGCGGGCCTGGCGCCGCCCCCGGTCTGACTGTTCCGGTGGTGGGGGCGATGTGAAGCCGCAGTTCGCGGCGGTCGCCGGGGGTCCGTTCCGTGAGACGCGCGCCGGGCGGGTGCGCCGTGCGCTCCCCCGTGCCGATACCATCGAAGGGCCGGAGGTCCGCTAGGCCGTCCGGCTCCTCGCCAGCAGGACCACGACTGGCAGACATGATGGGGGCGCCCGAGTGAGTGTGCTCGACTCGATCGTCGAAGGGGTCCGGGAGGATCTCGCCGAGCGGCAGGCCCGGGTCTCGCTGGACGAGCTCAAGGAGCTCGCCGCCAAGGCGCCGGACGCCAAGGACGGCGTGGCCGCCCTGCGCGGCGACGGTGTCCGGGTGATCTGCGAGGTCAAGCGCTCCAGCCCGTCCAAGGGCGCGCTGGCCGCGATCGCGGACCCGGCGTCGCTGGCGATCGACTACGCGGCCGGCGGTGCCGCCGCGATCAGCGTGCTGACCGAACAGCGCCGCTTCGGCGGGTCGCTGGCGGACCTGGACGCCGTCCGGGCCGCCGTGGACACCCCGCTGCTGCGCAAGGACTTCATCGTCACCGCCTACCAGCTGTGGGAGGCCCGGGCGCACGGCGCGGACCTCGCGCTGCTGATCGTCGCGGCCCTCGAGCAGCCGGCCCTGGTGTCGCTGATCGAGCGGGCCGAGTCGATCGGCCTCACCCCGCTGGTCGAGGTGCACGACGAGGAGGAGATCAAGCGCGCGGTGGACGCCGGCGCGCGGATCATCGGCGTCAACGCCCGCAACCTCAAGACCCTCGAGGTGGACCGCAACACCTTCGGCAACGTCGTCCACGCGATCCCGGACGGCATCGTCAAGGTCGCCGAGTCCGGGGTGCGCGGCCCGCTCGACGTGATCTCCTACGCCAACCTGGGCGCGGACGCGGTGCTGGTCGGCGAGTCGCTGGTGACCGGCAAGGACCCGCGGGCCGCGGTGGCCGACCTGGTCGCCGCCGGTGCCCACCCGGCGATCCGGCACAAGGACTGATCCCGCCGCCATGAAGATCGCCACCCGACTCGCTCCCGGCTGCCGCCCGCGCGGCTGCCGCGCGCCCGCACGCCGGGTGCTGGGGCGGCGGGTGCGGTACGTCATCGGCTGCGAGCCCGGGCAGGTGCCGGGGCGGCGATGGCGCGCGACGTCCGGCTGACCGCAGCCGACAGACGTCAACGTCAACCGTCGTCATCTTCCCGAGGGACTTCACCATGTCCGAACGGTCCGACAAGGACTACCTGCCCGGCGCCGAGGTGCCGGACGCGCGCGGCTACTTCGGCGCGTACGGCGGCCGCTTCATCCCGGAGGCGCTGGTCGCCGCCGTGGAGCAGGTCGCCGAGGAGTACGAGAAGGCCAAGGCCGACCCGGCCTTCACCGCCGAGCTCGACGCGCTGCTCAAGGACTACACCGGCCGCCCCAGCCCGCTCACCGATGTGCGGCGGTTCTCCGCCGAGGCGGGCGGCGCGCGCATCCTGCTCAAGCGCGAGGACCTCAACCACACCGGCTCGCACAAGATCAACAACGTGCTGGGCCAGGCGCTGCTCACCCGGCGGATGGGCAAGACCCGGATCATCGCCGAGACCGGAGCCGGCCAGCACGGCGTGGCCACCGCCACCGCCTGCGCCCTGTTCGGCTTCGACTGCACCATCTACATGGGCGAGGTCGACACCCAGCGCCAGGCGCTGAACGTCGCCCGGATGCGGATGCTCGGCGCCGAGGTCATCGCCGTGAAGTCCGGCAGCCGCACGCTCAAGGACGCCATCAACGAGGCGTTCCGCGACTGGGTCGCCAACGTGGACTCCACCCACTACCTGTTCGGCACCGTGGCCGGACCGCACCCCTTCCCGATGATGGTCCGCGACTTCCACCGGGTCATCGGCGTGGAGGCGCGCGAGCAGGTGCTGGAGCGCACCGGGCGGCTGCCCGACGCCGTGGTCGCCTGCGTCGGCGGCGGCTCCAACGCGATGGGCATCTTCCACGAGTTCATCCCGGACGCCGGGGTGCGGCTGATCGGCTGCGAGGCGGCCGGCGAGGGCGCCGAGACCCCGCGGCACGCGGCCACCCTCACCAAGGGCGACCCGGGCGTGCTGCACGGCTCGCGCACCTACGTCCTGCAGGACGAGGACGGCCAGACCATCGAGTCGCACTCGATCTCGGCCGGCCTGGACTACCCGGGCGTCGGCCCGGAGCACGCCTGGCTGAAGGACACCGGCCGGGCCGAGTACCGCCCGGTCACCGACGACGCCGCCATGCAGGCGCTGCGGCTGCTGTCCCGCACCGAGGGCATCATCCCGGCCATCGAGAGCGCGCACGCGCTGGCCGGCGCCCTGGAGCTGGGCCGCGAGCTCGGACCCGAGGCCACCATCCTGGTCTCGCTGTCCGGGCGCGGCGACAAGGACATGCACACCGCCGCCGAGTACTTCGGCCTCTACGACGAGCCGGGCGCCGGCTCCGCCCACGGGGGTAAGTGACCATGGCTTCGAAGCTCAGTGGCATCCTGGCCGCCGCCGAGGCGGAGGACCGCGCCGCGCTGATCGGCTACCTGCCGGCCGGCTTCCCGTCCGTGGACGGCGGCGTGCGGGCGGTCAACGCGCTGATCGAGGGCGGCTGCGACGTCGTCGAGGTCGGCCTGCCGCACTCCGACCCGGTGCTGGACGGCCCGACCATCCAGACCGCCGACGACATCGCGCTGCGGGCCGGCGTGCGGATCAAGGACGTGCTGCGCACCGTCCAGGAGGTCGCCGCCGCGCACCCCGCCGCGGCGGTGCTGGTGATGACCTACTGGAACCCGGTGGACCGGTACGGCGTCGCGCGGTTCGCCGCCGACCTGGCCGCGGCCGGCGGGGCGGGGTGCATCCTGCCGGACCTGCCGGTGGAGGAGTCCGAGGAGTGGCGCAAGGCGGCCGGGGAGCACGGTCTGGACACCGTGTTCGTGGTCGCGCCGAGCAGCAAGGACAAGCGGCTGGCCGAGGTCACGGCGGCCGGCAGCGGCTTCGTGTACGCGGCCGCGGTGATGGGTGTGACCGGCAGCCGGGCGCAGGTCGGCGACCTCGCCGAGGACCTGGTCGCCCGGACCAGGGCCACCACCGAGCTGCCGGTCTGCGTCGGCCTCGGGGTGTCGACCCGTGAGCAGGCCGCGCAGGTGGCCGGGTTCGCGGACGGCGTGATCGTCGGCTCGGCGTTCGTGCAGCGCATCCTGGACGCCGACGGGGACGAGGAGGCCGCGCTGGCGGCGGTGCGTTCGCTGGCCGGCGAGCTGGCGCAGGGCGTGCGCCGGCGGTAGGACCGCCCGCCACGGCTCGTCCGGCGGCCCGTCACCCCTTCCCGGGGTGGCGGGCCGCCGTCGTTCCCGGACCCGTTCGACCCACGTCCGGTCAACCCGCCGACCCGAACGGGTGAACAGTGGCGGGCACGCGCACCAGCGGCGGTTGGGCCGCGTTGAGTGGAGGGACGAGTGCACCTGCCACGTGCCCGGTGCCCGGGGGCGAGCGAGCGGAAGGGGTCGGCCGATGCCCGGTCTTCAGCGAGCCGTGCTGCTGCGGGCGGCCGCGGCCGCGCTGGCGCTCGGCGCCGCGCTCGGGGCGCAGTGCGCGGTCGGGCCGGCACTGGCCAGGCGGGGGACGGAGCGGGCCGAGCGGGACGCCCAGGTGTGCGCCGAGGCGGTCCGGCTGGAGGCGGCGGCCCGGGCCGGCCGCTCGGCCGCCCAGGGCCGGCCGGAGCTCGCCGCCCAGGACCGCTCCGCCGCCGTCCGCCGCGACCTGGGGTGGCCGCCCGGCTGCGACCCCGACCACCCGTTAGGGTGAAATCACCTCAAGGCGTATTAACCTTCACTCTTTTGGCTTAACTCGGAAATCCGGAGGAACCCGGCGTCCCCATCAGCGGTTCATAGGGGCGTGACGGTGTTTCCCGAGGGGGTTGTCCGGATGGCCGGGCCGGCGACTGAGTGGATCGGCACGGCCGCCCGGCTCGGCCTGGCCGTGGTCTGGGGCTGGGCCGGGCTGGCGAAGATCGCCGACCCGGCGGAGGCCGCCCAGGCGGTGCGCGCGTACGAGATCCTGCCCGAGTCCCTGGTCAAACCGGTGGGCCACGGGCTGCCCTTCCTGGAACTGGCGCTCGCCCTGCTGCTGGTGATCGGCCTGGGCACGCGCCTGGTCGCGGCCGTCTCGGCGGTGCTGCTGCTCGCCTTCATCGGCGGGATCACCTCCGCGTGGGCGCGCGGCATCTCGATCGACTGCGGCTGCTTCGGCGGCGGCGGGGCGGTCGACGCCTCGCAGACCGAGTACCTGCAGGAGATCCTGCGCGACACCGGGTTCCTGCTGCTGGCCGGCTGGCTGGTCTGGCGGCCCCGCACGAAGTTCTCCGTGGACGGCTGGCTGGCCGGCTGAGTGCCGGCTCCGCCGTCCCCGTCCCACCCACCGCACCCCCACCCCCCGAACCTGGAATTCCAAGGCTGATGAGCGAGAAGAACCGAGAAGGCAAGCGCACCGCCCGTGAGCGGATGCTGGCGGAGCGGGCCGAGGACGAGGCCCGCGGCCGGCGGAGGAAGAAGCTGATCATCGGCGGCGTGGCGCTCGCGGTGATCGCCGCCGCGGTGGTCACCGGCGTGGTGGTGCAGGACCAGCGCTCCACCCCGGAGACCCCCACCGCCGTCCCGGCCGGCACCATCGGGGACAAGAACCTGGTCGTCCCGGTGGGCTCGGACAACGCGCCGTCCGTCCTCACCGTCTACGAGGACCCGCGCTGCCCCGCCTGCGGCATCTTCGAGCGGGAGTTCTCGTCCACCATCAGCCAGCTGGAGGACGCGGGCAAGATCTTCACCAACTACCACATCGTCTCGTTCATCGACCGGGCCGTGCAGGGCAAGGGCTCCAAGTACGCCGCCAACGCGCTCGGCTGCGCCCAGGACGCCGGGCACTTCCGCGACTACCACGACGTGCTGTACCGCAACCAGCCGGACGAGACCAACGACGCCTTCGGGAACAAGGCCACCCTGATCAACCTCGCCAAGCAGGTCGACGGCCTGGTCACACCGACCTTCGAGGCCTGCGTCAACGACGTGAAGTTCAGCGGATGGGTGTCCGCCGTGCAGCAGGACTTCGACAAGTCCGGCTTCAAGTCCACGCCGACCGTGCTGCTCAACGGGCAGCCGATCTACCCGAAGTTCAACAACGAGGAGATCACCCCGGCCAACCTGGTGAAGTGGGTGGACGCGGCCAACCAGGGCAAGCAGCTGGGCACCCCCGGCGCCCACGGCCAGTCCCCGGCGCCCACCAGCACCACGTCGGAGGCCAACAACCCCTCGCCGAACGCCGGCTGAGCGGGCGCGTACGCTGCGGGGTGGCCGCCGCCCCCTCCCCGTCCGGAGGGGGTGGCGGCGGGCCGTGCTCCGGGCCGGCGCCCCGATCTGTGCCCGACTGTGACCGCCGGGGTGTCCTGGACGGGCCGTCGACCCTGTAGCGTCGGAGCTGCCATGGATATCGCCTACATTCCCAGCCCGTCGCGGGGTGTCCTGTACCTCGGACCGATCCCGCTGCGCGCCTACGCCTTCTGCATCATCCTCGGTGTCGTCGTCGCCGTCTGGCTCGGCAGCAAGCGCTGGGTCGCCCGGGGCGGTGGCCGGCACACCGTGGGTGACATCGCCGTCTGGGCCGTGCCGTTCGGCCTGGTCGGCGGCCGGCTGTACCACGTGATCACCGACAACCAGCTGTACTTCGGCGAGGGGAAGAACCCCTGGAACGCCCTCAAGATCTGGGAGGGCGGCCTCGGCATCTGGGGCGCGATCGCGCTGGGCGCGGTCGGCGCCTGGATCGGCGCCCGCCGCCGCGGCGTCCCGCTGCCCGCCTACGCGGACGCCATCGCCCCGGGCATCGTGCTCGCCCAGGCGCTCGGCCGCTGGGGCAACTGGTTCAACCAGGAGCTGTACGGCCGGGAGACCACCCTGCCGTGGGGCCTGGAGATCACCAAGACGCTGCCCAACGGCGAGGTCGTCACCACGATCCACCACCCGACCTTCCTCTACGAGTCGCTCTGGTGCGTGGGCGTCGCGCTGCTGGTGATCTGGGCGGACAAGCGGTTCACCCTGGGCCACGGGCGGGCCTTCGCGCTGTACGTGGCCGGGTACACGGCGGGCCGGTTCTGGACCGAGTGGCTGCGGGTCGACGAGGCGCACCACATCCTGGGCCTGCGGCTGAACGACTGGGTGGCGATCCTGGTCTTCCTCGGGGCCGTGGCGTACTTCGTGGTCGTCGGGAAGAAGCGGCCCGGCCGGGAGGACCCGGCGAGCATCGATCCGATGGCGAACGCCGAGGCGCAGGCCGGGGAGCCCTCCGACGCGCCGTCCGACGAGCCGGGTGACCTGCCGAAGGCGGAGCGGGACGCGGAGCCCGCCGGCGCCGCGGAGTCCGGCGCCAAGCGCGACAAGCTGGAGAAGGGCGCCAAGAACCCGGCCTGACCTGCGCCGACCCCTTGCTCCCGGCCGTCTCCGCACCCCGTGCGGAGGCGGCCGAAGCCGTGTTCGGACAGCCTAACTTTGCTGGAAGTGCCCAGCTCAAGAGGGTTACGGTCAATCAGTAAGGCGATCTGACCAAGGAACGGAGGGGAACGGCCGTGACTGCGACCGCCCTGGAACACGAGGCCGGGCACCAGCCCCGGATACCCGCCGCGGGGCACCACCGGGACGTCAACGGCGGCTGGCTGCGGCCGGCGGTGTTCGGTGCGATGGACGGCCTGGTCTCCAACTTCGCGCTGATGACCGGCGTCGTCGGCGGCGCGGTCTCCACCAGCACCGTGGTGCTCACCGGCCTCGCCGGGCTGGCGGCCGGCGCCTGCTCGATGGCGGCGGGCGAGTACACCTCGGTGGCCTCCCAGCGGGAGCTCGTGCAGGCCGAGATCGAGGCCGAGCGGCTGGAGCTGCGCCGCAACCCGCACGGCGAGCTGGCCGAGCTGGCCCAGCTGTACGTCGAGCGCGGGGTGGATCCCGAGCTGGCCCACGAGGTGGCGCGGCAGCTGTCCGCCGACCCGGAGCAGACGCTGGAGATCCACGCCCGCGAGGAGCTCGGCATCGATCCCAACGACCTGCCCTCGCCGTGGGTGGCGGCCGGTTCCTCCTTCGTCTGCTTCGCGGTGGGCGCGCTGCTGCCGCTGCTGCCGTACCTGCTGGGCGCGACCTCGCTGCTGCCGGCGCTGCTGGTCGCGGCGGCCGGGCTGTTCGTCTGCGGTGCGGTGGTGGCCCGGGTGACGGCGCGCAGCTGGTGGTACAGCGGTCTGCGGCAGCTGGCGCTGGGCGGTGTCGCGGCCGCGGTGACCTACCTGCTGGGCGTGCTGATCGGCGGGCAGGTCGGCTGACGCCGGACGGGTCGAGGGGGCGACCGGGCGGGCGGCCGAGGGGCCGGAGGGACTGACGGGCCGGGTCGGCCGGGCACTGTGCCGTTGCATTGTTATGCGCCCGAACGGGTGAGGTTGCACACACGGTCGCCCGGCCGGACCTGTCCTTGTCTCGCCATGTGGGCCCATTTGCCGAGGAATCGCATCCATGGATCGATTTCCGGGCTGGAATCGCAGGCCGCATTGATCGACTTCGGTGGCCGAGGGATGTGGCCCCTGTTTCAGCCCGTGGAGCGCCGGGCACAATCGTCGGGACGTGCGGTGTGGCACGTTCCCTCATCACCCCCGTGACCTGCGGATCCGTCCGCGATGTGGACGCTTTTTTCCGCTTCCCGGGGTCTTCGGCATCATGTAACGTGCGTGCCTCCATCGCATCAGGGCCAGCGTCGTCCCTACTGCACCAATTTCGAAAGACGACGACGGGAGAGCCGATGCTGTCTGCATCCATGCACTCCGCCAACGAGCCCCAGGCCGGCGCCGCCCGCCCGCCGTACGCGCTCGTTCCGGATGCGCGACCTGCTGCTCAGGGCCTGTACGACCCGCGACACGAGCACGACGCCTGCGGCGTCGGATTCGTCGCCACGCTGACCGGCACCGCCGACCACACCGTCGTCGAGCAGGCGCTGACCGTCCTGCGCAACCTGGAGCACCGCGGCGCCACCGGCGCCGAGCCGGACTCCGGTGACGGCGCGGGCATCCTCACCCAGATCCCGGACGCCTTCCTGCGAGCCCAGGTGGCCTTCGACCTCCCGGCGGCCGGCGGCTACGCGGTGGGCATCGCCTTCCTGCCCGACGCCGACGACGAGGACGCCGCCGCCGTCGCCCGGATCGAGGCGATCGCGGACGAGGAGGGCCTGACCGTCCTCGGCTGGCGCGACGTCCCGGTCACCCCCGACCTGCTGGGCGCCACCGCCCGCGGCGTCATGCCGCGCTTCCGCCAGCTCTTCCTGGCCGGCGAGGGCAAGGCCGGCCTGGCGCTGGACCGGGTCGCCTTCGTGGTCCGCAAGCGCTCCGAGCGCGAGGCCGGGGTCTACTTCCCCTCGCTCTCCGCGCGCACCATCGTCTACAAGGGCATGCTGACCACCGGCCAGCTGGAGCCCTTCTTCCCCGACCTGTCGGACCGGCTCTACGCCTCCGCGCTCGGTCTGGTGCACTCGCGCTTCTCCACCAACACCTTCCCGAGCTGGCCGCTCGCCCACCCGTACCGGTTCGTCGCGCACAACGGCGAGATCAACACGGTCAAGGGCAACCGGAACTGGATGACCGCCCGGGAGTCCCAGCTCGCCACCGACCTCATCCCCGCCAACCGCAACGGGCAGGGGCTGGAGCGGATCTTCCCGATCTGCACCCCCGACCACTCCGACTCGGCCTCCTTCGACGAGGTCCTGGAGCTGCTCCACCTCGGCGGCCGCTCGCTGCCGCACGCCGTGCTGATGATGATCCCGGAGGCGTGGGAGAACCACGCCACGATGGACCCGTCCCGCCGCGCGTTCTACCGGTACCACTCCAACCTGATGGAGCCCTGGGACGGCCCGGCCTGCGTCACCTTCACCGACGGCACGCAGATCGGCGCCGTGCTGGACCGCAACGGCCTGCGCCCGGCCCGCTACTGGATCACCGAGGACGGCCTGGTCGTCCTCTCCTCCGAGGTCGGCGTGCTCGACATCGAGCAGACCCGGGTGGTCAAGAAGGGCCGGCTGCAGCCCGGCCGGATGTTCCTCGTCGACACCGCGGAGCACCGCATCGTCGAGGACGAGGAGATCAAGTCGGCGCTGGCCGCCGAGCACCCCTACGAGGAGTGGGTGGAGGCCGGGCAGATCCAGCTCGCCAAGCTCCCCGAGCGCGAGCACATCGCGCACACCCACGCCTCGGTCACCCGCCGCCAGCAGACCTTCGGCTACACCGAGGAGGAGCTGCGGGTCATCCTGGCGCCGATGGCCAAGACCGGCGCCGAGGCGCTCGGCTCGATGGGCACCGACTCGCCGATCGCCGCGCTGAGCGAGAAGCCGCGACTGCTGTTCGACTACTTCGTGCAGCTGTTCGCCCAGGTCACCAACCCGCCGCTGGACGCGATCCGCGAGGAACTGGTCACCTCGCTGCTGTCCAACCTCGGCCCCGAGGGCAACCTGCTGGCCGCCGAGGCCGCCGCCTGCCGCTCCGTCGGCATCACCTTCCCGGTGATCGACAACGACGAGCTGGCCAAGCTGGTCCACGTCAACGCGGACGGCGACCAGCCCGGCCTCAAGGCCGTCACGCTGTCCGGCCTGTACAAGGTCGCCGGCGGCGGCGAGGCGCTGGCCGCCCGGCTCGCCGCGATCGCCGCCGAGGCCGACGCGGCGATCGCCGACGGCACCCGGATCATCGTGCTCTCCGACCGGCACTCGGACGCCGAGCACGCCCCGATCCCCTCGCTGCTGCTCACCTCGGCGATCCACCACCACCTCATCCGCACCAAGCAGCGCACCCGGGTGTCGCTGCTGGTCGAGGCCGGTGACGTCCGCGAGGTGCACCACGTCGCGCTGCTGATCGGCTACGGCGCCGGCGCGGTCAACCCGTACCTGGCCATGGAGTCGGTCGAGGACCTCGTCGCCCAGGGCACCTTCCTGACCGCGATCGAGCCCGAGAAGGCGATCAGGAACCTGATCAAGGCGCTCGGCAAGGGCGTGCTCAAGGTGATGTCCAAGATGGGCATCTCCACCGTCGCCTCCTACCGCGGCGCGCAGGTCTTCGAGGCCATCGGCCTCTCCCGGGAGCTGGTGGACGCCTACTTCGCCGGCACCACCACCAAGCTCGGCGGCATCGGCCTGGACGAGATCGCGAAGGAGACCGCCGCCCGGCACGCCAAGGCCTACCCGGCCTCCGGCATCCCGGCCGCGCACCGCGCGCTGGAGATCGGCGGGGAGTACCAGTGGCGCCGCGAGGGCGAGCCCCACCTGTTCGACCCGGACACCGTCTTCCGGCTGCAGCACTCCACCCGCAACCGCCGCTACGACGTCTTCAAGCAGTACACGGACCGGGTGAACGAGCAGTCCGAGCGGCTGATGACGCTGCGCGGCCTGTTCAAGCTCGACGCGCTCGGCCGCACCCCGGTGCCCGTCGAGGAGGTCGAGCCGGTCTCCGAGATCGTCAAGCGCTTCTCCACCGGCGCCATGTCGTACGGCTCGATCTCCCTCGAGGCGCACGAGACCCTGGCGATCGCGATGAACCGCCTCGGCGGCAAGTCCAACACCGGTGAGGGCGGCGAGGACCCGGACCGCCTGTACGACCCGGAGCGCCGCTCGGCGATCAAGCAGGTCGCCTCCGGCCGGTTCGGCGTCACCTCCGAGTACCTGGTCAACGCGGACGACATCCAGATCAAGATGGCCCAGGGCGCCAAGCCCGGCGAGGGCGGCCAGCTGCCCGGCCACAAGGTGTACCCGTGGGTCGCCAGGACCCGGCACTCCACCCCGGGTGTCGGCCTGATCTCGCCGCCGCCGCACCACGACATCTACTCGATCGAGGACCTGGCGCAGCTGATCCACGACCTCAAGAACGCCAACCCCGAGGCCCGCATCCACGTGAAGCTGGTCTCCGAGGTCGGCGTCGGCACGGTCGCGGCCGGCGTCTCCAAGGCGCACGCGGACGTCGTGCTGGTCTCCGGCCACGACGGCGGCACCGGCGCCTCGCCGCTCACCTCGCTCAAGCACGCGGGCGGCCCCTGGGAGCTCGGCCTCGCCGAAACCCAGCAGACCCTGCTGCTCAACGGCCTGCGCGACCGGATCGTGGTGCAGACCGACGGCCAGCTGAAGACCGGCCGCGACGTCGTCATCGCCGCCCTGCTGGGCGCCGAGGAGTTCGGCTTCGCGACCGCCCCGCTGGTGGTCTCCGGCTGCATCATGATGCGCGTCTGCCACCTCGACACCTGCCCGGTCGGCGTCGCCACCCAGAACCCGGTGCTGCGCGAGCGGTTCTCCGGCAAGCCGGAGTTCGTGGTCAACTTCTTCGAGTTCATCGCCGAGGAGGTCCGGGAGCTCCTGGCCTCGCTGGGCTTCCGCTCGATCGAGGAGGCCGTCGGCCACGCCGAGCACATCGACGCCGAGGCCGCGGTCGACCACTGGAAGGCCGCCGGGCTCGACCTCGCCCCGCTGTTCCACGTGCCCGAGCTGCCCGAGGGCGCGGCCCTGCACCGCACCACCACGCAGGACCACGCGCTGGACAAGGCCCTGGACAACCAGCTGATCGACCTGGCCCAGGACGCCCTGGAGAACGGCGACGCCGTCCGCATCCAGCTGCCGATCCGCAACGTCAACCGGACCGTCGGCACCATGCTCGGCCACCAGGTGACCAAGCGGTACCGCGGCGAGGGCCTGCCGGAGGGGACCATCGACGTCACCTTCACCGGCTCGGCCGGCCAGTCCTTCGGCGCCTTCGTGCCGCGCGGCATCACGCTGCGCCTGGAGGGCGACGCCAACGACTACGTCGGCAAGGGCCTGTCCGGCGGCGTGATCGTGGTCCGCCCGGCCCGCGACGCGGCGGCGATCGGCAACGACGCGCAGAACCACGTCATCGCCGGCAACACCATCGGCTACGGCGCCACCGGCGGCCGGATCCACCTGCGCGGCAAGGCCGGCGAGCGGTTCGCCGTCCGCAACTCCGGGGCCACCCTGGTGGTCGAGGGCGTGGGCGACCACGGCCTGGAGTACATGACCGGCGGCCGGGTCGTCGTCCTCGGCGAGACCGGGCGCAACCTGGCGGCCGGCATGTCCGGCGGCATCGCCTACGTGCTGGACCTGCGCCCGGCAAACGTCAACAGCGGCATGGTGGGCATCGAGGCCCCCGACGCCGCCGCCCGCGAATGGCTGCGCGAGACCGTGCAGCAGCACTACGAGGAGACCGGCTCCACCGTGGCGGCCGAGCTCCTGGCGGACTGGGGCAGCGGGGTCTCCCGCTTCTCCACGATCATGCCGACCGACTACAAGGCAGTGCTCGCCGCCAAGGACGCCGCTGAGCGCGATGGCCTCTCCGAGGCCGAGACCACTCGCAAGATGATGGAGGCGGCACGTGGCTGACCCCAAGGGCTTCCTGACCACGCCCAAGCAGCTGGCCGAGCGGCGTCCGGTGGACGTGCGCCTGCGCGACTGGAACGAGGTCTACGTCGAGCGCAGCCTGCTCCCGATCATCACCAAGCAGGCCGGGCGCTGCATGGACTGCGGCATCCCGTTCTGCCACAACGGGTGCCCGCTCGGGAACCTCGTCCCCGAGTGGAACGACCTCGCCTACCGGGACGACTGGAAGGGCGCGATCGAGCGGCTGCACGCGACCAACAACTTCCCGGAGTTCACCGGGCGGCTCTGCCCGGCGCCCTGCGAGTCGGCCTGCGTGCTCGGCATCAACCAGGACGCGGTGACCATCAAGAACGTCGAGGTCACCATCATCGACAAGGCCTGGGACCGCGGCGGGGTCACCCCGCAGGTGCCGGAGCGGCTGTCCGGCAAGACGGTCGCCGTGGTCGGCTCCGGGCCGGCCGGGCTGGCCGCCGCCCAGCAGCTCACCCGGGCCGGGCACACCGTGGTGGTGTACGAGCGGGCCGACCGGATCGGCGGTCTGCTGCGGTACGGCATCCCCGAGTTCAAGATGGAGAAGCGCCACATCAACCGCCGCATCGAGCAGATGCGCGCGGAGGGCACCCGGTTCCGCACCGGCGTGCACGTGGGCGAGGACATCACCGGGCAGCAGCTGCGCGAGCGCTTCGACGCGGTGGTCGTCGCCGCCGGCGCCACCACCGCCCGCGACCTGCCGGTGCCCGGGCGCGAGCTCAAGGGCGTCCACCAGGCCATGGAGTACCTGCCGCTGGCCAACAAGGTGCAGGAGGGCGACTTCGTGGAGTCGCCGATCAGCGCCAAGGGCAAGCACGTCGTGGTGATCGGCGGCGGCGACACCGGCGCGGACTGTGTCGGCACCGCGCACCGGCAGGGGGCGGCCTCCGTCACCCAGCTGGAGATCATGCCGCGGCCCGGCGAGGACCGGCCGGCCCACCAGCCGTGGCCGACCATGCCGATGACCTACAAGGTCACCTCGGCGCACGAGGAGGGCGGCGAGCGGATCTACTCCGTCTCCACCACCCACTTCAGTGGCGACGAGGAGGGCAACGTCCAGCAGCTGCACCTCGTCGAGGTGGAGTTCAAGGACGGGCGGTTCGAGCAGGTGCCGGGCACCGAGCGGGCCGTCCCGGCGCAGCTGGTCACCCTGGCGATGGGCTTCACCGGGACGGACGTGAAGAACGGTCTGGTCGAGCAGCTGGGCGTGGACCTCGACGCACGCGGTAATGTGGCCCGGGACGGCCGCTTCGCCACCAATGTCGATGGCGTCTACGTCTGCGGTGACGCGGGACGGGGCCAGTCCCTGATCGTCTGGGCCATCGCGGAGGGCCGTTCGGCCGCCGCGGCGGTCGACACCTACCTGGGCGGCAAGACCCCGCTGCCCGCCCCGATCCGGCCGACGGACCGCCCGCTGGTGGTCTGATCCGGTCCAGGTAGCCCGGCGCCGCACTGCCGGGTCGTACCGAGCCGCACCCCGTCAGCGTCGCCGGGCCACCGCGGTCCCTGGCGCCTGCCCACATCCCCGACCAGTTTGGGGGCAGGCGCCTTTCGCGTTCCCGGGGGCGGGTCAGTCCTCGGGGAAGTAGATGGGGCGGCCGGCGAGGTTGAGGACCACGCGGTCGCCCAGGGGCCGGGTGAACCGGAACAGGGTGCTCCGTCCGGCGCCGTTCGGTTCGCAGTCGGTCGGGCGGCCGGTGGTGCGGCCGATCAGGACCAGGACGTCGGCGGTCTCGTACACAGCGCCCGGGAGCGCGTCGGCGCAGTCGTGGGGGTACATCACGCCCTCCAGCCCCTTCTCGTCGTGGAACGCGAGGAGGACGTCCGCGATCCCCGTGGGGAGGTCCTCGCCCGGCACGGTGTAGCGGGCGGACTTCTGTGCCGACTCCACCTCCACGGCGGCGACGGCGTAGGGCTCGTCGAGGCCGGCGAACCGGAACTCCCAGACCGGGACCGTCGCGGTTCCGCGGCTGGTGAGCTGGGGCCGGGTCCCGGGCCGGACGGCGGTGACGGTGAGCCGGGTGTCGCAGGGTTCCCTGGTGCAGGGGTTGTCGCGGTAACGGACGAGTTCCCCGTAGGCGGCGCGGGGGTCGGTCAGCGGCAGGGCGATGGACGTCCCGTCCGCGAAGGAGACCGTCCCGGTGCCGGAGGCCGGCGGGAGCCCGGTCTCCAGAGCGATCCGGCCGCCGAGGAAGGCCGCGAACGCGCCGTCGTTCTGGGAGAAGTCCTTCGGCAGCCAGAACTGACCCTCCCGCTGCGGGAAGTAGCCGCTCTGCCAGCTCTGGCCCATCGCGGATCCGGGCCAGGCCTCCGCCACCTGGCGGGCCCGTTCCAGGGCCCCGCCGGGGACCGGGACGTCGCTCTGGTCCGGGGCGGCGGCCGGGGCGGGGGCGGTGTCACCGGGCACGGCGAGCACGGTGAGTACGGCGAGCGCGATGATCGGGAGCGCGGCGGTGCGAAGTCGTCTCAGCACATGGTCGGGGACGCCCGGCGGCGCGGTCGGGTTGCGTCAACGGTTGTCGATTCCGGCCGAGTTGCGGCTCCCGGGGGCACTCCGGGGGGCTGGGGATGTGCATGGCGACGGCGGGGGACTAGAGTGCGTTCCGGGGAGCTACGAGTCGGCTACCGCGCGTATCCGGACGGTGGTCGTCCGGGCGGTCACGGCGGCGGTCGACGGCTCCGTCGAGGGCGTTCCGAGGACTGTTGTTTGTCGGTCCCTGATGGAAGACTGCGGCCGACGGCCGGGGGGCTGCCGAGGTGCGGAGGGTTGAGGCGATGGGTGCGACTCAGGCGGGTGGTGGTGCCACCGTGCGGCGTCTGCTGCTGGGGTCGCAGCTGCGAAGGCTCCGGGAGGCCCGGGGCGTCAGCCGGGAGGAGGCCGGGTACTCGATCCGGGCCTCCGAGTCGAAGATCAGCCGGATGGAACTCGGCCGGGTCGGCTTCAAGGAGCGCGACGTCGCCGACCTGCTGACGCTGTACGGGGTCGACGCGGAGCCGGAGCGGGCCTCGGTGCTGGGGCTGGTGCGGGCGGCCAACGCGACGTCCTGGTGGCACGGGTACGGGGACGTGCTGCCGGGCTGGTTCCAGAACTACCTGGGCCTGGAGGAGGCCGCCACCGAGATCCGCAGCTACGAGGTGCAGTTCGTCCACGGGCTGCTGCAGACCGCCGACTACGCCCGGGCCGTGATCACCCACGGCGGGCACGTCACCGAGCCGGCCGAGATCGAGCGGCGGGTGGAGGTGCGGCTCAAGCGCCAGGAGGTGCTGAGCGCCGAGCGGGCGCCGCGGCTGGTCGCGGTGCTGGACGAGGCCGTGCTGCGCCGGCCCTGGGGCGGGCCGGAGCTGATGCGGGCGCAGGTCGACCGGCTGCTGGAGCTGACCGAACTGCCGAACGTCGAGTTCCAGGTGATGCCGCTGGGCTTCGGCGGGCTGCGCGCGGAGGGCGGGGCGTTCTCGGTGCTGGCCTTCGACGAGCAGGAGCTGCCGGACATCGTGTACCTGGAGCAGTTCACCACCGCGCTGTACCTGGACAAGCCGGCGGAGGTCGCCGAGTACGCGGGGGCGATGGACGGTCTGGTGGCGGACAGTCTCTCTCCCGAGCGGACACGAGAACTTCTTCGCTCGGTACGCCAAGAGCTCTGACAGATAAGTACGATGAGCCCCGATCAGATCTGATCGCGAACGACCGCGAACGATGTTCGTGCGTTCCCGTAGGCATGAGAGGGATCAGATGTCGTACCTTTCCGAGTTGGCGCTGCAGTTCATCGACGGTGAGTGGCGCGAGGGCAGCGGCTCCTGGGACATCGTCGACGTCGACCCCTTCACCGGTGAGAAGATCGCCGCCATCACCGTCGCCACCGTCGAGGAGGTCGACCAGGCCTACCGGGCCGCGGCGCTGGCGCAGAAGGAGTGGGCGGCCACCAACCCCTACGCCCGCCGGCTGGTCTTCGAGCGCGCGCTGCGGATCCTGGAGGACCGCGAGCAGGAGATCACCCGGGACATCATGGCCGAGCTCGGCGGCACCGCCGTCAAGGCCTGGTTCGAACTCTCGCTCACCAAGGACATGCTGCGCGAGGCGATGCAGCTGTCACTGCGCGCCGAGGGCCGGCTGCTGCCCTCCCCGGTGGACGGCAAGGAGAACCGGCTCTACCGGCTGCCGGTCGGCGTCGTCGGGGTGATCAGCCCGTTCAACTTCCCGCTGTTCCTGTCGATGAAGGCGGTCGCCCCGGCGCTGGCGCTCGGCAACGGCGTGGTGCTCAAGCCGCACCAGGAGACCCCGGTGGTCGGCGGCACCCTGATCGCCAAGATCTTCGAGGAGGCGGGCCTGCCGGCCGGCCTGCTGAACGTCGTGATCACCGACATCGCCGAGATCGGCGACGCGTTCATCGAGCACCCGATCCCCAAGGTGATCTCCTTCACCGGCTCCGACAAGGTCGGCCGGCACGTCGCCACCGTCGCCGCCTCGCACTTCAAGCGGACCGTCCTGGAGCTGGGCGGCAACAGCGCGCTGATCGTGCTGGACGACGCCGACGTCGACTACGCGGTGGACGCGGCCGTGTTCAGCCGCTTCGTGCACCAGGGGCAGGTCTGCATGGCCGCCAACCGCGTGCTGGTCGACCGCGCCGTGGCCGAGGAGTTCACCCGCAAGTTCGTCGCCAAGGTCGCCACCCTCAAGGTCGGCGACCCCCGGGACCCGGCCACCCACATCGGCCCGCTGATCAACCCCGTCCAGGCCGACGCCCTCACCGCGCAGGTCGACCAGGCGGTCGCCGCCGGTGCCACCGCGCTGCTGCGCGGCACCACCACCGGCAGCCTGATGGAGCCCGTGGTGCTCGGCGACCTGCCGGCCGACGCGCCGATCCTGCGGCGCGAGCTGTTCGGGCCGGTCGTGCTGGTCGTGCCGTTCGACGGCGAGGACGAGGCGGTGCGGATCGCCAACGACACGCCGTTCGGCCTCAGCGGCGCGGTGCACACGGCCGACGTGGAGCGCGGCGTGCGGGTCGCGCAGCGGATCGAGACCGGCATGATCCACGTCAACGACGGGACCATCGCGGACGAGCCGGTGGTGCCCTTCGGCGGCGAGAAGAGCTCGGGCGTGGGCCGGCTGAACGGCGAGTCCACGGTCGACGCGTTCACCACCGTGAAGTGGATCTCGATCCAGCACGGGCGCAGCCGCTTCCCGTTCTGACCCGGGGTCCGGCCGTCCCCCGGCTCCGGCGGGGACGGCCGGGTTCCGCTTGCCGGCCGGGGCTGCCCTATGCTGCGCCTGTCGGATCGCATGGGGACCAGTGGGGACTGAGTTCGACCGTGTGTGATCGGAACGGACCTAAGGGGTGGCAGGGGTGACCGAGTTTCAGGAGATCGGCCGGGAGTGGCTCGTCGGTGACGAGGGCGACGAGGTACGGCCGCCCGCCGACCTGCGCCCCGAGATCCCGCACCCCGCCCGGATGTACGACTACTACATCGGCGGCAAGGACAACTTCCCGGCCGACCGCGAGGCCGCGGAACGGGTGCTCGGCATCAGCCCGATGGTGCGGATCAGCGCGCTGGCCAACCGGGCCTTCCTCGGCCGCGCGGTGCGCCACCTCGCCGGCGAGGGCATCCGGCACTTCGTCGACATCGGCACCGGCATCCCCAGCGCCGGGAACACCCACGAGGTCGCCCAGCAGGTGCGGCCGGACGCCCGGGTGGTCTACCTCGACAACGACCCGATCGTGCTGGTGCACGGCCGCGCCCTGCTGAGCGGCACCACCCCGGAGAGCACCTCGGTGGTCCAGGCCGACCTGCGCGATCCGGCCGCGATCCTGGCCCTCCCCGAGGTCCGGCGGGCGCTGGACTCCGGTGAGCCGGTGGCGCTGCTGCTCGTCGCCGTCCTGCACTTCATCGACGAGCAGGACGACCCGTACGGCATCGTGCGCACCCTGGTGGACGCCCTGCCGTCCGGCAGCCGCCTCGTCCTCTCCCACGGCACCCTGGACTTCACCCCGACCGCCGACGCCGGCCGCGGCCCCGCCGTCTACCGCAACGCCTCCGCCCAGCTGACCATGCGCACCCGCGAGCAGGTGCTGCGCTTCTTCGAGGGCCTCGACCTCACCGAGCCCGGCCTGGTCACCGCCCCCCTCTGGCGCCCCGACACCCCCGAGCAGCCGACCGACTCCCAGGTGGCCATCTGGGCCGCCGTCGCCGAGAAGCCCTAGCGGGGGTACCGGAGCAGTTCGGCGGTGGCGAGCTCGAAGGCGAACGGCTCCGGGACCGGCACGCCGTCCCCGAACGCCCCGGTCCACCGCCGGTGGTAGGTGCCGCCGCCGGGTTCGGAGTGGAGGGTGAGCGTGCCCTCGCGCGGGTCGATCACCAGGTAGAGCGGGATCGCCATCTGCGGGTAGTCGCGGACCTTGCCGACCAGGTCGTTCTCCGGGTTCGAGGGGGAGACGATCTCGACCGCGATCGCGGCCAGCTCGGCGGGCACCTGGCTGCCGCCGAGCTCGACGGTGTCGAGCGGGATGTAGGTGAGGTCCGGGTTGCGGAGCTTGCCGGTGTGGGGTGAGGCGAGGTCGGTGTTCTCGCTGGGCATCAGCTCGGCCGGGCGGTGGGCATCGAACTGCTCTCGGACGATCATCAGGTTGCGCTGGTGGATCACTGATGGGCTCGCCGTCATGATGATCTGGTCGCCCGACACCTCGACCTTCCAGCCTGACGGCGGGGTGAGGCTCTGGGCGTAGGCCGGCAACTGCGCATGCCGTTCGGGGATCCGGAATCCGGTCATGGGCCATTCTCGCACCTGGCGCCGACCGTCGAATCAGTAGTTCGTGTCGCGAATCATGACTGTTAGGCTGGGCTGGTGGACAAGAGTGCGGATGGTGGGATCGGGGTTGTCGGGGCACTGGTGCGGGCGGCGTTCCTGGTGGACGCGGTGTACGCCGAGGCGGCGCGCGAGCACGGGCTGACTCCGCAGCAGGGGCAGTTGCTGTGCGTGCTGATGGGGCGGTCGTACGTGATGGGGGAGCTCGGGGGGCTGCTGCGGCTGGCCAAGTCGAGCCTGACCGGGCTGGTCGACCGCAGTGAGCGCAACGGGCTCGTGCGACGGGAGAGTTGTGAGGCGGACGCGCGGGCGGTGCGGGTCGCGCTGACGGCGGAGGGGGCGGTGCTGGCGGAGCGGTTCCACGCGGAGACCTGTCGGCGGATCGACGGGCTGCCGGCCGGGCTCTCCGCGGCGGAGCGGGAGGTGCTGGCCGGGCTGCTCGGGCGGGTCGTGCTGGACAACGAGGCGCCGCCGGTCTTCGGGGAGCCGGGCTGATCCCCTCGGTGGGGGTTGCAGTTCGTGCCGCGAACCAATAGGTTCGTGATACGAACTGCAGCTCTTTTCTGCTTTGGGGGCAAGAGAAACATGAGTCGTAGCAAGAGCGTCGTCTTCGGATTCGGCGCGCCGGGTGACCTCGCCGACACCGGTCAGCTGCTGAGCGTCGTCCAGCAGGCCGACCGGGACGGGCTGGACCACTTCTCGCTGTCCGACCACCCCTACCTCGGCGGGCGGGTGGACGCCTACGCCGCGCTCGGGTTCCTGCTCGGGCGCACCGAGCGGATCAGCGGCTTCGCCAACGTCACCAACCTGCCGAGCCGGCCCGCGCCGCTGCTGGCCCGGGCGGTCACCTCGCTGTCCGCGCTCTCCGGCGGGCGGGTGGTGCTGGGCATGGGCGCCGGCGGGCTCTGGGACCGGATCGCCGACCTGGGGGTGGAGCGGCTCACCCCGGGAGAGGCGGTGGAGGCCTTCGAGGAGGCGATCCTGCTGGTCAAGCGGCTGTCGGGCGGCGGCGAGCCGGTCACCCACGAGGGCCGGCACTACCGCGTGCGGCGGATCGAGCCCGCGCCGGTGGCGGCGCCGCCGGTGTGGACGGGCTCCAACGGCCGCAAGTCGCTGGCCGTCACCGGCCGGGTCGCCGACGGCTGGATCCCCGGTCACGCCGCGGACTGGCTCAGCGAGCGCTACCGCACCTCGCGACCGGTCGTCGACGAGGCCGCCGCCGCCGTCGGGCGCGACCCGCGCGAGATCCGCACCGTCTACAACCTCCCGGGCCGGATCACCGACCGCCCGCTGGCGGCGACCCGGAACGGCGAACGGACCTGGCTCGGCGGCTCGGTGGAGCAGTGGGTGGCCGAGCTGACCGGCGCGGTGCTGGAGCACGGGGCGTCCGGCTTCACCCTCTTCGCCGCCGACCACGGCTCGCCGGACCCGCTGACCCTCGGCCGCTGGGCGAACGAGATCGCCCCGGCGGTCCGCGAGGCCGTCGCCGAGGGGTAGCACCGGGCGCGCCGGAGCACGTGCGGACGCGGCGGGTGCTCAGGCGGCCCGGGACTCGCGGCGGTAGCCGCCGGGGGCGAGGCCGAACTCCCGCTTGAACGCCTTGGCGAAGGCGTACTCCGAGCCGTAGCCGGTCCGTGCGGCGACGGTGGTGAGCGGAGCCTCCGACTCGCGCAGCAGCCGCGCCGCCGTGGTCATCCGCCAGCGGGTCAGGTACGCCATCGGCGGCTCGCCGACCAGCGTGGTGAACCGCCGGGCGAACGCCGCCCGGGAGAGCCCGGCCCGGGCGGCGAGCGACTCCACCGTCCAGGCCGTGGACGGCGCCTCGTGGATCGCGGTGAGCGCCGGAGCCACCGCCGAGTCGCCGAGCGCCGCCGCCCAGCCGGCCGCGGTGGCGGGCGGCTGCTCCTCGAACCACGCCCGCAGGATGTACAGCAGCAGCGAGTCGATCAGCGCCGGGACGATGCCGGTCGACCCGATCCGCGGGTTCTCCAGCTCGGCGCCGAGCAGCTGGACGGCCGCGCTCAGCTCCGGGTGCCGGCCGTGCCGGGTCTGCAGGTGGACGATCGCCGGCAGTTGGCGCACCAGCGGGTGCGGGCGGGCCTGGTCGAGGTGGTAGTTGCCGCACAGCAGGCTGGTGCGCGGCCCGTCCCCGCCGATCGACACGGTGCCGATCGGCAGGGACGGCCGGTAGTCCGAGGCCTGCGCGGGGGTGATGGGGGTACCGGGCCGGTCGGTGAGGATGTGGCCGCGGCCGTCGCGCAGGAACACCACGTCCCCCGGGCTGAGCGCGATCGGCGCGGCCTCCTCCTCCAGCGGCACCAGCCAGCACGTTCCGTACAGCACCACGTGGAACCCGGCGCCGGCGACCGGGGGCAGCCGAAGCCCCCACGGGGCCTGCCCCTCGGTGCGGACGGAGGTGGGCTGCCCCGTACGCATCGAGCTCAGTGCCTCGGTCAGGATGTCCACGCGCCCTCCCTGGTCGCCACGCCGTCCCCGGGAAACCCTACTCAGCCGACGGTCAGCACGATCTTGCCCTGGGTGCGGCCGGTGGCGATCAGCTCGTGCGCCTTGCCGGCCTCCTCCAGCGGGAAGGTCTCGGCGATGTGCGGACGGATCCGGCCCTCGTCCACCAGCCGGGCGATGGCCTCCAGCGAGGCGTAGTCCGGCTCCACCGAGACGCCCGCGAACCGCCGCCCGGCGGCCTCGACCTCGGCGGCCAGCGCGGTGTTCCAGTGCTCCATGATCGAGACCAGCACACCGCCCTCGGGCAGCACCGCCAGCGAGGCGGTGCCCTGCGAGGAGGAGTCGAACACCACGTCCACCCGGCCGACCCGCTCCAGGAACCCCTCCTCGCGGTAGTCGAGCACCTCGTCGGCGCCCAGCGAGCGCACGAACTCGTGCTTCGGCTCGCTCGCCAGGGCGATCACGTGCGCGCCGCGCGCCTTGGCGATCTGCACGGCCAGGTGGCCGACGCCGCCCGCCGCCCGGTGGATCAGCACCCGCTGCCCCTCGGCCAGACCCGCCGCGTCCACCAGGCCCTGCCAGGCGGTCAGCGCGGCCAGCGGCAGGGCAGCGGCCTGCACGTGGTCCAGCGAGGCGGGCTTGCGGGCCACCTGGCGGGAGGGCACGGCGATGTACTCGGCGTAGCCGGTGGCGGCGCGCGGGAAGAACGGCATCCCGAACACCTCGTCGCCGACCTTGAAGCGGGCGCCCGGCGCGGCCTCCTCGACCACGCCCGAGATGTCCCAGCCGACCCCGAACGGCGGCTCGCCGAGCAGCGGGTACATCCCGGAACGGACCGCCGCGTCCACCGGGTTGACGCCGGCGGCGTGGACGCGGACGAGCACCTCGGCGCTGAGCGGGGCGGGCCGGTCGGTCTCGACGACCTCCAGGACCTCCGGGCCGCCGACGGTCTGCTGGACGACTGCGCGCATGGGACTGCTCCTTCTCGGAACTTCACAAGGGGGACTCTCGGTGACGTGATCAACGGTAGGCAGGCCCCGCGCGCGGCTGAATATCCCGCTGTCTCGGGAAGATGTCCCAACGTCTCGCCCGCCGGCCGTCCCGGATGCCCGGACCGTGCCGGACGCCCCGACCGGAATGGACCCTCCCACGGCGGGAGGGTCCACGATGGGCCCGTGCGAGACCCAGACGACGTCCTGCGGGACGGCCTCCTCACCATCGGGCGCTTCGCCCGCCTCTGCCGGCTGAGCGTCAAACAGCTCCGCCACTACGACGACACCGGCCTGCTGCCACCGGCCCGGGTCGACCCCGCCACCGGCTACCGCTACTACGCCCCCGGGCAGGCCCGCGACGCGCTCACCGTCGCCCTGCTGCGCGAACTCGACGTGCCGCTCCCGGTGATCGCCGCGACCCTGGCGTCCGCCGAACCGGAGCGGGCCCGGCTGCTGAGGGCCGAACGCGACCGGGTCGCCGAGCGGATCACCCGTGACCGTGCCCGCCTGGAGCTGCTGGAACGCCTCGCCGACGGCGGCGGACTGCCCGGGTACGAGATCACCCTCGGGCGGGAGCCGCGGCGCCGGCTGGCCGTCGTCCGGGCGGTGGCCGGGCCGGGCGAGCTGGCGGAACGGATCGACGGGAGTGTCGGCCGGCTCCTGGCGGCGCTGGACGGCACGCCGTGGCGGCCCCCGCTGTGGGGGCTGTTCCCGCTGGACCTCGCGGACGGCATGCGGATCGCGGTCGGCGCGCAGAGCGCGGAGGAGGCGGACGCGCTGCCGGACGGGCTGGAGCGGGAGGTGCTGCCCGGCGGGCCGACGGTCGAGACGGTCCACCACGGCCCGTACACCCAACTTCCGCTCGCCTACCACGCGTTGATGGCCGCCGTGCACGAGCGCGGGCTGCGGCCGCTGGCGCCGGTGCGGGAGGCGTACCTGGTCGGGCCGGGGGAGGCCCCGGCGGAGGAGTGGACGACCCGGCTGGTGGTCCGGGTCGAGGAGCGGACGGAGGAGACGGCGTGACGAGGCCGCGGGCGGGCGAGCACTGCGAGACGACGACGCTGGACGTGCTGCTGAGCCACCAGGGCGTCGAACTGTCCGAGCCGATGCTGTTCGGGCTCGGGGCCGGGCTGTCGTTCGTCTACTGGGACGGCAAGGGCCTGGACTTCCCGTTCCTCGGCGGCCGGGTCAAGCCCTTCGAGCTGACCCGCGCCCTGGCGGCCAGGCTCGGGCTGGAGCTGGAGGTCCGGGAGACCGGGTCGGCCCGCCGGGCCTGGCAGAACGTGGCCGTCGAGCTGGACGCCGGTCACCCGGTCGGGCTCCAGCTGGACAGCTACCACCTGGAGTACTTCACCTCCCGGGTGCACTTCGGCGGGCACATCGTCGCGATGGAGGGCTACGACGCCGACCGCGCGCACCTGGTGGACACCGCGCAGCAGGGCGGCTCGGTCACCACCAGCCTGGCCTCGCTCGCGGCGGCGCGCGCCGAACGCGGCCCGATGACCGCCCGCCACCGCTCCTTCACGCTCGCCCCGCGCGGCGAACTCCCGGACCTGCGGGGCCTGCTGGCCCCGGCGATGGCCGACTGCGCGAGGGCGTTCCTGCACCCGCCGATCGCCAACCTCGGGCACCGCGGCATCGCGAAGGCCGCCGCCGCCGTGCCGGGCTGGCTGGCCCGGGCCGAGCAGCCCGCGCGCCAACTGCCGCAGGCCGCGCTGATGATGGAGCTGGCCGGGACCGGCGGCGCGCTGTTCCGCAACCTCTACCGGGACTTCCTCGGCGAGTGCGCCGAACTGCTCGGGGGCACCCGGGTGCGGACCGCCCACGAGCGGTACGCCGAGGCCGCGGCGGGCTGGACCGAGGTGGCCGCACTGGTCGCCGCGGCCGGGGAGTCCGGGGACACGGCGCCGCTGGAGCGGGCCGGGCGGCTGCTGGAGGACCTGGCGCGGATCGAACGCGAGGCGATGGGGGAGCTGGCCGCCCTGCGCTAGGCGGTTCCCGACACGCCCCGGGGGTCTCGGCAGCCGGTGGCCAGCTCGCCGATCCGGACGAGGGGGTCTCCGGAGCGTCGGCAGTGCCACCAGGCCTGCGCCCCGGCCGCGGCGGCCACCAGCGGGTGGGTGTGGCCGGGGCAGGCGGGCCACTGGACGAACTCGTGGCCGGTCAGGTGGTCCTGCACCCGCTCGGCGACGTACGCGGTGAGCGGGCCGGGCGGGAGGTAGGGATCTGTGTCCTGGGTGAACAGCATGCCCCGGTCGGACCCCAGGCCGAGCAGGAAGCCGCTGTAGTGGTCCTCGGAGAGCTCCCAGCGGACGCCGGCCGGGAGCCGGTCGCCGGCGGGCAGGTGCCGCAGGTCCCGGCCGACCCGGGCGCAGGCGTCGTGGAACTCGGCCGGCACGTCCGGCGGGGGAGTTCCGTCCAGGGGCCAGGCGGCGATGGTCCGCATGCCGTCAGGCTAGCCGGAAGAGAGCCGGAAGAGAGCCGGAAGGGGACGGGAAGGGGACCGGCCCCGGGGCGTGGACCCCGGGGCCGGCCGATGCCGCTGAGGGGCGGTTCGGTCAGAAGACCGGCCGGCCGGCCCGGACCAGGCGCCAGGACTCGCTGAAGAAGTCCGCCGGGTCGATGACGCCCTTCTCCTTCACCCAGGCGATCATCGCGTTGCGGATCTCGTCCGAGTTGGCCCACAGCTTCTGCGCGGCCGCGATGTGCGGGAAGTTGCCGCCGCCGTTGGCGCGGTAGTTGTTGACCGCGAGGACGAACTGGGCGTTCGGGTCGATCGGCTTGCCCTCGAAGGAGAGGTTGACGATCCGCGAGCCGACCGGCTGGGCGATGTCGATGTCGTACGAGACGCCGTACACCGCGTCGTAGTTGTAGTCCGGGGTGTTCTGCGCGTTGGTCAGGGTGGCCCGGTCGACCGGCGCGTCCGGGGCGAGCTGGGCGTAGTACTTCGCCGAGAACTCCAGGTAGTCCTTGATCTGGGCACCCGTCAGGATGCGGGCCTCCAGGGTGTTCTCGTAGATGTACAGGCCGGCCGCGTCGCGCAGCTTGACCTGGCCGGACGGGATCACCGCGGTGCGGTTGAACGGCGCGGCCTGGGCGAGCACCGGCAGCTTGGCGTACTGGCCGCCGGCCAGCGCGGCGCGCACCACGTCGGCCTGGACCCTGCCGATGAGGTCGATGATCGGGGTGTCCTTGAACGGGGCGTCGGCGATGGACAGCTCGATCCTGGAGGTGCCGATGACCTGGTTGACGTAGGCGACGACCTTCTTGTGCTGCTCGGTCATCAGGCCGACGATCTCCGGGTCCTCCGGGACGGTGTTGGAGTTCAGCACCCGGGAGGAGAGCGAGACGACCTTCCACGCGCCCTTGTCGAACTCGACCTCGAAGTCGAAGCAGGTCAGGCGCTGGCCCCAGCAGAGCGGCTCGGAGAGCACGACCGTCCTGCCGGTCTGCTTGTTGACGACCAGGCGCTGCGCGATCTCCTTGTGCGCGTGGCCCACCAGGACGGCGTCGATGCCCGGCACCTGCTCGGCCAGCGCCACCGAGGCGTTCTCCGCCCAGGGCAGCTGGTCGCCGTAGGAGGTGGCCTCGTCCATGCCGGAGTGGCAGGCGACCACGACGACGTCCGCGCCGGCGGCCCGGACCTTGGGCACCCAGGTCTTCGCGGTCTCGACGATGCCCGGGAAGGTCATCCTGCCGGCGACGTTGGCCTTGTCCCAGATCGCGATGCCCGGGTTGGTCAGGCCGACGATGCCGACCTTCAGGGCCGGGCCGTTGTCCAGCTTCAGCTTGCGGATCACGTACGGCGGGAAGGCCGGCTTGTCGTTGCGGGCGTTCAGCGCGTTGGCGCCCAGCAGCGGGAAGTCCAGCTGCTCCTCGTAGGCGCGCAGGGTGTCGATGCCGTAGTTGAACTCGTGGTTGCCGAGCGCGGCGGCGGTGTACTCCATGGTGTTCATGGCGAGCGCCATCGGGTGCTCGGGCGCGGTGTCGGCCTCGGTGGCGATCGGCTCGATCCGGGCGTAGTAGTACGTCAGCTGGGTGCCCTGGATGGTGTCACCGGCGTCGATGAGCAGGCAGCGGTCCCAGCCCTTCTCCTCGCGCACCTGCTTGGCGAGCGTGGAGATCTTGGCGAGGCCGACCTCGTTGTGCGCCTTGTCGGCGTAGACCGCGTCGGTGAAGTAGTCCCAGTTGAGCACCCGGCCGTGCAGGTCGGTGGTGCCCATCACGGTGAAGGCCTGGCGCTTGGTCCGGCCCTTGGCGCGGGCCTCGTCCGGTCCGGCCGCCGCGGCGGGGGTGGCGGCGGCGAGGGCGGCGCTGCTCGCGAGGGCGGCGCCGGCGGCGGTGGCGGCGGACCGGGTGACGAAGTCACGGCGGTTCAAGGACATTGGACGACTCTCCCGGGTGGGGACTGCGAACGGACCGTCAACAGTGACGCGCGTAGAAGTACGCGCGTAGCAGTGTGCCGTGCGGCCAGGCCGATGGATAGCCCCCGGACCTTTCCAACAGGTGAGATCTTGGCGACTCGTTCATGACGCGGGCGGGCAGGTGCCGCATGCCGCACCTGCCCGCCCGACGTGGCCCGAAAGGGGCCGATCTAGATGTAGCCCTCGCGGACCGCGTGGGCGACCGCGTGCGCCCGGTTGCGCAACTGCAGGCGGGTGGTCAGACCGTGCAGCACGTTCTTGACGGTCCGTTCCGAGTACGACAGCCGGGCCGCGATCTCCCCGGTGTCCCACCCCTCCGCGACCAGCCGCAGCACGTCCGACTCACGCTCCGACAGACCCGCCGGAGCCTGCCCCGGCATGCCCTGCACGGACCGCTGCAGCCGGCCCACCTGGGCGATCAGCCGGCCCTGCAGATCCGCCGGCAGGTCGCCGTCGCCCCGGGCGGCGGCCAGCACCGCCCGGCCCAGCCGCTCCGGCGTCGCCTCCCGGCGCCACAGGATCGCCGCCACCCCGCACTCGACGGCCTCCATCAACTCGGTCTCGCGCAGCCGCTCGACCACCAGCACCACCCGCTGGCCGGCCCCGCGCACCAGCCGCCGCAGGGCCGCCGTGGCGGCCGCGTCGGCCGACTCGGCGACCAGCACGGTGACCGTGCCCGGCGCGGCGGTCCCCGACGGGTCCACCACCGCGACCCCGGGGAAGCGGCGCAGCTGCGCCTCCGCCCCCGCCCGGGAGAGCGGATCGGCGGCCTGGACGGCGACCGGCACCGTCGAGGTACGGGCCGCCGCGCCGGCCACCGGCCGGGCCGCCCCCGCCGGAGCGCGGACCGGCCCGGCGGCGGACGCCTGGGAAGAGGTGGCCGCCACCGCGGTCGCACCCGACGCGTGCCCGGCCACGGCGACCCCGCGGGACGCCACCGGGCGCTGCGGCGGCACCGTACGCGTGGCGGACGCCGAAGCCCGCACCGCCGGACCACGGCGGTCGTACTCGGTGTGCAGAACAGTCAAATCTGGCCCCCTCCTGGAGAAGCCGGCCCGGCCACCCGGTAGACCCCGAACGTCGGGACGTTGCGCCCCACCCGGGACGGCCGGCCGTTTCGACGGCGATCCGGGAGCGCTGCCCGTGCCCCGGAAACTGCCACCATGCTTCCCGCCGGGGCAGCCTCCCGGCCATCGTGGTCCACCACGAGATCGGGCCCGCCGGGCAGTCCCCGCCGATCGGCGGGGGCAACGGTTCGGGCTCCGGCGGTGGTCAGAGGGACGGCGGCGGTGCCCGCACGGCAAGTGGAGGGTGTCCCTCCGGGCCGTTGTGCGGCTCGGCGGCCGGTCGGGCGGATCCGCCGCCTCACGGTGAGAACCGGACTCACCGGTAACGCGTGGTTAGCACGTCAAGCCGTTTTCCCGGTACAACGGCGGATGCTGCCCGTCCGGTCACCGGCGGAAGGCCGGGAAGGGCAGAAGGCGAGAGAGGAGCAACCGGGGATGAGTGCCATCACGTCCACCCACCTCGCGGAACGCGAACCACAGCTCAGGCTGATCGCGGACCGGGCCGAGGCCGCCCGCCGCGGCACCGGCCACCTGCTGCTGATCACCGGCGCCACCGGCACCGGCCGCACCGCGCTGCTCACCGAGGCCGCCCGCCGCGCCGCCGTCGACGGCACCGCCGTGCTGCGCGCCCGCTGCTCCGTCGAGGAGACCGCCACCCCCTACGCGGCCGCCCGCCAGCTCTTCGACACCGGCCCCACGCCCACCGGCCCCTACGACCACACCGCCCGGAGCGCGCCGCGGTCCGGGCCCGCGCCCGCGCCCGCGCCCGCGTTCACGCCCGCGCGCGCGTTCACGCCCGCCGGCGCCGACGGCGACGCCGAAACCGCCGAGGCCACCCTCTGGTCCCTGCTCCGCCTGCACGGCAGCCACCACCCGCTGGTGCTCGCCGTCGACGACATCCACCTCGCCGACGAGCCCTCCCGCCGCTGGCTGCGCCAGGTCGCCCGCCGCATCGACCGGCTCCCCGCCCTGCTGATCGTCACCGAACACCGGCAGGCCACCCTCGACACCCCGCCCGACCGCTTCGCCCGCGACCTCACCCCCGACCTCGCCACCACCCTGCGGCTCGCCCCGCTCGGCACCCCCGCCGCCGTCCGGATCGCCCGGCAGCGCCTCGGACCCGGCACGCCCCCCGGGCTCGCCGCCGACTGCGCCCGCGCCAGCGGCGGCAACCCGCTGCTGCTCACCGCGCTGCTCACCGACCTCGCGGCGGGCGAGGCGGACCCGGCGGACCCGGCCGACGGCGACGGCGACGCCGTCCTGCCCGCCGTCCTGCCCGCCGCCCTGCCCGAACGCTGCGGCGCCCTGCCCGGCGGCGCCTTCGCCGAAGCCGTCGACACCTGGCTGCACGGCGCCGGCCCCCAGGCCGTCACCGCCGCCCGCGTCCTCGCCCGGATGCGCGAACACCCCGCCGCCGACACCACCCCCGCCCCCGGAACCCCGCACCTCGACCCCGTCCCGCTGATCGCCGAACTCACCGCCGCCGACCCCGGCCGACTCGCCGGCTGGCTCGCCCACCTCACCCTCCACCGCCACCTCGAAACCCCCGGCCCCGGCCACTGGCCCCGCTTCGCCCACCCCCTGCTCGCCGACGCCGTCCTCACCGGACACGCCCCCGGCCACCGCGCCGAAGTCCACCTCGCCGCCGCCGAACACCTCCACCGCACCGGCGCCCCCGACGAAACCGTCGCCGGCCACCTGCTGCTCACCCCCGCCCCCACCCCCCGCTGGGCCGCCGACACCCTGCGCCGCGCCGCCCGCAAGGCCGCCGAGGCCGACCACCCCGCCGACGCCGCCGCCCTGCTGCGCCGCGTCCTCGCCGAACCCCTCAGCGACCGCCAGCGCGGCCTGCTGCTCACCGAACTCGGCAGCCTCGAAGTCACCCTCGGCCCCGCCGAACGCACCGTCGGCCTGCGCCACCTCGCCGAGGCCGTCCACCTCCAGCAGACCGACGAAGGCGTCTTCCGCGCCGCCAACACCCTCGGCGCCGTCCTCGCCACCCGCGGCGACACCGCCGCCGCCCTCGAACTCATGGACGAACTCGCCCACCGCTTCGTCGACCAGGAGGACGTCCTCCACGCCGTCCAGGCCGCCACCGCCCAGATCGCCGCCCACGACGGCCGCAGCTGGCTCCAGGTCGTCGAAGGCGTCCAGCGCCTCGCCACCCGCACCCCCCAACGCCTCGCCCCACCCGCCTTCGCCCTGCTCACCGAGTTCGACGCCACCAGCGGCCTGCTCTCCGCCACCGAGGTCGCCGCACGCATCCAGGAACTCGACGCCGCCCCCGTCGACCCGCTCTGCCGCTCCTACCTGCTGGTCTCCCTCGCCACCCTCTCCCAGTGGGCCGACCTCCTCGACCAGGCCGACGAGATCGTCGCCCGCGGCTTCGCCTGCTACCGCGGCGGCCCCCTCGACCCCGGCTACCAGTGCCTGCTCAGCGTCCGCGCCGAGACCAGGATCATGCGCGGCGAGTACCAGGCCCTGCTCGACGACTACGCCCTCACCGCCCCCGGCTCCACCCCCGCGGCCTCCGTCGCGGCACCCGTCCCCGCACTCCGCCAGGCCACCCCCTGGGGACCGTCCGGACTGCCCCGGCCGCGCCCCTGGGACGCCCCCGGCCTCCCCGACGCCGCCCCCGGCCCCTCCTGGTGGGCCCCCGCACCCCACCCCGCCACCGAGGACACCACCCCCGGCCGCTACGCCGAACTCCTCGGCCAGCAGAACGCCCACCTCGTCGCCCAGAGCGTCATCGCCCTCGTCGAGACCGGCCGCCTCTGGCAGGCCCATGGCCTCGCCCGCGCCGTCGCCGCCGACCGCGCCCAGGACTCCTGGGAATGGAACGAGTACCTCTACGCCCGCGGCCTGCTCCGGCTGGCCTCCGGCGAACCCGCCGAAGCCCTCGCCGACCTGCTCGAATGCGGCCGCCGCCAAAGCGAACGCCAGGTCCACAGCCCCATCGTCACCCCCTGGCGCTCCGTCGCCGCCGAATGCCACCTCCAACTCGGCGAACCCGGACCCGCCGTCGCCCTCGCCGAGGACGAACTGCGGCTCGCCCGCGTCTGGGGCACCCCCCGCGTCGTCGGCCGCGCCCTGCGCTCCCTCGCCGCCGCCACCGGCGGACGCCACGGTCTCGACCTCGCCACCGAAGCCGTCCACCTGCTGCGCGAGGCCGAGATCGACACCGAACTCATCCCCGCCCTCATCACCCACGGCCGCCTGCTCGGCGACGGCGGACGGCGCGGCGCCGCCCGCCGCGCCCTGCGCGAGGCCGCCGGCCGCGCCGAACGCCTCGGCGCCGTCCGCCACCGCGCCGCCGCCCTGGAGTCGCTGCGCGCCTCCGGCGCCCGCATCGGCCGCGCCGACCACGCCGGCGCGGAGGCGCTCACCGACAGCGAACTGCGCATCTGCCGCCTCGCCGCCGCCGGGCACTCCAACGCCGAGATCGCCGCCATGCTCCACCTGGCGGTCCGCACGGTCGAGACCCACCTCACCAACAGCTTCCGCAAACTGGGCGTGCGCCGCCGCCTCGAACTGTCCGGCGCCCTGGAGGCCTGACCGCCCTGGAGGCCTGACAGGGGAGCGTCGGCGGCGGCACGGGGCGGTGCCGGTGGGGCCAGGGGGCCGACGGCGGCCGGAACGCGGGCGGCCGTCACGCGGGCGGCCGGCCCCGGGGCGTGCGGGCCGGGGCCGGCCGTGGGGCTCTGGTCAGGACGCCGGGACCAGGGCGGCCATCTCGTCCACCGCGCGGGCCAGTTCGGCCGCCGGGTCCGCCCCGTCCGGCACCCACGGCTGCCAGGTGAGCGCCCGCAGGTAGCCGTCCACCGCCAGCGGCAGCCGACGGCGGACGATCGGCTCCGTGGTCGGCCCCGGCCCGGCCGTGCGCAAGCGCACCAGCAGACCCGGCACGTTCGCCGCCGGCGGCAGCGGCGCCGAGCCGACGAACGCCGCCAACTCCTCCAACTGCGGCCAGATCCGCGGCGCAGGCGGGGCCGCCGCCCGAGCCGTCGACGGAGCCTCCGACGCCGCCGCGGCCGGGGCCCTCAGCGGCGCGGAGCGACCGTGCAGGTGACCCGGCGGACTCGCCGCGACGGAGTGCCCCGCCACCTCCGACGACAGCGCGGGACCGAGGCCGCGCCGGTCGGGCTCGGACGGCGACGGGGAGGTGCCGAGCCTCGGGCCCGGCCCGGACCCGCCCCCGGACCCGCGGTCCGAGCCGGCCTGCGAGCCCGTGTCCGTGTCCGAGCCGCCCGCGGAGCCGTTCCCGTCCCCACCGCCCCCGCCCCCGCGCCGCGCGGACCGGTCGTCGCCGGGATCCTTCGGCCACAGGAACACCGTCGCGAGGTACGACCCCGCCGCTATCAGCAGCCACATCGCCGGCGGAGCCTGCAGGAAGTAGGCGGCCGTCCCCGTGGCCACACCCGCTCCACCGGCGACGGAGTAGCGGGTGGAGTTCAGGTACGTCCGGACCCGGCCGCCGGAACCACCGGGCCCACCGGAACCGCCGGGCCCACCGGAACCGCCGGAACCGGCGGGCCCACCAGGCCCGCCGGTCCCACCGCTCACGCCACCACCGTTACTGGTAGCCACGAATCTCCTCGAACGCCCCGTCCAGCGAACCCGTCCCGTCGAACAACTTGCCGCCGGTCAGGTCCGCGATCCCCTGCAACTGGCCCTTCGCCGCGTCGCCGAACAGGATCGGGAACACCGGCACCGACCGCTGCGCCGGCGAGAGCCCGCCGTAGTAGGTCCGGAACTCCTGGTCCGTCGCCCCCTCGTTGCTCTCCCCGTCCGTCATCAGCACGATCGACGTGAAGCGGTCGTCCTTGGCCGCCGACTGCTGGCGCTCGATCACCTGGTACGCCGCCTCCAACGACGAGTACACCGCCGTACCACCGCTCGCCGACAGCGCCTGGACGTCCCCGTCGATCGCCTTCAACTCCTTCTGGGAGTCCGATCCGGGCGGCACCGAGTGCGTCTTCGTCGACTTCACCTTCCCCGCGAACGAGATCAGCGTGACCTCCTCGCGGTCCCGGAACCGCCGCACCCCCCGGGTGTCGTCGGCACCCGTCAGCCGGCCCATCGCCGACTTCAGCGACGCCAGCCGGGCCCCGTCCATCGACCCCGAGGTGTCCAGCACGTACACCGTCCGCGACGGCCGCCGCAGCTCGTTCTGGTACGAGGACAGCAACCCGTCCGCCACCGCCCGGGTGCCCGGGAACGGCAGCTCGTGCAACCGCTCCGTCGGCAGGCCCGCCGCCGGGGTCGTCCCGGGCGCGACCGGCCGGCGCAGCGTCAGCTCCGAGATCCGCTTCTGCACGTCCTCCTTCAGCAGGTAGGCGGTGAGCCGCTGGAACGACTCCCGCTCCCGCTGCTGCGCCGAACTCAGCAGGGTCAACGGATAGTTCGCCGAGATCACGCCGTCCGTCGGGCGGACCACGGTGAGCTGCTGCGGGGCGGGCAACTGCTTGTTCAGCGACAGCAGCACCGACTCGTAGTTCACCAGCGCCCCGACCGACCCCTGCTCCACCCGGCTGTACGCCTGGGCCAGCCAGCCGGACGAACCCGAGGTGAGCTTCTGCCCGGCGAAGAACTGCTTCAGCTGCGGCGCCGCCTTCTGCACATCCGCCTCGGTCAGCGCGGACGTCGCCCCCGAGAACGCCGAGGCGACCGAGACCAGCGCGGAGAAGCCCGAGTTGGACCGCGACGGGTCCGCCATCCCGTACGACAGCTTCCCCGACGCCGCGGCCTCCGCCAGGTTGCCCCAGGTCACCTTCGAACCGTCGCCCCACGACAGGTCGTTGAGCACCGAGGAACGGATGCCGAAGGCGACCGGGGAGACCATGACCGGAGTCTCGGAGAGCAGCTTCGACCTGCTCCCCTCGTCCAGGTGCAGATACTGGTTCGACGGGAACCAGATCGCGTCGTACTTGCCGTCCGCCTTGCCCGAGGACACCGCGTCCGCGCCGTCCAGCGAACCCGTCCAGGCGAACTGCACATTCACCCCGGTGGCCTTCTGGGCCTCCTCCAGCACCGGCGCCATGTCCTGCAGCTCACTGCCGGCGAGCACCCGCAGCACCCCCGGCTGCGCGCTCGGCGCCGGCGGGTTGCTCGGCCCCGTCGGGGTCGTCGTCGACCCGGGCCCGGACGTGCACGCCGTCACCGTCGCCACCAGCAGGGCCAGCCCGACGGCCAGGCCCCGAACACCGCTCTTGCGCATCGTCCCTGCTCCCGTCCCCATGTCCCCCGTCATCACTTCTTCGCGGCCTGGACCAGGCTCTTCATGACCTCCGGCGTCGGCACGCGGGCCGGATGGATCTGCGCCGCCCCCAGATCCGGCGCGAACGCGAACCGGGGGTTGCCCTGCGTGGTGCCGAGACCGCGCACCTTCGCCGCGAACTCCTCCGTGCCGGCCACGCCGCCCGAGGGCCGGAACCCGTACTTGACCTCCAGCTCCCGCAGCTTCGGGTCATCGGTCAGGACCTTGCCGAGCCGCTGCCCGTTGTCGGTGAACCAGACGAGCGTGTGGTCCGAGAAGATGGTGGTGTCGGGGTAGAGCATCACCATGTCCGGCGGCGCGCCGTGGTTCAGGGTCAGGTCGAGCGCCTGGGACTCGTACGCGAGCACCAGCGGATGGCCGGTGTTGGAGACGAAGTCGTTGAACGGCTCCTCCGTGGAGTTCTTCATGCTCCCCTGCTTGTTGATCGCGTTCCTCAGCGCCGGCCCGATGGCGGCCACGGTCGCGTCGTCCGTCACCACGTGCTCGTTGTTCAGCAGGTAGGCGACCATCGCGATGTAGAGCGTGCCGGACGAGGAGGTCTCGGGATTCGTGGTGGCCAGGAAGATGTCCCCACTGAGGGAACCGGGCCGGTTGGCCGCGTTGAGCTGGTCCCACCTCTGCCCGGCGCCGACCGCCTTGAGGAACTCCGCCATCGAGAACGTCCAGACGTTGGACTTCGGATCCTGCTGCGCCAGCTTGTTCTCCTTGAGGACGTTGGCGACGTCCGCGTGCGTGACGATCACCAGCGGCGAGTAGAACGGCCGGGCCAGGGTCCCGGACACCCCGTTCTTCTGCGCGATCTCGTCGGCCGGCAGCTGGCTGGCGGGGAAGACGAAGTCCGCCGACCCCTTCTTGACGTCGGTCATCTGCCAGGAGCCCGCGCTGGCCACGCTGACGTCCAGCCCCTGCTTGGCCAGCGCGGCCTTGACCTCGGGGTCCTGGAAGAACGCGGTCTTCTCCGACCCGACCACGCCGGTGATCTTGGCGATGGGCGGCGGATCGTCGTTGTCGGGCTTGAGCATTTGCAGGACCGTGAACACCAGGCCGCCGACCACCAGCAGCGCCATCGCGGCCCCGAACCACGCACCACGCCTCATACCGGACGCTTCCCCCTCGTTGGAACCACTTCCGGAGCCCGGCATCGTACCGGGGTGAAGAGCGTCCCGCCGCGCCACGTGCGGCGGCGGAAGTGACGATGAACCAGAGGTGAACACACCTTCACGGGTTGGCATCAGGGAACGGGCGCGGACGACTCCGGGGAACCTCTCGCACGTCGGTCCGACGTTGTGTCAGATTGTTCAACTCTCCTTACGGCAACGGCCATCCCGTTGTCCGGACCCGCATCGTCGTTACGCGCCGGTAATGCCTACTCTCAGCAGTATGCGCCGAGCAAAAATCGTCTGTACCCTCGGGCCCGCCACCGACACCTACGACCAGATCAAGTCCCTGGTCGATGCCGGGATGGACATCGCCCGATTGAATCTGAGCCACGGCTCCCACACCGAGCACGAGGAGCGCTACCGCCGGGTCCGCAAGGTCGCGGACGAGACCGGCCGCAGCGTCGGCGTGCTGGCCGACCTTCAAGGCCCGAAGATCCGCCTCGGCACCTTCGCCGAGGGTCCGGTACTTCTCGAACGCGGCGACGAGTTCACCATCTCCACCGACAACGGCGTCGACGGAGACCAGAACGGCTGCGGCACCACCTACCCCGGCCTCGCCGGGGACGTCACCGTCGGCGAGCTGATCCTCGTCGACGACGGGCGGGTCACCCTGGAGGTCGTCGAGGTGGCCGGACCGCGGGTCCGCTGCGTCGTCGTCGAGGGCGGCCTGGTCTCCGACCACAAGGGCCTCAACCTCCCCGGGGTCGCCGTCTCGGTGCCCGCGCTCAGCGAGAAGGACGTCGCCGACCTGCGCTGGGCCCTGCGGGCCGGGGTCGACCTGGTCGCGCTCTCCTTCGTCCGCACCGGGCGGGACGTCGAGGACGTCCACCGGGTGATGGACGAGGAGGGGCGCCGGGTCCCGGTCATCGCCAAGATCGAGAAGCCGCAGGCGGTGCAGAACCTCGACTCCATCGTCGACCGCTTCGACGGCATCATGGTGGCCCGCGGCGACCTGGGCGTCGAGATGCCGCTGGAGGAGGTGCCGATGGTCCAGAAGCGGGCCGTCGCGCTCGCCCGGCGGAACGCCAAGCCGGTCATCGTGGCGACCCAGATGCTCGACTCGATGATCAACTCCTCCCGCCCCACCCGCGCCGAGGCCTCCGACGTCGCCAACGCCGTCCTCGACGGCACCGACGCGGTGATGCTCTCCGGCGAGACCTCGGTCGGGAAGTACCCGTCCGAGACGGTCCGCACGATGGGGCGGATCATCGAGGCCGCCGAGCAGGACATCCTCGCCGACGGGCTGTCCCCGCTCACCCCGAGCAACAAGCCCCGCACCCAGGGCGGCGCCGTCGCCCGGGCGGCCGCGGAGATCGGTGACTTCCTGCACGCCAAGTACCTGGTCGCCTTCACCCAGTCCGGCGACACCGCCCGCCGGCTGGCCCGCTACCGCTCGCCGATCCCCGTCCTCGCCTTCACCTACGAACCGGCCGTCCGCAGCCAACTCGCCCTCACCTGGGGCGTGGAGACCTTCCTCGGCCCCTTCGCCCCCACCACCGACGAGATGGTCGAGCAGGTCGACGCCGCCCTGCTCTCCCTCGGCCGCTGCCGCAAGGGCGACATCGTCGTCATCACCGCCGGCTCCCCGCCCGGCCTCGCCGGCTCCACCAACCTCGTCCGCGTCCACCACGTCGGCACCCTGGACTGATCCACCCCACCCGCCGCGGCCCTCGTGCACGGGGGTCGCGGCGGCGTCAGTACTTGGGGCCGATGTGGGCGTCCATCAACGCCACGGACTCCTTGCGGGCGACGGAGATGTTGACCTGGCCGGTCGGCCGGGGGACCGAGGCCTTCCACTGCACGCCGACGGCGTCGAGCGTGTCGGTGAAGAGGCGGATGATGTCGGTCGAGGTGTTGGTGAAGAAGTAGCGCGGGTACTCGTAGCGCTTCTGGACGCCGCCGACGGTGCGGGTCGTCCAGTTGGTGATCCGGCAGCCGTCGGAGTGGATCAGGCCGCGCAGGAACTCCCAGGGGTGGGCGTCGACGATCTCCTGCTGCCAGGGCTCCAGGGCTATGGTGCGCTCGTGCTTCCTGCCGGGGCCGTGCTGGGGGAAGTAGCAGGTCAGGTGATTCGAGTAGACCTTGACGTCGCGGCAGCCGGTGCGTCGGACCCGGCAGGGCGTGTTGTTCGGGAGCACCTGGCGCATGGCCTGCTCGACGGAGTCGATGATGCCCGGCCACTTCTCGTCGCACGTGATCTGAAGACTCTGGGTGCTGCGGCATTCGCTGGGCAGGAGGATGTAGCCGTCCCCGAGGTAGAGGCCCAGGAGATAGGCGTAGGCGGGGCGGTCCAGCCGGTCGCCGTGGCAGTGCACGCAGGCGGAGCGCTTGCGGCCGGGGAGCTTGCCGCGCCTGGCGAGATCATGGTGCTTCCAGGCTCCGACGGTGCCCGAGGGGACTCCGAGGCGGCGGGCGACTTCGCAGTTGCGGATGCCCTGGCGCAGAAGGTGGACGGCTTCTTCGCGAGTGGATCGAACGGCCATACGGGTGATCTTCGAATCCCCTGAGCCGAACGTGCGGGCGAACGGAATGGTTTCCACTCGAACGAATGAAGATCGCCAACTATTAGGTTGCCCTAAGTGGCTTTCGAATCGAAGGAAAAGTACCCCGGGTGGGATTCGAACCCACGCTGGATGGTGTTTGAGACCATTGCCTCTAACCTCTGGGCTACCGGGGCATCCACAGATTCGAAGGTTGCCCCCGACCCTGCTTGAACTCAAACATACCGTGTCTGGGTACCCTCGTGCATGCAGTACCCCGCCGGAACGAGGAGCCCCGTGAGCACCGCCGACGAGCAGGCCGAGCCGCTTGAGACCGATTCGCCCCAGATCACCCGGATTGTGATCGCCGAGGACGAGGCGCTGATCCGTCTCGATCTGAAGGAGATGCTGGAGGAGGAGGGGTACACCGTCGTCGGGGAGGCCGGGGACGGAGCCACGGCGGTCCGGTTGGTGCAGGAGCTGAAGCCGGATCTGGCGATCCTGGACGTGAAGATGCCGGTGCTGGACGGGTTGTCCGCGGCCGAGCAGATCCATGAGCAGCACCTGGCGCCGGTGCTGATGCTGACCGCGTTCTCGCAGCGGGAGCTGGTGGACCGGGCGCGGGACGCGGGGGCGATGGCGTACATCGTCAAGCCGTTCTCCAAGAGCGACCTGGTGCCCGCGATCGAGATGGCGGTGTCCCGGTACACGGAGATGCGGACGCTGGAGGAGGAGATCGCGGATCTCACCCAGCGGCTGGAGACCCGGAAGCTGGTGGACCGCGCGAAGAGCGTGCTGCAGACCAAGTTCGGGCTGAACGAGCCGGCCGCGTTCCGGTGGATCCAGAAGACGTCGATGGACCGCCGGATGACGATGGCGGCGGTGGCCGAGGCGGTCATCGAGGAGGGCGCCGCGCAGGACCGGAAGAAGGCCGAGGAGGCCGAGGGTTCGGCGGAGTAGCGATGGGGAGGGGCCCGGCACACGCGGATGCTGTTGGTGAATTGTGATTGATCGCCTGCGGTGAGTGATGCCGGTCTCCGAGACTTGTCTCGGAGACCGGCGTTTCGTCGTTGTGGGGGTGTGT